>NZ_JBSHBP010000011.1:0-148430 GCF_053612065.1 Streptomyces sp. NPDC054765 | reverse complement strand
GGTCCGTTCACCACGGACCGGCGCCTTTGCGCTGCGCGTACGGGCGCGGGGCCCCGGCCGGTACGGCGGCGGCCGCCGCTCAGATCTCGCCCTTGCGCGTCAGATAGGTGAAGGCCAGCCAGCCCGGCAGCACCGGCAGCCAGAAGACCATCAGCCGGAACAGCAGCACCGCCGGGAACGCCGTGTCGGCGGCGAGCCCGGCGAACGTCAGCGCACCGATCAGCGCGCCCTCGACGGCGCCGACACCGCCCGGCGTCGGCGCGGCCGATCCCAGCGCGTTACCGGCGAGGAAGGCGACCGCGATACTCGCGTAACTGATCTTGTCGCCGCCGCCGAACGCCCGGATCGAGGCGTCCAGGCACATCACGTTCGCCGCCGTCAGCAGCAGCATCCCGCCGATGCCGGTGACGAGCTTCCCGGGCCGCTGCAGGATGTCCAGCATCCGCGGGATCACCCCCGCGAACAGCGAGCGCACCCGGGTCGAGACGAACTTCCGCAGCGCCGGCACCGCGGTGACGATCAGGACCAGTACGGCCACGGTCAGCAGTCCGGCGATGACCGTACGGGACGGCGAGATCGTCGGGGTCTGCTCGGTGCCGGTCAGATAGCCGAAGGTCAGCAGCAGCAGGATGTGGCTGCCCAGACCGAACAGCTGGGACGCACCGACACTCGCCACCGCCAGACCCGGACGGACCCCGGCGCGCTGCAGGAAGCGGGTGTTGAGCGCCACACCGCCGATTGCCGCGGGCGCCACCAGCTTCACGAAGTTGCCCGCGATCTGCGCGATGACCGTCCTGACGAACGACACCTTCTCCGTGACGAACCCCAGCAGGCTCATCGCCGCCGCGATGTACGTCAGCGCCGAGAAGAACATCGCCACCAGCACCCACACCCACTGGGCCTCGCTGATCACATCGCCGAGGTTGAAGTTGGTGAGTTGCGACAGCAGCAGATACACCGCGAAGGCCCCGGCGATCCAGCTGATGAGGATGCGCGGACTCAGCCGCTCCAGACGGGCCGGTTCGATCACCGCCGTCGGACGGATCAGCAGCACCTGCCGGCGGATCTGGGCGAGCAGATCCTCCTCGCGGGCCTCCTCCGACGCCTCGTCCAGCGCCCGCTTCTCGGCGTTCTTCTCCGCATGCCGCTCGGCCCGTATCGTCTTGCGGTCCTTGGGGCCCGCCGCCTCGCGTGCCTCCCGCGCCTCCTTGGCGGCCTGGGACGCCTCCAGCACCGCCTCGCGCTCCCGCTTGGAGCGCTCCCGGGCCAGCTGACGCAGCGTCGCCCGGGTGGTACGGCTCAGCGCGATCGGCTGCAGCAGCGGCAGGCTGTCGGCGACCGCGTCCGGGCCGAGCACCTCGACGGCCGCGGCCACCGCGCGCTCGGCGCCGACCCGCAGCCCGCTGGTGGCCAGCAGCTGGGCGATGTCCATCCGCAGCACGAGATCACCGGCCGCGATCTCACCGCCGCGCAGCTCGGTCAGCACGATAGTGCCGGAACGATCCATCAGCAGCGCGTCACCGACCAGCCGCCGGTGCGCGATCCGCCGCGACTGCAGCGCCTCGACCTGCCGCCAGGCACTGTGCATCAGCGCGTCGGTGATCTCCTCGTCGGCCAGCGAGTCGAAGGTCCGGCCGGCGATGTGCTCGTAGACCAGCATCACCGCGTCCGGGCCGAGCTCGGAGGTGGCGATCAGCTTGGGGGCGTGGGCGCCGGCCGCGATGGCCGCATACGCCAGCAGCGCTTCCTGCTCCAGCGCCTGGCGCAGCGACTGCAGACTGCGGCGCTGGTTGATGCCGCGCAGCGACAGCCGGCGCCACACCCGGTAGAAGAAGCCGTGTGCCTGCTGCTCGCGGTCGACGACGGTGACATCGATCGGCGGGCCGTCCTCCAGAGTGACGAGGTAGCGGCGGCCGCGGTCGGGGTGATCGGAGGGGTCCGTGGTGGTGGCGTCCTCCGCCCGCAGCGCGGAGACCGGGTGGAAGCCGACCCGGCGCAGCCCCGCGAGGAGGTTCTGCCCGGTGGGGCGGACGTTGGGGGAGCCGACCGCGTAGAGGGTGCCGTAGGCGACGGTCCAGCCGATCAGCACGGTCGTGACGATCGCGAACGGTGTGGTGTACCGCCCGACCAGCACCGCGAACGCGTCCAGCAGCAGCACGCACCACATCGCGACCCGCCAGCGCGGCCGCCGGGACATCCCCACCGCCGTCATATAGGCGATCACCGGCGCCAGATAGCTGTGCACCGGGGCGGAGAGCGAACCGTTGTCGAGCGGCTGGGTCAGCGCGGCCCGGATCGAGGCGGGCGCGGCGTCGGCCACCCACAGGTCGGCGGCCAGCGACACCCCGTGGGCGAGGACGGCGGCCAGCACGCCGTCCGCGATCCGCAGCCCGTCCCGCTTGATCAGCCGCTCGACGGCGAACGCCACCGGCACGATCAGCACCGCGACGCTGGAGGTGAGCCCCGCCAGGTTGATCAGCAGCGGCGGCGCCGCCTTCGCGCCGGTGCCGATGTCCCGGGCCAGACCCTGGGTGGTGCCGTGGGCGAAGGTGGCGAGCCCGAGGACGAGCGCGATCCCGGCGATGCCGAGCAGCAGCCGCAGCAGGTCGGCGGGCCGGTGCACCCGGGCGGGCAGCAGCGGTTCGTCGCCGGAGACCCGGTCGACGTGGAACTCGCCGTACTCGTCCGAGCTCAGGTCGGAACGGTGCGAGCCCGTGGGGGGCTTGCCCCGGGCCGCGCCGGACGCCGGCTCCGCGCCCTGGCCGGGCTCCGCCGGTCCGTCCTGCCCCTGCTCGGGCTGGTCGCTGTTCCGCTCCTCCTCGTGCCGCTCGGGTGGCTCGGGCTCCTTGGGCTCTTCCGGCCTCTCGGACGCCCCGGGTCGTTCGGCCTTCTCGATCGTGCTCGCCTTTTCGGTAGCGGAAGCCGTGCCCGGCCTCCGTTGGTGCTTCCCCTGTGGTGCCGCCTGCGGCCGCTCCGGCCGCTCGGCCGGCGCGGCCGGTCCGGGCGCGGTGCCGGTGGCGTCGACGGCCAGCGCCTCAGGGGCGCCCGCCTCCCGTGGAGGCGCCGCACCCTGCTGCTCGGCCGTCTCTTCTTGATCTCGTATCACCAGTCACCGTCCGGAAGATGGTGGCACGGCCGACCGGTGGAGGGGGGCATCAGGGTGCATTTCGGGGGTGCGGGTAGCGGCACGCCCGGTCCGCACCGGGCCCGGCGGCGCCTTGGCGCCGACCTCCCGGGGGCACGGGACCGTGTGTCCGATCCCATTGTCGGTGCCGTGCGGCAGGATGGACCGAATGAGTGGGACCGGAGATACGGCGGCGGGTGAAATCCCCGAATACCCCGCATACGCGGAACGGGTCCTGGCCGTTGCCGAGCTGATCCCGGCGGGCCGGGTGATGACGTACGGCGATGTCGCGGAGTGGCTCGACGACGAGGGGCAGCCCGAAGACGAGGGGCAGCCCGAAGGGCTTCCGGCGAAGGGCGGTGTCGGCGGGCGACGGGTGGGCGGTCCGCGGCAGGTCGGGCGGGTGATGGCGCTCTACGGCGCCGCGGTGCCCTGGTGGCGGGTGGTGCGCGCGGACGGCCACCTGCTGCCCGGCCATGAACAGCGCGCACTGGCGCACTACCGGGACGAGGGCACCCCGCTGCGGACGGCTTCCCGGGAGGCCGAGGACCACATACCGCGGCTCGACATGCGGCGGGCCCGCTGGGACGGGCGCCAGGACGGCGGCACGGCTCCGTAGCGCCGACGGCATCGCGCGACGGGCCGGGGGAGGCGCGGCGGCCCGGGTACCACCTGGCGTAGCGTCGGGCACTGCCGTCCCGACGACGGACCCGCCGCGCGCCGCGCAGCCGGACCACCGGCCCGCGGCGCACCGCACCGCGCACCGCACCGCGCACCGCACCGCACCGCGCACCACCCACGCACCACCCACGCACCACGACGAGCACCTCCTCAGGACCGGCGATCCACGTGAGTTCCTCCTTCTCGGCCAGCCCGCAGACGCAGCCCCACCGGGCCGCGCCGCGGGGTGCCGCCGGCACGTACCGGCTGGTGCGTACCCCGCCGGGGCGGGTGGCTCCTCCTGTTTTGGACGCAACCCAGCGCGCCGTGGTTGACCACCGCCACGGGCCGCTGCTGGTGCTGGCCGGACCGGGCACCGGAAAGACGACCACGCTGGTGGAGTCGGTGGCCCGCCGGGTGCAGGACGGCGCCGACCCCGAACGGATCCTCGTCCTCACCTTCAGCCGCAAGGCCGCCGTCGAACTCCGCGACCGGCTCGCGGCCCGGCTGACGGATCCGGAGGGACGGCCCGACGGGCCTGCGCGTACGGGGGGCGGCGGGCCGCGGGCCGGCATCCCGCAGGCGACGACCTTCCACTCCTTCTGCTACGCCCTGGTCCGCGCCCACCAGGACGCCGACCTCTTCGCCGACCCGATGCGGCTGATGTCCGGACCCGAGCAGGACCTCGCCGTCCGCGAACTCCTCGAAGGACAGGCGGAGCTGGCCGGCACCGGCCGGGCCCGGGTCAGCTGGCCGGACGAACTGCGGGCCTGCCTGACCACCCGGGGCTTCGCCGACGAGGTCCGTGCGGTGCTCGCCCGCAGCCGCGAACTGGGCCTGGGCCCCGATGCCCTCGGCGCCTTCGCCCGGCGCACCGGACGCCCCGACTGGAGCGCCGCGGCCGCCTTCCTCGCCGAGTACCTCGACGTCCTGGACGGCCAGGGCGTACTGGACTACGCCGAGCTGGTGCACCGCGCGGTGCTGCTCGCCGAGCGCACCGATGCCGCGGCGCAGCCGGCCGCCGCCTATGACGCGGTCTATGTCGACGAGTACCAGGACACCGATGTCGCCCAGGTACGGCTGCTGCGCGCGCTCGCCGGCAATCACGGAGCGGCGGGACGGCCGGGCTCGCCGGGACGCACCCTCATCGCCTTCGGCGACCCGGATCAGTCGATCTACGCCTTCCGCGGCGCCGACGTCAACGGCATCCTCGACTTCCCCGAGACCTTCCGGCGCGGCGACGGCACCCCCGCCCCCGTGGCCGTACTCGGCACCTCCCGGCGCTCCGGTGCCGCCCTGCTCGCGGCCACCCGGCTGCTGGCCCGCCGGATGCCGCTCACCCGCCTCCCGGCCCGGCAGGTACGCGCCCACCGCGAGCCCGTGCCCGTACGGGACGGCGGCCGCGTCGAGGTGTACACGTACCCGGCACCCGGCGCCGAACTCGACAACATCGCCGACATCCTGCGCCGCGCCCACCTGGAAGACGGCGTGCCCTGGCGCGAGATGGCCGTCCTTGTCCGCGCCGGGGGGCGTTCGCTGCCCGCCGTACGCCGTGCGCTCACCTCCGCCGGGGTTCCCCTCGACATCGACGGCGACGATCTGCCGCTGCGCCATGAACCCGCGGTCGCCCCCCTGCTGACGGCGCTGCGGACGGCGGCACAGGCCGCGCTGGGGCAGGACGCTCCGGTGTCTCCGGTGTCTCCGGTTGCTCCGGTTGCTCCGGTCGCTTCGGTCACTGTGTCCGGTGGAGGCACAACTGATGGCTCGGCGTCCGGTGAGGACGGCCCTGGCGACCGACGGTCCGCTGAGGGCGACCCCGGGGCTGTCCCGTCTGCCGAGGCCGTTCTTCCCGGTGACGCGCCGTCCGGTGAGGCCGTTCCCGGTGACGCGCCGTCCGGTGCGGCCGACCCCGGTGACGTCCCGTCCGCCGAGGCCGCGCCCGGTCACGCCCCGTCCGGCGCGGCCGACCCCGGTGACGCCACCCGTCGCCGGCTCGACGCCGAAACCGCCCTGGACCTGCTGACTTCCCCCCTGGGTGGCATGGACTCCGCCGATCTGCGCCGGCTGGGCCGCGCCCTGCGCGAGGAGGAACGGGCCGCCGGGCAGGCACTTCCCCGCCCCTCCGACGAACTGATCGCCCAGGCGCTCGCCGAACCACAGCGCCTGGTGGCCCACGACCCCGCCTACGCGCGCGGCGCCCAGCGGCTCGGTCTGCTGCTGCGCAAGGCCCGCGAACTGCTGGCCGGCGGCGGCACCGCGGAGCAGGCGCTGTGGGAGCTGTGGAACGGCACCCCCTGGCCGCAGCGCCTGGAACGGGCCGCCCACCGCGGCGGCGCCGCCGGCCGCAACGCCGACCGGGATCTGGACGCCGTCGTCGCCCTCTTCGAGACCGCGGCCCGCGCCGAGGAACGTACCGGCGGCCGCGGCGCCCTCAACTTCCTGGAGGAACTGGACGCCCAGGACATCGCCGCCGACACCCTCACCCGCCGCACCGTGCGCCCCGACGCCGTACGGCTGATGACCGCGCACCGCGCCAAGGGCCTGGAATGGCGGCTCGTCGTCGTCGCCGGCGTACAGGAGGGCCTCTGGCCCGACCTGCGCCGGCGCGGCTCGCTCCTGGAAGCCGACCGGATCGGCCGCGACGGCCTGGCCGAGCCGCTCACCCCGGGCGCGCTGCTCGCCGAGGAACGCCGGCTGTTCTATGTGGCCACCACTCGCGCCCGCGAACGCCTGGTCGTCACCGCGGTGAAGGCCCCGGCCGACGACGGTGACCAGCCGTCCCGTTTCCTGACCGAGCTGGGTGTCACCCCCCAGGACGTCACCGGCCGCCCGCGCCGCCCCCTTTCGGTGGCCGCGCTCGTCGCCGAGCTGCGCGCCACCACCGTCGACCCGGCCGCCACCCCGGCGCTGCGCGAGGCCGCCGCCCAGCGGCTCGCGAAACTGGCGGCCCTGCACGACGACGACCACCACCCCCTGGTACCCGCCGCCCACCCGGACACCTGGTGGGGCCTGTACGAACCCACCCACAGCACCGTCCCGCTCCGCGACCGCGACCGTCCCGTCGTCCTTTCCGGCAGCGCCCTCGACCAGCTCGCCCACACCTGCTCCCTCCAGTGGTTCCTGGGCCGCGAGGTCAAGGCGGACACCCCGGCCACCGCCGCCCAGGGCTTCGGCAACGTGGTGCATGTGCTCGCCGACGAGGTCGCCTCCGGCCGCACACCCGCCGATCTGTCCGTCCTGATGGAGCGCCTGGACTCCGTATGGGACGCCCTCGCCTTCGACGCCCCCTGGAAGTCACACCAGGAAAAGGAGACCGCGCGCGCCGCCCTGGAGCGCTTCCTGCGTTGGCACGTCATGGAACGCGAGACCCGCGGCCGGGACACCGTCGCCACCGAGCACGGCTTCGACCGCACCCTCCAGGCCGGCGCCTACGAGGTCCGTATCCGCGGCAGCATGGACCACGTCTCCCGGGACGCGCAGGGACGGGCGTACGTCGTCGACTTCAAGACCGGCAAACAGAAACCGACCGGCCCCGAGGTCGCCCGCCACCCCCAGCTCGCCGTCTACCAGCTCGCGGTGCGCGAAGGCGCGGTCGACGACGTCTTCGACGGCCGCACACCGGATGCGGGCGGCGCGGAACTGGTGCATCTGCGGCTGGGCGCACCCCAGAAGGAAGGCGGCGATGCGCTGCCCGCCGTACAGGCGCAGCAGCCGCTGGAGGGGCAGTGGGTCGGCGAACTGCTCGCCACCGCTGCGGGCCGCGTTCTGGAGGAGCGGTTCACGCCCACCACCGGCACCCACTGCACCCACTGCACCTTCCGGGCGTCGTGCAGCGCACAGCCGGAGGGACGGCACGTGGTCGAGTGAAGGGACGGCACGTGGTCGAGTGAGCGGCCGGCGGAGGGCCGTATCCGGTCATGGTGCGGGCGGACGGTGGAGGGCCGCACCTCGTGGACGGGGTGGACCTGGCGGACGGCGTGAACGGAGCGGACGGGGCGGACAGCGTGGACGGAGCGGACGGGGCGGACAGCGTGGACGGAGCGGACGGGGCGGACAGCGTGGACGGAGCGGGCGGCAAAGACGCGCGGGCCGCCCGTCGTGCACCCCGCCGAGTCCCTTGCTCACCCCCGCCGATGCCCTTGCCCACCCCTCCGTGACCTGCGCCGATACCGACGGCGACCGCGATTGTCAGTGCCGCCGGTTACGGTTTTCGCTGTGTCAGCTCGCCTCACCGATCCCGAGCAGCTCAAGGAGCTCCTCGGCATCCCGTTCACGCCGGAGCAGACGGAGTGCATCACCGCTCCGCCCGCCCCGCAGGTCATCGTGGCCGGAGCCGGGTCGGGCAAGACCACGGTGATGGCCGCGCGCGTGGTGTGGCTGGTCGGCACCGGCCAGGTCGCCCCCGAACAGGTCCTCGGACTGACCTTCACGAACAAAGCAGCCGGCGAACTCGCCGAACGCGTCCGCGCCGCGCTCCTCGCCGCCGGCGTCACCGACCCCGACCCGCTCCCGGCCGACGCCGGCGGCTCCGCAGGCGACCAGCCCCCCGGAGAGCCGCGGATCTCCACCTACCACGCCTTCGCCGGCCAGCTCCTCAAGGACCACGGTCTGCGCATCGGCCTGGAGCCCAGCGCCCGGCTCCTCGCCGACGCCACCCGCTTCCAGCTCGCCGCCCGCACCCTCCGCGCCGCCCCCGGCCCCTACCCGGCGCTCACCACCTCCCTGCCCTCCCTGGTGGAAGACCTCCTCGCCCTCGACGCCGAACTCGCCGAGCATCTCGTGGACCCCGCCGCGCTCCGCACGTACGACACCGAGCTGCTCACCGCCCTCGACGCTGTGAAACTCACCAACGCCGACCTGCGCAAAGTCCCCGAAACCGCCCGCGGCCGCCTCGAACTGCTCGACCTCGTCACCGCCTACCGCACCGAAAAGCGCCGCCGCGAGCTCCTCGATTTCGGCGACCAGATCGCCCACTCCGCGACCCTCGCCACCACCCGCCCCGAAGTCGGCCGGATCCTGCGTGACGAATTCCGCGTCGTCCTGCTGGACGAATACCAGGACACCTCCGTCGCCCAACGGCTGCTGCTGTCCGGCCTCTTCGGTGCCGGCTCCGGCACCGGCACCGTCACCGGGCATGCCGTCACCGCCGTCGGCGACCCCTGCCAGGCCATCTACGGGTGGCGCGGCGCCTCCGTGGCCAACCTCGACGACTTCCCCGCCCACTTCCCCTTCCAGGACGGCACCCCCGCCCGCCGGTACGCCCTCAGCGAGAACCGCCGCAGCGGCGGCCGCCTCCTCGACCTCGCCAACGGCCTCGCCGCCCCCCTGCGCCGGATGCACGAGGGCGTCGAAGCGCTGCGCCCCGCCCCCGGCGCCGAGCGCGACGGCATCGTCCGCTGTGCCCTGCTGCCCACCCACGCCGAAGAACTCACCTGGCTCGCCGACTCCCTCGCCCACCTCGTCCGCACCGGCACCCCGCCCGGCGAGATCGCCGTGCTGTGCCGCACCGCCGCCGATTTCGCCCGTATCCAGGGCGAACTCGTCGCCCGGGACATCCCCGTGGAGGTCGTCGGCCTCTCCGGGCTGATCCATCTGCCCGAGATCGCCGACCTCGTCGCCGTCTGCGAGGTGCTCCAGGACCCCACGGCCAACGCCGCCCTGGTCCGTCTGCTGATCGGCCCGCGCTGGCGGATCGGCCCCCGAGACCTGGCGCTCCTGGGCCGCCGCGCCCGCACCCTCGTCCACCGCGGTACCCCCTCCGACGACCCCGGCCGGCGCCTCGCCGAGGCCGTCGAAGGCGTCGACCCGGCCGAGACCATCTCGCTCGCCGACGCACTCGACACCTTCCTGGAGGCCGAAGGACCCGACGACGGGCTCCCGTTCTCCTCCGAGGCACGGGTGCGCTTCGCCTACCTCGCCACCGAACTCCGCGACCTGCGCCGCTCCCTCGGCGACCCCCTCATGGACGTGCTCCACCGGGTGCTCGCCGCCACCGGCCTGGAAGTCGAGCTGTCCGCGTCACCGCACGCCCTCGCCGCCCGCCGCCGCGAAACCCTCGGCACCTTCCTCGACATCGCCGCCGGATTCGCCGCCGAACAGGGCGGCGGATCCCTCGACGGCGACGCCACCCTGCTCGCCTTCCTCGGCTTTCTGCGCACCGCCGTCCAGTACGAAAAGGGCCTGGACAGCTCCCTTCCCGGCGGCGACAGCACCGTCAAGGTGCTGACCGCCCACAAGTCCAAGGGCCTCGAATGGGACGTCGTCGCCGTACCCGGCCTGGTCGCCAAGCACTTTCCCAGCGAGCAGGCCCGCGAGTCCTGGACCAGCCGCTCCAAGGTCCTCCCGCACGCCCTGCGCGGTGACGCCGCCACCCTCCCCGACGTCGGGCAATGGGACGCCCGCGGCGTGAAATCCTTCAAGGAGGCGATGAAGCAGCACCAGGAAACCGAGGAACTCCGCCTCGGCTACGTCACCTTCACCCGCCCCCGCTCCCTGCTGCTCGGCTCCGGCCACTGGTGGGGCCCCCAGCAGAAACGGCCGCGCGGCCCGTCCGCCTTCCTGGAGGCGCTGCGCGCGCACGGCGAAGCGGGACACGGCGAGATCGAGCACTGGGCCGACGCCCCCGAGGACGGCGAGGAGAATCCGGCCCTCGCCGAGGCCGCCACGGAACAGGCCTGGCCGCTGCCTCTCGACGCCACGGCCACGGCCCGCCGCCGGGCCGCCGCCGCCACGGTCCGCGCCCATCTGGAGCGCAGGACGGGAGAGGGGCCCGCCGCCCCCGCCACAGCCCCGCCGTCCCTGTCCGCCCACGACCCCGACTGGCCGCCGCCCCCGGCGGACGAGCCATGGGACACCGACCCGTTCGACGTGCCCGAGGCCGACCTGTACGACGAGGCGCCGTTGCCCGACGACGCCCCGCTGTTCGACGACGCCGCGCCCTACGACGTGCCCGTCACCGACCCGCCCGACGATGACGACGTCGCCGCAGCCGTCCCGCCGCTCGACATGCCCGGCCCCGGCCCAGGTCCTGGTCCTGGCCCTGGCCCAGGCCCCTCCGACACCGCCGCGCCCCGCGGCACCCCCGACGACGAGCCCGCACCCCTCCGCGCCCGTATCGGCGCCCAGCGCTCCACCGGGCCCGATCTGACGGCCCCCACCGGCCCCGGCCCCGCCCACCCCGCCGACACCGCCCCCCACACCCTCCTCCCCGAGGAACGCCGCACCGTCGGGTCCTGGGACCGCGATCTGGACGCACTGGCCGCCGAACTGCGCCGCGCCCGCGCCACCGTCCGTGACGTCCCCCTGCCCTCCGCACTCACCGCCACCCAGCTGCTCCGCCTCGCCGCCGACCCCGACGGCTTCGCCCGTGAACTCGCCCGCCCCATGCCGCGCCCGCCACAGCCCGGCGCCCGCCGCGGAACCCGCTTCCACGCCTGGGTCGAATCCCGCTTCGAAGAACTCACGCTGCCGCTGCTCGGCCCCGACGAGCTGCCGGGCGCCGAACAGGGCGAGGAAGCCGGGATCGTCGACGAGCACGATCTCGACGCCCTCAAGGAAGCCTTCGCCCGCACCCCCTACGCCCACCGCACCCCCTTCCGCGTCGAAGCCCCCTTCCAGCTGACCCTGGCCGGACGGGTGATCCGCGGCCGGATCGACGCCGTCTACAAAGAGCCCGGACCCGACGGCGACCGCTTCGAGATCGTCGACTGGAAGACCGGCCGCGCCCACAGCGCCGACCCCCTCCAGCTGGCCGTCTACCGCCTCGCCTGGGCCGAGCGGTACGGCCTGCCGCCGTCCGCCGTCGGCGCCGCTTTCCTCCACGTCCGCAGTGGCGAGGTCGTCCGGCCCGCGCGGCTCCCCGGCCGGGCCGGCCTCGAACGCATCCTGCTCGGCGAGACCGCCGATCGGCCTCCCCCGGAAGGCCGATAGGCTCGGTCGTATGAGCACAACCCCGGACAGCGCCGTCCGCGCGTACCTCACCCTGCACCGCGAGGCCTTCCTCCAGGACCTCGCCGACTGGCTGCGCATCCCCTCCGTGTCCGCCGACCCGGAGTGCGCCGGCGAGGTGCGCCGCAGCGCCGAATGGCTCGCCGCGAAGCTCGCCGACACCGGTTTCACGACCACCGAGATCTGGGAGACCGGCGGCCTGCCCGCGGTCTTCGCCGAGTGGCCCTCCGGGGACCCGTCCGCGCCGACCGTGCTCGTCTACGGCCACCACGACGTACAGCCCGCCGCCCGCGAGGACGGCTGGCACACCGACCCCTTCGCACCGCAGACCATCGACGGCAAGCTCTACGCCCGCGGCGCCGCCGACGACAAGGGTCAGGTCTTCTTCCACACCCTGGGTGTGCGCGCCCACCTCGCCGCGACCGGCCGCACCGCCCCCGCCGTCAATCTCAAGCTGATCGTCGAGGGCGAGGAGGAGTCCGGTTCACCGAACTTCCCCGCCCTGATCGAAAAGCACGCCGACCGCCTCGCCTGCGACGTGGTGATCGTCTCCGACACCGGCATGTGGTCCAGGGACACCCCCACGGTGTGCACCGGCATGCGCGGTCTGGCGGACTGTCAGATCGACTTCTACGGCCCCGACCAGGACATCCACTCCGGCTCGTTCGGCGGCGCGGTCCCCAACCCCGCCACCGAAGCCGCCCGGCTGGCCGCCGCCCTGCACGACACCGACCGCCGGGTCGCCGTCCCCGGCTTCTACGACGGCGTGATCGAACTCACCGACCGCGAGCGGGAGCTCTTCGCCGAGCTGCCCTTCGACGAGGAGGAGTGGCTGCGCACCGCGCACTCCCACGCCCCTCTCGGCGAGACCGGCAGCACGACCCTGGAGCGCATCTGGGCCCGCCCCACCGCCGAGGTCAACGGCATCGGCGGCGGCTATCAGGGCCCCGGCGGCAAGACCATCGTGCCGTCCACCGCACAGCTGAAGCTCTCCTTCCGGCTGGTCGCCGGCCAGGACGCGGCCGCCGTCCAGCAGTCCGTACGCGACTGGGTCGCCGCACAGCTCCCGGCCGGCATCCGCCACGAGATCACCTTCTGGGGCGCCACCCGCCCCTGCCTCACCCCGCTCGACCACCCCGCGCTCCAGTCCGTCGTCCGCGCCATGGGCCGGGCCTTCGAACAGAAGATCCGCTTCACCCGCGAGGGCGGTTCCGGGCCGGCGGCCGACCTCCAGGACGTCCTGGAGGTCCCGGTCCTCTTCCTCGGCATCTCCGTCCCGTCCGACGGCTGGCACGCACCGAACGAAAAGGTCGAGCTCGACCTGCTGATGAAGGGCGTCGAGACCGCCGCCCACCTGTGGGGCGACCTGGCGGAGACCTGGCACCCGGCCTGACCGCGCGGCCAACGCCGTACCGCTCCGCGCCCGTACGCAGCAATCACCCACGCCACAGGGGGAGTTGGAAACAGCAGTGACCACCTGGACCGACCACACCGCCGACCGGCCGCTGACCTTCAGCGCGCCGAGCGGAATTGATCGCTCAGCTCATCACCGCCTCGACGAGGCCTGGCTGGCGGCGGCCTGGAGCCACCCGACGACGCGCGTCTTCGTGGTGTCCGGCGGACAGGCGCTGATCGACGACACCCCGGACGGCCGTACCGAACTGATCATGACGCCGTCCTTCGAGGCGCCCCTGACCGAGGCACACCGCTACTACCTCGGCACCGACGACGACGGCGTCAGCTACTTCGCCCTCCAGAAGGACTCGCTGCCCGGCCGGATGGACCAGTCCGCGCGCCCGGCGGGCCTGCGCGAGGCCGGTCTGCTGCTCTCCCCGCGTGACGCCGGCCTGCTCGTCCACGCCGTCGCCCTGGAGAACTGGCAGCGGCTGCACCGCTTCTGCTCACGCTGCGGCGAGCGCACCGGCATCGCCGCCGCGGGCCATATCCGCCGCTGCCCGGCCTGCGGCGCCGAGCACTACCCGCGTACCGACCCGGCCGTGATCATGCTCGTCACCGACGAGGAGGACCGCGCACTCCTCGGCCGCCAGGTCCACTGGCCCGAGGGCCGCTTCTCCACCCTGGCGGGCTTCGTCGAGCCGGGTGAGTCCATCGAGCAGTCGGTGGCCCGCGAGGTCTTCGAGGAGGCCGGCGTCGTCGTCGGCGATGTCGAATACGTCGCCAGCCAGCCCTGGCCCTTCCCCTCCAGCCTGATGCTGGGCTTCATGGCGCGCGCCACCTCCTCCGAGATCCAGGTCGACGGCGAGGAGATCGAAGAGGCCCGCTGGTTCTCCCGCGAGGACCTGCGCGCCGCCTTCGAATCCGGCGAGGTCCTCCCGCCGTACGGCATCTCCATCGCCGCCCGCCTCATCGAACTCTGGTACGGCAAGCCCCTGCCCAGGCCGTGAGCCCCCGCCGGGCGGACGGGCAGCCCGCACGGCGGGCCCGCACACCTGGCGCCGTTGTGCGCACGTGAAGGGCCGTCGGCCGGTCCACGAGGTGGACCCGGCCGACGGCCCTTCGCGGCTGTACGGGCTCGGCCTGGGCGACTCCGCTCATGCGCCGCATGCGCAGCGGCGTCGCCGTCGGAGCGCCCCGCGGTCTTCCGGGAAGCCGTACCGCTGCCGAGGCGAGGCCGCCCCGGAGACCCGGAAGGGGGACGTCCCAGGAGAAGCCGTCAGGCCCCGACCTTCTGCTTGACCTGCGCCAGGGACGGGTTGGTCAGCGTCGAACCGTCGGGGAACAGTACGGTTGGTACCGTCTGGTTGCCGCCGTTCGCCTTCTCCACGAACGCTGCCGACTCCGGGTCGTGCTCGATGTTGATCTCGGTGTACTCGATGCCCTCGCGGTCCATCTGGCCCTTCAGCCGACGGCAGTAGCCGCACCAGGTCGTGCTGTACATCGTCACAGTGCCCGCCATGCGCCCCGCGCTCCTTCGGTAAGTCTTGATCCGGTACGACCCGACGCCGTACTCGGCGAGGCCAAGCAGCACAACGAACATCGGGCCTCAGCCATTCCCGGGGTCTGGGACGAGACCTTCACACGGCTCCTTGACCCGGCCCGAACCGGAGGCTGAACCCCGGGCCGGGCCTGACTCCCGGGCCCGACTCCGAATCCGTACGCAGGCCACCCCGGGGGCTCCAGGCCCATCCGCCGCGCCCGCGTGGTTGCCGTCGCTTGTCCACAGTGGGCCCGATGCGTACGACCGGGGTGCGGCGGCTGTGGACAGGTTTCCCGGGCGCCTCTGTGGACCTGGCAGCATGGCGGGGTGACAGCAGCAACGGACTCCTCTCTTTTCCCGCAGGTGCCGGACTCGGCCGACGGGGTGCTCGACGGGCTCGACCCCGAGCAGCGCGAGGTCGCCACGGCTCTGCACGGTCCCGTCTGCGTGCTGGCCGGTGCCGGCACGGGCAAGACCCGTGCGATCACCCACCGGATCGCCTACGGGGTACGGGCCGGGATCCTGCAGCCCGGGAGTGTGCTTGCGGTCACGTTCACGGCCCGCGCGGCCGGCGAGATGCGCGGCCGGCTGCGGCAGCTCGGCGCGGGCGGCGTCCAGGCCAGGACGTTCCACTCCGCGGCCCTGCGGCAGCTCCAGTTCTTCTGGCCGAAGGCCGTCGGCGGCGAGGTCCCGCGCCTGCTGGAGCGCAAGATCCAGCTCGTCGCCGAGGCCGCCGCCCGCTGCGGCATCCGGGTCGACCGCAATGAGCTGCGCGATGTCACGGCCGAGATCGAGTGGTCCAAGGTCACCCAGACCGTGCCGGCCGACTATCCGGCCGCGGTCGCCAAGGCGGGCCGCGAGGCCCCTCGCGACCCGGCCGAGATCGGGCAGATCTACGCCACGTACGAACAACTCAAGCGCGACCGGGGCAGCATCGACTTCGAGGACGTGCTGCTGCTCACGGTCGGGGTGCTGCAGGACCGGCACGACATCGCCGAGCAGGTCCGCGCCCAGTACCAGCACTTCGTCGTCGACGAGTACCAGGACGTCAGCCCGCTCCAGCAGCGGCTGCTGGAGCTGTGGCTGGGGGACCGCGACACCCTCTGTGTGGTCGGCGACGCCAGCCAGACGATCTACAGCTTCACCGGCGCCACCCCCGACCACCTCCTCAACTTCCGCACCCGCCATCCGAACGCGACGGTCGTCAAGCTCGTCCGCGACTACCGCTCCAGCCCCCAGGTCGTGCACCTCGCCAACGGTCTGCTCGCGCAGGCCAGGGGACGCGCCGCCGAACAGCGTCTGGAGCTGATCTCGCAGCGTGAGGCCGGGCCCGAGCCGGTGTATACGGAGTACGCCGACGAGCCCGCGGAGGCCGAGGGCACCGCCCGCCGGATCCGTGACCTGATCGCCTCCGGTGTGTCCGCCGGCGAGATCGCCGTGCTCTTCCGCATCAACGCCCAGTCCGAGGTGTACGAGCAGGCGCTGGCCGACGCCGGTGTGCCCTATCAGCTGCGGGGCGCCGAGCGGTTCTTCGAGCGGCCGGAGGTGCGCGAGGCCGGCGTCAAGCTGCGCGGCGCCGCCCGCTTCGGTGCCAATGACGCGCTGCTCGACGATGCCCTGGACCTGCCGTCCGAGGTGCGGGCGGTGCTCAGCGACATGGGCTGGACGAGCAGACCGCCGGCCGGCTCGGGGGCGGTACGCGACCGCTGGGAGTCGCTGGCCGCGCTGGTGCGGCTCGCCGAGGACTTCGCCAAGGCCCGGCCCGCGGCCACCCTCGCCGACCTCGTCGCCGAGCTGGACGAGCGGGCCAACGCCCAGCACGCCCCGACGGTCGAAGGGGTCACGCTCGCGTCCCTGCACGCCGCCAAGGGCCTGGAGTGGGACGCCGTCTTCCTGGCCGGTCTCACCGAAGGCATGATGCCGATCACCTATGCCAAGACCGATGAGCAGATAGAGGAAGAGCGCCGGCTGCTGTATGTCGGCGTCACCCGCGCCCGGGTGCATCTGGCCCTGTCCTGGTCGCTGGCGCGCTCGCCCGGCGGGCGGGCCTCCCGCCGCGCCAGCCGCTTCCTCAGCGGCCTGCGGCCCGGTTCCGGGGCGGTGGCCGGTCGCCGTGCGCCGGGCGCGGTCTCGGGGGGCGTCGAGCGCGGCGAGGGGGCGGCGGCGGTGGCCCGGCGTCCCAAGCACCGCAGCCCGGCCCGCTGCCGGGTCTGCAACCGGACCCTCACGGACGCGGGCGAGATGAAGCTGATGCGCTGTGAGGACTGCCCCTCGGAGCTCGACGAGGCGCTCTATGAGCGGCTGTGCGAGTGGCGGGCCGCTCAGGCCGCGCGCTCCCGGCAGCCCGCCTACTGCGTCTTCACCGACAAGACGCTGATGGCGATCGCGGAGGCCGTTCCGGGAACCGAATCGGAGCTTGCGGTCATCTCAGGAGTGGGGCGGCGGAAGTTCGACCGCTACGGCAGTGATGTGCTGGCAATCTGTGCCGGCGAGGAGCTCGGGGGAGCCTCGGGGGACGGGTCCGGGGACGCCGCGGAAAACTCGTCGGAAAAATAGTTTGCGCGCGCGGAGCGCATCCCCATAGCCTTCGGAAGCAACGGAGACAACGGAATCTTCCGAGATCCGATGGATCCGTGCTGTACTTGAA
Organism: Streptomyces sp. NPDC054765; assembly: GCF_053612065.1. NCBI lineage: Bacteria > Bacillati > Actinomycetota > Actinomycetes > Kitasatosporales > Streptomycetaceae > Streptomyces > Streptomyces sp. NPDC054765. Next base: position 131,114 of record NZ_JBSHBP010000011.1, on the reverse strand, counting down.
CACCCTGGAACGGGATTCCCGGTCCACCGAGACGCCGAGAGGAGGCGAGCCCAGTGATCAGCATCATCGAGACCAACAAAATGACCGATCTCCCGGTCGTCGCCACCTGCCCGCTCGGCTCCTCGCTCGTTGGTACCGGTCTGTCCGGCTTCGGCCGTCTGTCCGGTACCGAGGTCGCGCGCCCCGAATCCCTCGCTGTGCTGACGTGCAGTGAGCGCACCGCGCGACCGACCGAGGCACCTGCGGTAGCAGCAGCGGCGGCATCGGCGAATGCCTTTGCCTACGCGGCGGCCAACGGTGCCGAATCCCGGCAGCAGTACCAGACGCAGCATGACATGTGGGCCTACCGCGGCCTCGAACCCTGGAGAGATCCAGCCTGATCGGCGCGATCAGGTCGGCACCTTCCAGGGCCGCGGAACCCACACCGGGATCCGCGGCCCTTTTGTTTGCCCCATGCGCCCGCCACCAGCCGGGCCGAAACAGACGAGGAACACACCACCGTGCAACTGCAGACGCACACCCCGTCCGTAGCCACCGACCTGATCCCTCCGCCCGACCCGCAGGAGAACTCCTTGCTTCCCCTCACCGAGCTCGACGACGAGATCGACCGCCTCGGCGCTGCCGTTCCGTGCCGGACCTACGACCCCGAGGTCTTCTTCGCCGAGTCCCCGGCCGACGTCGAGTACGCCAAGACGCTGTGCCAGACCTGCCCCGTCCGTGAGGCCTGTCTCGCCGGCGCCAAGGACCGCCGTGAGCCGTGGGGCGTCTGGGGCGGCGAGCTCTTCGTCCAGGGCGTCGTCGTGCCGCGGAAGCGTCCGCGTGGCCGTCCGCGTAAGAACCCGGTCGCGGCATGAACACCATCGGCACAGGAACGATCGATCGTCCCGTCACACGGGATCCCCAGAAGCAGGACCTCACGATGAACCCCTCCCTCACCGACACCCCCGTCCCCGTGAACGCCAACGCGATCGAGTCGCGTCAGAACAGGACCCTCGCCATGCAACTCATCCCAGAAGCCCTGGCGCGTGCGCATATGCACGAACGCCTCCGTGAGGCCGAATCCGAACGCAGGGGTCACCGGCTCGCCGCCGCGCGGCGTATGCAGCGGCGCGCCGAGCGCGCGTCGCGCCGTGCCCGCCGCGCGCTGGCGATGGCCGTGATGCAGTAACGCGGTGCGCTGATGCCGCCACCCATGGGGTCCGTCCGACAGGGCGGGCCCCATGGTGCGTTGTATCCCGCTTTGCGGGGTTGACGGGGATATCGTCGGCTGGTGGACCGGAAGACGCATGAACAGGCGGAGTTGGCCGACGGGAACACGCTGTGCGCCGGCTGCGGCGCCGTCGCCGAGGGCTCCCCGCCGACCTGGACCTGCTCCGTCGAGAACGGTGAGCGCCGCTATTTCTGTGACGGCTGCGCACGGGAGAACATCCGGGCCATCGAGGGACGCCTGGATTCGAGCTGGTGGTGAGACCGGGCACCACCGAGGCCGGCAGAACCCCGGACCCGCCCGTCCGCTCCGGCGGCCGGCACGGACGGCCCGGCACGGACGGCCCAGCATGGGCGGCCCGGCACGTACGGCCCGGGGCCCGGCTCAGGCCGTGGTCTCCTCGACGACCTCCCTGCCGAGGTCCGCACCCCTCTCTTCCTCCACGACGGTGAGGCCGGTGACGTCCGGATCCTCCTCGGGCACAAAGCCGGGCAGCCATGCCTCGAGTTCGTCACGCAGCCGCACCGTCGCCCCCAGCTGGCACAGCACCCCGATCGTGCTCAGCGTCACACGGTGGATCAGCAGGTATGCGGGCGGCAGATTGAGCTGTTTGCCCAACTGGTACGCGGGGGAGCGCGGGTCGCCGATCCGGGCCGCCTGATGACGCATCCAGCCCCGCGTGAAGGTGAATTCGTCGACCTGGGCGGGCTCGATGATCGGCAGCAGATACTCCAGCACCGCGTCCGGATCCAGCTCGACGGACTCCTTGACGAAGCCTTCCTCGCACAGCAGCTGGTAGACGGCGTCCGCCTCGCCGTCCAGCGTCATCCGCAGTGAGGTGCCGATGGTCGGCGGCAGTCCCTCGGGCAGCCGGTCGACGGTGCCGAAGTCCAGCACTCCCAGCCGCCACTCCCCGACCGGGCCGTCCGGGAAGTCCCCGGCCAGCAGCCGGAAATTGCCGGGATGCGGGTCGGCGTGCAGCAGGCCCGTACGGGCAGGGCCGGAGAAGAGGAAGCGCGCCAGGAGCTGGCCGGCCCGGTCCCGCTGCTCGTCGGTGCCGTCCGTGATCACCTCCGACAGCGGCACGCCCTCCATCCACTCCGTGACCAGCACCTCGTTGCACTGGTGGACCACGGCGGGCACCACCACATCCGGGTCGTCGGCGAACTCCTCGGCGTGCGCCTGCTGGGCCTGCGCCTCCAGGGAGTAGTCCAGCTCCTCCGAGACCCGGTCGCGCAGCTCGGTGATCAGCGGCTTGATGTCCATGCCCGGGATCAGCGGGCCCAGCAGCCGGGCGAACCGGCTCAGCTGCGTCAGGTCCGACAGCAGCGCCTGACCGGCCCCCGGATACTGCACTTTGACGGCTACCTCCCGGCCGTCGTGCCACACCCCCCGGTGGACCTGCCCGATCGAGGCCGCCGCGGCCGGCTTGTCCTCGAACTCCTCGAACAGCTCCCGCCAGTCCTCACCGAGCCGCTCCGCCAGCACCGAGTGCACCGTGCTCGTCGGCATCGGCGGCGCCGCCTCCTGAAGTTTCGTCAGGGCGGCGCGGTAGGGGCCGGCGATCTCCTCGGGCAGCGCCGACTCGAAGACGGACAGCGCCTGCCCGAACTTCATCGCCCCGCCCTTCAGCTCACCGAGCACCTTGAAGAGCTGCTCCGCGGTGCGCTGTTGCAGCTCACGGCCGACGATTTCGGCGGATCTGCCGCCGATCCGCTTGCCGAGGCCCCAGGTGGCACGGCCGGCGAACCCCAGTGGCAGCGCGGCCAGCTTGGCGGTGCGGGTGACCGCCTTGCGGGGAAGATCAGACATGCGCCCCTCCAACTCACACTGTCCCCCAACCGGGGTTACTCCGTCATTGTGGCGTGTCACGGCCGAGGATCCGAGGCGCCTGCCGCACTCAGCGGGACGGCAGCGCCGCAGCCGCACTCCGGATGCGGCTCGATCCGCGTCGTCCGCACGCTCGCACACGGCGCGGCGAGCTCCATCCGCGCCCCTGTGCACGGCGGCAGTTCACCGTCGAGGAACGCCAGCGCCTGGACGGCGGCGATCCCCGCGACCGCCGTTGCCAGCGCGGCATCGCAGGCCGGCACCGCGGGGGAACCGCGCCCGGACCGCCATTGCGCCAGCAGCCGCGGCCAGGCAGGCTCCGCGTCCGTACGGCCTAGTTCATCGCAGCGGGCACAGGCCGAACCTCCGGGCAGCACCAACGGACCCACCACACCCGTGCCCTCGATCACCCCGGCGTAAAGATGCGGGATTCCGGCGGTGACCAGCGGCTCGGAGAGCACGGGGTCGGGGGCGTAGGCGCCGAGCCCGTCGCGCGGGGCGAGCACCAGGAGGGAGAGTCCCGGTTCGCCGGACTCGCTGACCGGGACCCTCGGCCGTGGGGTACGGCCCCAGGGGGAGGACCGGTGCACCAGCCGTTGCGCGGCGGCGTCGCGCCGCTCGCCGATCCGCTCGGCCGGCAGCCCGCCGGGCAGCACGTCCCACGGCTGCACCATGCCGCCGTCCAAGACCTCCACCCGGCCGGTCCCCGAGGCCGAGAGCAGCGCCGCGATCGCGGCGCCGACCCGACCCGCCCCCTTGACCCGGGCCCGGACCGCCCGGCGCGCCCCCATCCGGCCCAGGGCGCCGGCGGGCTCCGGATGCCGCACCGAGAGGGACGCCAGATCGGGCCGCAGCCGTTCGAAGGCCGCTCCGTCGGCCCGCACGGCCTCGGCCGCCGGGCCGCCCGCGGTGGGGGCCTCCAGCAGCCCGGCCGCGCCGAGCCGGTCCACCACGCCCCGTGCGTGCTCGGGCGGGAGGTCCAGTAACGCGGCCTCCTCGATCAGTTGCTGCATGGTGCGGGTGCCGTCGATCAGCGAGAGGAAGCTGCCGGTCGCCGTGTCGACCGGGCCGACCACCATCGCATGCGCCGGCGCCACCCCGAATCGCACCGTTTCCCTGTCCCGCCAGCCGCGCCGCAGCGCGGGCTTGAGCATCGGATGTCCCATCTCCGCCCCCGTCCTCCGTCGTCCGGCTCTCAGCATGCCCCGAGCGGCGCAACCCCGCGGAAGTTATCCACAGGCAGTGGGTACCGGTCATACGAGCGGTGCACGCCATGGAGTGGTTCGGCGGCGAACCGTCCGCGGGGCGGGACTTCCGCCAGTGCCAGCGGGTAACGTCGGGCGCGTGCCCGCCGACCCTTCCCACGGCCCGGGGGAGACCCCCTTGCGCCGCGCCGCTGACCCCTCGCGCCGGGCTGCCCCGGGCCTGGAGACCCGCGGGCCGGGCACCAGCGCCGTCGAGGTGCGCCGCAGCTCACGACGGCGCAGAACGGTCTCGGCCTATCGCGAGGGCGACCGCACGGTCGTCCTGATTCCGGCCCGTATGTCCGAGGCCGAGGAGCGCCGCTGGGTCACCGTCATGCTGGACAAGCTCGCCGCCCAGGAGAGCAAGCGGATACTGGGCGACGGCGAGCTGGCCGAGCGCGCCGGGCGGCTGTCCGGCCAGTATCTGGAGGGCCGGGCCCGTCCCGCGTCGGTGCGCTGGGTGACCAACCAGAACACCCGCTGGGGATCGTGCACCCCCGCCGAGGGCAGCATCCGCCTGTCGCACCGCCTTCAGGGCATGCCCGAGTACGTCATCGACTACGTGCTGCTGCACGAACTCGCCCATCTGCTGGTCCCCGGCCACGGCCCCCGCTTCTGGCGCCTGCTGGAGACCTACCCCCGTACGGAACGGGCCCGCGGCTACCTCGAAGGAGTGGTCGCCGCCGACCGGCTGCCCCATCTGCCCGCCGCCCGCGGCGACTGAGCGCGCACACCCGGACGACATCCTCCTCGCCCCGGCATCGCCTGCTGTCGGCGCCAGCGGTTAGCCTGGCCGCGCAGAGCAACTCACGGCGGGAGCGGGGGACGGGCGTTACGTATGTCCAGGGAATTCCAGCGGGGCCACAAGGCCAGGATCGGTGATCTGACGGCGGGCACGGATCTGTACGTCGGCGTGCAGATCGCCGGACCCGGCCTGACCTTCGACATCAGCTGCTTCGGCCTGGACGCCGACGAGCAGCTGTCCGACGACCGGTACTTCATCTTCTTCAACCAGCCCAAGTCGCCCGAGGAGTCGGTCCAGCTGCTCGGGGCGCAGGCCGGCGACTCCGAGTCGTTCCGGGTCACCCTCGACAAGATCCCGCCGCACATCCGGAAGCTCTCCTTCACCGCCGCGCTTGACGGCGCCGGCCAGGTCTCGCAGATCGGCCCCGGCTACCTCCGGATCGTGGCCGGCGGCGAAGAGGTCGCCCGCTACTCCTTCCACGGCAGCGAGTTCAGCACCGAACGCGCCGTCATGCTCGGCGATTTCTACCTCAAGGACGTCTGGCGGTTCGCCGCGGTCGGCCAGGGCTTCGACGGTGGACTCGAGGCGCTGCTGAAGAACTTCGGCGGCGAGGTCGCCGAAGAAGCCGAGGCACCGCAGGCGCCGCCCGCCACGGCACAGGGTGTGCCCGGCTTCGCGCCGCCGCCCGGGGCGGCCGCCCCCGCGCCGTCCTTCGGCGCGCCCGCCGCCGCGCCCGTACCGCCCCAGCCCGCGCCCGGCTTCGGCCCGCCCCAGGGCGCGCCACAAGCACCTCCGGCCGCGCCCCCGCCGCCTCCCGCGCCGCAGCCCGCCGCCCCGCAGGTGCACAGCGCGCCCACCATCGCCGCGCCGCTGGCCCCGCCCGGTGTGCCCGGACCGCCCGGCGGGCAGCCGCCCGCCCCCTACGGTCAACCGGCGCCCGGCCAGGACCCGTACGGACATCCGCAGACCGCACCCGGCGGTTTCCCCGCCCAGCCGGCGCCGCAGGCACCGCCCTACGGTCAGCCCGCTCCGTACGGACCGCCGGCACCGCCCCAGGGCGCCCCGTATCCGGGCGGCCAGGCGGCCGTGCCCCAGGGCGGCGGCCCCGGCCTCGGCGCCGTACTGGACAAGTACAAGGAAGCCCCCACCGGGCAGCGCTGGACCCCGCAGAACAGCAAGCTGATCCGTGTCGACCTCGGTATCGACGGTCAGCCGGTGCTCGCCCGCCAGGGCAGCATGGTGCTCTACCAGGGCAAGGTCGACTTCGGCTACAAGGGCGCCGGCTTCCGCGGCCGGATCGTCGGCAACGCCACCGGCCAGGAAATGCAGCTGATGCGCTGCACCGGCCAGGGCCAGGTCTTCTTCGCGGAGAACAGCGCCCATGTCCACCCCATCGAGCTGCAGGGCGACGCGATCTGCGTGTCCGCCGACAGCGTCCTCGCCTTCGACGAATCGCTGCAGCACGAGGTCCGCCGGATCGAGGGGCACGGCATCCCCGGTGGCGCCCTGTTCACCATGCAGTTCCAGGGGACCGGCACCCTCGTCGTCAAGACCCAGGGCACCCCGGTCGTCCTGCCCGTCACCCCCACCACCTTCGCCGACGCCAACGCCATCGTGGCCTGGTCCGCAGGCTCGCAGGTGATCATCTCCAGCCAGGTGAGCCTGCGCCGGCACGCCTTCCCCGGCCACTCCGGCGAGACCGTGAACCTCCAGTTCCGCGGCGCGCCCGGCAACTTCATCGTCGTCCAGCCCTACGAGGTCTGAGGGAGCCCGCACGTCATGAACCAGCAGCAGCTGTCGGGCTACGCCCCGACCCCGCCCGCCGCCCGTATGGAGAACCACGGCAACGCCATGGTGAAGATCGCCATGCAGAGCGGCCAGGACGTCTTCGCACGCACCGGCTCGATGGTCGCCTACGAAGGCTTCGTCCAGTACGAACCGAACCCGCCCGCCGTCCGCCAGATGGCCTCCCAATGGCTCACCGGCGAAGGCGCACCCCTCATGAAGTGCTCCGGCGACGGCCTGCTCTACCTCGCCGACTACGGCGCGGACGTGGTCTGCATCAACCTCGACGGGGACGCGCTCTCCGTCAACGGCACCAACCTCCTCGCCTTCGACGCGCAGCTCCAGTGGGGCGTACAGCGCGTCAAGGGCATGGCGAAGTTCGCCGGCCAGGGGCTCTTCAACGTCGCTATCTCCGGCACCGGTTGGGTCGCCCTGACCTCCCGGGGCACGCCCATCGTCGTCGACTGCGGCCGCGGCGAGGACGAGACCTATGTCGACCCGGACGCCCTGGTCGCCTGGTCGACCCATCTGAAGATGAAGGGCAAGCGCAGCTTCAAGGCGTCCTCGATGATCGGGCGCGGCAGCGGCGAGGCATACCAACTGGGCTTCTCCGGCCAGGGGTTCGTCGTCGTCCAGCCCAGCGAGGACAGCACCGACCGGCTCCGGGCCCGGGGCTGAGGGGGAGGACCGAACACGCCATGCAGAGTCCGCTTTTCGCCTTCACCGAGGCACAGACCCAGGACCGCTACGCCCTGCAGAACAGCCAGCTGCTGCGCGTCGCCCTCCAGGGCCACGAGGACGTCCTCGCCCGTAAGGGCGCGATGGTCGCCTATCAGGGGCTGCTCGAATTCGACGGCAGCTACCAGACCCCCGGCCAGCACCGCGCCCGCGCCCACTCCGGTGAGGGCCTCGACCTGATGCGCGTCTCCGGGCAGGGCACGGTCTATCTGGCCAACCTCGCCCAGTACGTCCATGTCGTCGACGTCGACCACGACGGACTGACCGTTGACAGCAGCTATGTCCTGGCGCTGGACTCCGGCCTCCACTGGGAGGTCGTCTCCGTCGACAGCCAGTACGGCATCTCCGGCACCGGCAAGTATCAGCTCAACATCTCCGGACAGGGCAAGGTCGCCCTGATGACCTCCGGCCGGCCGCTGATGTTGCAGGTCACGCCCGACAAGTACGTCAACGCCGATGCCGACGCGGTGGTCGCCTGGTCCGCTTCGCTGCGTGTGCAGATGCAGGCGCAGACGCACTCCTCCGGGGTGTGGCGGCGGCGCGGCAACACGGGCGAGGGCTGGGAGCTCAGCTTCCTCGGCCAGGGCTACGCACTGGTCCAGCCCAGCGAGCTGCTGCCGCCGCAGAACGCCGTCGTCGGCGCCGGTATGGCCGCCCAGTTCGGCATGGGCCAGCAGGGCGCGCGAGGCATGAACCAGGGCAATATCTTCACCAACTGAGCGCCTTCGAGGCGCTGTTGACGCACTTCAGCGCCCGCCCCGGGAAAGGGCGGGCGCCGAAAAGCGGGTGCGGCCGGGCCACTGCCCTTAGAGGAGCGCGCGGGTGCGCTCGACCAGCTGCACCACCGACGCATCGGCGACGTCGGGCACCTCGTCGTACGCGAACCACCGCAGATCCAGCGACTCGTCGCTGATCGCCGCTACCGCGCCCTCGGGCGCCAGCGCGGCGTACTGGACATCCCAATGCACCGCACAGGGCGTGTGATGACGATCCAGCTGCACCGGGCCGCCGGGCAGCAGCGTCAGCCCCTGCGCGATCCCGGACTCCTCCCGCGCCTCACGCAGTGCCGCGGCGGCCAGCGAGGTGTCCTCCGGCTCGCAGTGGCCGCCCATCTGCAGCCACATCTGCAGCTTGCGGTGCAGGGTGAGCAGCACCCGGCCGCCGGCCGGGTCGATCACCAGCGCGCTGGCCGTGAGATGTCCGTCCTTGCAGGGCTTCCACATGCCGTCCTGATGGGCGGCGAGGTGATCCAGATAGGCCAGCCGCAACTGCTCCTGGCCGGCCGACGGCGCGGGCCACTCCTTGAGTGCCCGCGCCGCCTCCGCATGCAGACTCACGTGGCGTCGTCACCCTTGCTCTCGCCGGGGGCCTCGTCCGGGCCGTCGCTCTCCCGAGCGGGCTTGCCCGGCTCCGGGCTGCCGCCGCTCGCGGCCTCCCCGAGCATCTTGTCGAGCTCGGAGAAGTCCGCCTGCTCGTGATGCACAAAGCCGTCCGGGTCGTCCAGATCGGCCGCCGTCGGCAGCATGTCCGGGTGCTCCCACAGGCCGTCGCGGCCCTCCAGGCCCCGCGCGTCCGTCAGCGACGCCCACAGCCGCGAGGCGTCCCGCAGCCGCCGCGGACGCAGCTGCAGACCGATCAGCGTCGAGAACGTCTGCTCGGCGGGACCACCCCCGGCCCGGCGCCGCCGCAGCGTCTCACGGAGCTTGTCCGCGGACGGCAGATGCGGCCTGGCGGCGGCATGCACCACCGCGTCCACCCAGCCCTCGACCAGCGCCAGCGCGGTCTCCAGCCGGGCCAGTGCCGCCTTCTGCTCCGGGGTGTCCTCGGGCTGGAACATGCCCTGCTGAAGGGCGTTCTGCAGCTCCTCGGGATGCTGCGGATCGATCTGGCCGACCACATCCTCCAGCTTGCTGGTGTCGACCTTGATGCCGCGCGCATAGCCCTCCACGGCACCGAACAGATGCGAGCGCAGCCACGGCACATGGGCGAAGAGCCGCTGGTGAGCGGCCTCGCGCAGGGCCAGATACAGCCGCACTTCCTCCTCGGGCACGCCCAGGCCCTCGCCGAACGTCGCGATGTTCCCCGGCAGCAGCGCGGCCTTGCCGGCCGGCCCCAGCGGAAGTCCGATGTCCGTCGAACCGACGACCTCACCGGCCAGCACGCCCAGCGCCTGGCCGATCTGGGTGCCGAACATCGCGCCGCCCATGGAACGCATCATCCCGAGCAGCGGGCCCGCCATGGCCTGCATCTCCCCGGGCAGGACGTCGCCCATGGCCGCCCCTACGCGCTCGGCCAGCGGATTGACCAGGTCCTTCCACACCGGGAGGGTCTCCTCGACCCACTCGGCGCGGCTCCAGGCCACCACCGAGCCGGAGCCCGAGGGCAGGGACGTCACCCCGTCCAGCCACAGGTCGGCGAGGCGGACGGCCTCCTCGACCGCGGTCCGCTCACCCGGCGACAGGCTCGCGTCCTTACTGCCGTTCTCGGCGCCCTGCGCGACGGTCTGCCGCGCAATGTCCTTGGCCATGTCCCAGTTCACCGGGCCGCCCTCGTAGGAGAGCATCTGTCCGAGCTTCTGGAAGGCGGCGCCCAGGTCGCCGGGGTTCATTTCGCCACCGGGGCCGCCCATGCCGCCGAAGAGCGCCGCGAACGGATTGTCCGCGCCGCCGCTCCCGCCGCCGAACCCGAACGGGTCCGCGGGGCCCTGGCTACCTCCCTGGCCGCCCTTCTTCTTGCCGTTGTCGCCGTCCTCCGGCTCCTCCGGCGGAAGGCCGAATCCAAATGGGGTGTCACTCACGGGTTTCCTCGGCTCGTAGGGCCGCCGGCCAGGTGGCCGACGGCGGCTGCCCGACATCACCTCCAGCGTAGACACCCGGACCGCTTCGGGGCTCGGTGCTTCGCTGACCCGGTGGCTGGGGCAGGATGGACGCCACCTGGTGCGCACGCATGACCACACGTCCGCACTGAAGACAACCGCTGGAGACGCCCGGTGAGTTCCCCAGATCCGACCGTTCGCGCAGCGCGAAACGCTGCGGCCCAGACCGAGAAGGCAGACGACACTGCAGGTGGGGCCACGGACCGGCCACTGCGCCGGCCCGTGGTGGCCGTCACCGGAGCCGCCTCCGGAGTCGGTGCGCTGCTCACTCGCGCCCTGGTTGCCTCCGACGAGGTCAAGGAGGTGGTGGCCATCGACGAGCGGCGCGGCGACGTCGCCGAGGCGCACTGGCACGTCCTGGACGTCCGGGACCCGGCCATCGCCGACAAGCTGCGCGGCGCGGACGTCGTCGTCCACCTGGCGCTCGACCTCGACCTGGAGACCGACGACGCGGCGCGCACCGCGTACAACGTGCGCGGCACCCAGACCGTGCTCACCGCCGCCGCGGCCGCCGGCATCCACCGGGTGGTGCTGTGCACCTCCGCCATGGTCTACGGGGCGCTGCCGGACAATGACGTCCCGCTGGCCGAGGACGCCGAGCTGCGGGCCACTGCGGACGCCACGGGGGTCGGTGATCTCCTGGAGATCGAGCACCTGGCGGACCGCGCGCCCCGCGCACACCCCGGCCTGAACGTCACCGTGCTGCGCCCCACCGTCCTGGTGGGCGGCACGGACACCGCGTTGACCCGCTACTTCGAATCGCCCCGCCTCCTGGTCGTCGCCGGATCCCGCCCCGCCTGGCAGTTCTGCCATGTCGAGGACCTGGTCAGCGCCCTGGAGTTCGCCGCGCTGGAGAAGGTCGACGGCGAGCTGGCGGTGGGCTGCGACGGCTGGCTGGAGCAGGAGGAGGTCGAGGAGCTCTCCGGCATCCGGCGCATGGAGCTGCCGTCCTCGGTGGCGCTGGGCGCCGCCGCCCGTCTGCACCGCATCGGCCTGACGCCGTCGCCCGCCGGGGACCTCGCGTACACGATGCATCCGTGGGTGGTCAGCGGCAGCCGGCTGCACGATGCGGGCTGGCGGCCCCGGTGGACGAACGAGGAGGTGCTTGCCGAGCTCCTGGAGGAGGTCGCCGGACGGCACACCGTCGCCGGCCGCCGGCTGGGCCGCAAGGACGCCACCGCCGCGGGTGCGGCCGGTGCCACCGTCGCCCTCCTGGGCACCGCCGCTCTGGTGCGCCGTGCCCGTAAGGCCCGCCGCCGCATCTGAGCGGAACGGGGCCCGAGCGGAACCGGGCCCGGCGGGCTGGAGGAGTCTCCATATGGCGGCCGGGACGGTCGGTGGGAAACGGCCGTTCCGTGCCGTGCCTGCGTACGGCACGATGGGGGTATGTCTGGCATGCCTTCCCCTTCGTCCCCCGGCCGCGACCACCCCGGTGAGCAGGCCGCGGCAGACCCGGTCCGGCTCCTGGAGATCCGCGATACCGCGCTGTCCGTGGACGAGGTGTTCGCGGCCGTGGGGGATGCGTCGGCCGGCGGCACGGCCCTGTTCGTCGGCACGGTCCGCTCGCACGACAACGGCGCCGACGTGGACGGCCTGGGCTACTCCGCGCACCCGACGGCCGAGGCGGAGATGCGCCGGATCGCCGAGAAGGTGATCGCCGACTACCCGGTCCGGGCGCTGGCCGCCGTCCACCGGGTAGGCGATCTGCGCATCGGTGACCTGGCCGTCGTCGTCGCGGTGTCCTGCCCGCACCGGGGCGAGGCGTTCGAGGCCTGCCGCAAGATGATCGACGACCTCAAGCACGAGGTGCCGATCTGGAAGCATCAGACGTTCTCCGATGGCACGGAAGAATGGGTGGGCGTTTAGCCGCCCTCTTCTGGCAACCGCCCTCTTCTGGCAACCGCCCCCTTCTGGGGTGGAGGGCGGGTGGGTGCGAAGCGCCGTCTTCTCGGGGCCTTCGGGAAAGCCGGGCCCTGTGCGTAATGACGCGGTCCCGGGGCAGGCGAAGAGGCAGACGCGGCAGGTGGCGGCCCTGTGGCCACGGGGTGATGGCCTCCCAGCGGGAGGCCGAACCGGTGCCTTGTGTTCCGGTTGCGTAACCCGCCCCCTGGCGTGAGCGTTGACCCAGCAGATGGTTAATCTGCTTATTCGTCGATCGCGGTCGTACAAGGGGTTGGGAGGTCGCTGATGGGTGCGCTTCTCTGGTTGCTGATTCCGGTGGGTGCCGGGCTGATCGCCGCGGTGTGGAGCAGCTGGGCCCTACGGAACCGCAAGTCCGGGGATGTTGCAGAGCTCGCGGGTTATGCCCGGTTCCGTGACGCCATGGAAAAAGAGCATTCCGTTCCCGACCCCGCCTCGGACCCCGTCTGAGTTCTCCGCCGGTTCGCGAAAGCAGGCGCCGCCCTCCGGGATGACGGCCGTCCAAGGGCCGGTATCCGGCCTCGTTCGGACGGCCCCGCGGGCCGGTTGTCATACCCGTCCCGTACTGTCGTTCCATGCCACGCCGCACCGCGACGCTCCTCGCCTCGATCCTGATGCTGATCGCGCTGCTCTGCGCCGGGGTGCTGATCCCCGTGCCGTACTCCGAGATGTCGCCGGGGCCGACGGTCAACACCCTCGGTGATCACGACGGCGAGCCGGTGCTGCAGATCTCCGGACGCAAGACGTACCCGACGACCGGTCATCTCAACATGACCACCGTCCGGGTCACCGGCCCCGACTACCGGATGAACCTCTTCGAGGCGGTGTACGGCTGGCTCGACCACAACAACGCCGTGGTGCCGCACAAGACGCTCTACCCCGAGGGGCAGACGGCCGAGCAGGCCGACCAGGAGAACGCCGAGGAGTTCAGCCAGTCCCAGGAGAGCGCCAAGGTCTCCGCGCTGAACCAGCTGCACGTCCCGGTCGCCACCCAGACCGTCGTCGCATCCGTCGTCAAGGACAAGCCGGCCGACGGGCGGCTGCACGCAGGCGATGTGATCAAGGCCGTGGACGGCACGGAGGTCAGGCAGACCGGCGATGTCGCCAAGCTCGTCACCCGGCACAAGCCGGGCGAGAAGGTCGTCTTCACGATCATCCCCGCCAAGGATGCCGCCGCGGCGGAGAAGAAGGGCGAGAAGCCCCGGACCGGTGCCAAGCAGATCGCGGTCACCACGCAGAAGGCGGACGACGGCCGCGCCATCGTGGGCATCCAGGCCGGGGTGGACCACCTCTTCCCGTTCCCCATCGACGTCAAGCTGGCCGATGTCGGCGGCCCGAGCGCCGGGCTGATGTTCGCCCTCGGCATCGTCGACAAGCTCACGCCCGGGGACATGACGGGCGGCAAGTTCGTGGCCGGTACGGGCACCATCGACGACAAGGGCAAGGTCGGCCCGATCGGCGGCATCTCGATGAAGACGGTCGGTGCGCGGGACAAGGGCGCGGAGTTCTTCCTGACGCCCAAGGAGAACTGCGCCGCCGCGGCCAAGGACACCCCGCAGGGGCTCACCCTGGTCAAGGTCGGCACCATAGGCGACGCCGTCAAGGCGCTGGAGAAGATCCGCAAGGGCGACACCGCCGGGCTGCCGGGCTGCAGCCCCGCAGGCCGTTCCTGAGGCACCTGAGGCAGGGGAAGACGGGGCCGGACGCGCACGTCCGGCCCCGTCGTCAGCCCCGGCAGGCCGCGGTCAGCCCTCGAACGTCGCCGCCAGCGCTTCCGCCAGGCCCGGCACCAGCGCCGAGCCGGTGAGCACCTCGGACGTGGAGTCCTTCTCGCGCAGCCGCAGTGCCGACTCACGCCGTCCGTCGCGCAGCACGGCCACCGTCATCCGGACCTCCTGGCGGTCCGGGTGCTTGGCGACCCACTTGGCGAGCTGCGCCTCGTCCATGCCCTCGGGCTCGGAGTCCTCGGCGGACGGCGGCAGCATCAGCCGCTCCACGGTCAGCGCGCAGCCGGTCACGGCATCCGGCCAGGCAATGGTGGCGAGGAACTCGTCCAGCGGGACGCCCGCCGGGATCTCGTCCTGTTCCACGGGGGTCAGGGACGTGGTGGTGGAGTCGTCGATGCCGAGCTGGGCGGCGAGCGAGGGCTCCTGCGCACGCAGCTTGGCGGTGTCGACGAGGGCGAACAGTCGGGCGGGCTGGTCCCAGCCGAGCCCGGCGCTGTACTCGTCGATCTCGAGCACCGCGCGGGTCAGGGGGTCGGCGGCGAGGGGGGTGCCGTCAACGGGGAGGTTGGTCATGCTCAACATCGTGCCTTGTGTACCCCGGAAAGCGGGAACTGAGTAAAGCCTTCGTAAGTTGCATCGGTGGGTCCTACTATCGCCGGGCCTGCTCCACACGACAGCGAACTTCGAGGTGCGCACCTTGGCTTTCCAGATGCCGGACCGCGGCTCAGGCCCGACAGGGCCACGGATCAGAGTCGGCCGACCATCGCGGCGGATCCGGACCCTGCTCATGACGTTGGGTGTGCTGGCCGTATTGGCCATGCTCTTCGTGATGTTTGCGGGGTTCTGGACCGATTGGCTCTGGTATCGCTCGGTCAACTACTCCTCGGTCTTCACCACCACCCTGTGGACCAAGATCGGTCTGTTCTTCTCCTTCGGCGTCCTGATGGCGGTGGCCGTCGGCGTGAACGTCTGGCTGGCGTACCGGCTGCGGCCGCCGCTGAGCGCCATGTCCGTGGAGCAGCAGAGCCTGGACCGCTACCGGATGGGCATCGCGCCGTTCAAGAAGTGGGCGCTGATCGCCGTCACCGCGGTGATCGGGCTGATCGCCGGTGCCTCCGCCTCCGGTGAGTGGCGCACCTGGCTGCAGTGGGTCAACGGCGTGCCGTTCGGCAAGACGGACCCGCAGTTCGGCAAGGACATCGCCTTCTACACCTTCGATCTGCCCTGGTACCGCTTCCTGTTGAGCTTCGGCTTCGCCTGTGCGGTGCTGTGTCTGGTCGCCGCGGCGCTGACGCACTACCTCTACGGCGGGCTGCGGCTGACCAGCCCCGGTTCGCGGGCGACCGCTGCGGCGACCGGCCATCTGTCGGTGCTGCTGGGCATTTTCGTCTCGCTCAAGGCGATCGCGTACTGGCTCGACCGGTACGGTCTTGCGGTCAAGTCCAGCGGCCTGCGGTCGGCCGACAACTGGACGGGCCTGCGGTATGTCGACGCGAACGCCTACCTTCCGGCGAAGACGATCCTGTTCTTCATCGCGGCGATCTGTGCCGTGCTGTTCTTCGCCACCCTCTGGCGGCGGACCTGGCAGCTGCCGGTGATCGGCTTCGGCCTGATGGTGCTCTCGGCGGTCCTCATCGGCGGGCTGTATCCGGCGATCGTGCAGAAGTTCCAGGTCGATCCGAACGAGCAGGCCAAGGAAGCGCCGTACATCAAGCAGAACATCAAGGCGACCCGGGATGCCTACGACATCCAGGACTCCGAGGTCACACCGTACAAGGGCGATTACCGGCCCACCGACAAGGCGGACAGCGGGCGCCTGCGCGACGACGCCGACACCACGGCCAGCGTGCGGCTGCTCGACCCGAACGTGGTCTCGCCGGCCTTCCAGCAACAGCAGCAGGTGCGCGGGTACTACCAGTTCCCCTCCACCCTCGACGTCGACCGCTACAAGGACAAGGACGGTGCCGAGCAGGACACCGTCGTCGGCCTGCGCGAGCTGAACATCGCCGGCATCCCCGAGCGCAACTGGATCAACGACCACTTCAAGTACACCCACGGCTACGGCGCGGTCGCCGCCAAGGGGACCGAGACCTCCGAGGGCGGCGGTCCGCAGTACACCGAGTCCGACCTGCCGTCCAAGGGGCAGCTCGGCTCGTACCAGCAGCGGGTGTACTACGGCGAGAAGACCTCGCAGTACTCCATCGTCGGCGGTCCGCAGAAGGAACTGGACTACTCCGACGACAGCGGCGAGAAGAGCTACAGCTACCAGGGCAAGAGCGGCGTCAACCTCTCCAACCCGGTCAACCGTGCCGCGTACGCGGTGGCGTTCGGGGAGCCGCAGATCCTCTACTCCGGCGCGATCGGCAAGGGCTCGCGGATCCTGTACAACCGCACGCCCAAGGAGCGCGTCGAATCCGTCGCCCCCTGGCTGACCATCGACGGCGACGCCTATCCGGCGGTCATCGGCCACCGGCTCAAGTGGATCGTGGACGCCTACACCACCAGCAACGGCTATCCGTACGCCTCGCGCACCACGCTCGGGGACAGCACGGCCGATTCGCTCACCGACGGCCAGCGGGCGGTGGTGGCCCAGCAGAACCAGGTCAACTACATCCGTAACTCCGTCAAGGCGACGGTGGACGCCTACGACGGCTCGGTCAAGCTCTACCAGTGGGACGAGAAGGACCCGGTCCTCAAGACCTGGATGAAGTCGTTCCCCGGCACGGTCGAGAAGAAGAGCGCCATCAGCCCGGCGCTCAAGGAGCACCTGCGCTACCCGCAGGACCTCTTCAAGGTGCAGCGCCAGCTGCTGACCACCTACCACGTCACCGACCCGGGCACCTTCTACACCGGCTCCGAGCGCTGGCAGATCCCGAACGACCCGACGACCAAGTCGGGCAACGCCGTACCGCCGTACTACCTGAGCATGAAGATGCCGGACCAGAAGAACCGCGCGTTCTCGCTGACGACGACCTTCACGCCCAACAAGCGCGACAACCTCGGTGCGTTCATGGCCGTGGACGCCGATGCGACCAGTGGTGACTACGGCAAGATCAGACTGCTGAAGCTGCCGTCGGAGACGCCGGTGCCCGGCCCCCAGCTGGTGCAGTCGAAGTTCAACTCCGATCCGGTGATCGCCAACGAGCTCAACATCCTCAAGAAGTTCGGCGACTCGGAGATCGAGTACGGCAATCTGCTGACCGTGCCGCTGGACGGCGGGCTGCTCTACGTCGAACCGGTGTATCTGCGCGGCGCCAACACCAACTACCCGCTCCTGAAGAAGGTGTTGGTGAGCTACGGCGACAACAAGCCCGTCCTGGAGGACTCCCTCAAGGACGCGCTGGATGTGGTCTTCGGCAAGAAGGCGCCCAGTTCGGGCACACAGACCCCGCCGGGCGGCACCAGCCATCAGCCACCGGCCGGCCAGACCGTGCAGCAGGCCCTGGGTGACGCGCAGAAGGCCTATGAGGAGGGCGAGAAGGCGCGGGCCTCGGGCGACTGGGCCGGGTACGGCGAGGCGCAGAAGAAGCTCAAGGCGGCGCTGGACCGGGCGGCGAAGGCGTCCGAGAAGAGCGGCAAGCCGGGCAGCTGAGGCGGCCGGCCGCAGGCCGGCCCGGGGGCCGCCGGTGCGACCCGGCGGCCACCGGGCCGCGACGGTGCCGGGGCCGGTCCGCCGCCGTGATACCTTGAGGACACAACGACGCGGGGTGGAGCAGCTCGGTAGCTCGCTGGGCTCATAACCCAGAGGTCGCAGGTTCAAATCCTGTCCCCGCTACTGATCGCCGAAGGCCCGGATCCTCAAGGATCCGGGCCTTCGGCGTGTGTTCAGGTCGATCGCGGTCAAAGCCGGGTCGCGCGGCCGATGTGGGGAAGGTGTGTGCTTGAGTTTGGCAAGTCGTCGTGTCGGGAAGTCGACAAACCGCTGAAGTGACCTCACTGGCTGCGGTATACCAGGTGTACGCGGGTTACAGGTGATGCGACGATGGGTCTTATGGGGGACAAGGCAGGGTTGTTGGAGACGGACCGGTTTGTGCATGCGCCCGACGACGGGCGCGAATCCGAGTTGCAGATGGACGCGATGGAGGCCGCGGAGGCTGCGGAGGCAGCCGAGGCGTCCGATGCCGTGACCGAGTCCGGCCACCGCCGGGCCGCCGAGGCGGGCGACACCGCCGCGATGAGCGCCCTGGGCGCGATGCTGCTGCGCCGCGGTGATCTCGACGGCGCCGAGCCGCATCTGCGCTCCGCGGCCGCCGCCGGTGACCGGGCGGCGGCCAACAACCTCGGCGTGCTGCTGCATCAGCGGGGTTACGGCGACGAGGCGGCCGGCTGGTGGCGTATCGCGGCCGTGGCCGGCTCCGCCGCCGCGGCGCACGCCCTCGGGCGCCACTACCGCGAACGCGGCGACGAGCCGGCTGCCGAGTACTGGCTGCGCCAGTCCGCCGAGTCCGGCCACTGCCTGGGCGCGTACGCCCTCGCCGATCTCCTGGAGCACCGCGGCGACATCGGCGCCGAGCGCTGGTTCCGTACGGCCGCCGAGCGCGGCCACCGCGAGGCCGCCTACCGCCTCGCCCGGCTGATCGAGGACGGCCGCGACACGGACCGGCGGGCGGTCCCCGCGTACGGCGAGCTGACCCAGCAGGAGGAGGCCGAGCAGTGGTACCGCCAGGCCGCCGCGCGCGGCCACCGGCGGGCCGCGCTGCAGCTGGGCGCGCTGCTGGAGGACCGCGGTGACGTCCAGGAGGCGGGCCGCTGGTATCTGTCCGCCGCCAAGGACGGTGAGGCGCGCGCGGCCTGTGCGCTGGGCTTCCTGCTGCGGGACGCGGGGGACGAGGAGAGCGCCGCGGAGTGGTGGCGGCGCGCCGCCCAGGACGGCGATGGCAACGCTGCCAATGCCCTGGGAGCGCTGCACGCCGACCGCGGTGAACTGCAGACCGCCGAGCGCTGGTACCGCGTCGCGCTGGATGCCGGGGACGTCAACGGCGCCTACAACATCGGGCTGCTCTGCGCCGAGCAGGGCCGGGAGGGGCGCGGTGAGCAGTGGTACCGCCGGGCCGCCTACGCCGGGCACCGGGAGGCCGCCAACGCGCTGGCCATCCTGCTGCTGCAGCGCGGCGACGCCTCGGGGGCCGAGCCGTGGTTCTCCAAGGCGGCCGAGGCCGGCAGCGTGGACGCCGCGTTCAACCTCGGCATCCTCCACACCGGGCGGGGCGCGGAGCGTACGGCGCACACCTGGTACGAGCGGGCGGCCGCGGCCGGGCACACGGAGGCGGCCCTCCAGGTCGCCATCGTGCAGCTGCGGGACGGTGAGCTGCAGGACGCGGAGCGGAACCTGCGCTGTGCGGCCGGTGGCGGCAGCGCCGAGGCGGCCTTCCGGCTCGCGGATCTGCTCGACCGGAGGGCGGCGGCCGCGGGCGAGGGGCTGGCCGACAGCGAGCGCACGGCGGACGACGAGAGCGTGCAGTGGTACGAGCGGGCCGCGCGCCAGGGGCACCGCCGCGCCCAGGTGCGGGTCGGCATGTTCGCGGCGGCCCGTGGCGATGCCGTCGAGGCCGCCGACTGGTACCGCGCGGCGGCCGAGGCCGGCAGCCGTAACGGCGCCTTCAACCTCGGGCTGCTGCTGGCCCGGGAGGGCAGCCTTCCCGAGGCCGCCCTGTGGTGGCAGCGCGCCGCCGAGTCCGGCCACGGCCGGGCGGCGCTCCGGCTGGCGCTGCTCGCCGCCCGGCGCGGCGCGCTCGCGGAGGCGCAGGGCTGGTGTGCGCGGGCCGTCGAGCTGGGGCCGCCGGAGGTGGCGGAGCGTGCGGCGCGGCTGCGTACGGCGCTCCAGGAGGAGCTGAGCGCGTAGCGGCGCACGGTGGGACGAAGCAGCCCAGGGCCGGGTCCACGGGCCGGGCCCTGGGGCGGGTCCACGAGGCCGGGTCCTGGGCCGCATGGAAGGGATTTGCGCTGGTCGTCGGCCCGGGGTTAAAGTAAGGCAACAACGACGCGGGGTGGAGCAGCTCGGTAGCTCGCTGGGCTCATAACCCAGAGGTCGCAGGTTCAAATCCTGTCCCCGCTACTGCAAGACGAAGGCCCGGATTCCTTGAGAATCCGGGCCTTCGTCATGTCGGCCTTCGTCATGTCGGCCTTCGTCATGCCGGCCTTCGTCATGCCGGCCTTCGCCATGCCGGGCCTGCGTCCTGTCTGCCGCAGCGGCGGGCGGGT
Organism: Streptomyces sp. NPDC054765; assembly: GCF_053612065.1. NCBI lineage: Bacteria > Bacillati > Actinomycetota > Actinomycetes > Kitasatosporales > Streptomycetaceae > Streptomyces > Streptomyces sp. NPDC054765. Next base: position 110,842 of record NZ_JBSHBP010000011.1, on the reverse strand, counting down.
CCAGGTGGCCGACCGCCTCCGCGCACAGGCTGCGGTGGGCGGGCCTGTTCCTCCGGCCGGCGGTGCCCCTGGGGACGCCGGCGTCCCGGCAGGCCTTTTGGAGCCGGTCCGCGAACCCTTCCCGGCCTCCCGGTCCCTTCGCGGCGACGCCGCCCGGGGCCAGGACCTTCCGGCCGGTCTTCGGCAGCTTCGCGAGCTGGGCGGTGAACGCCGCGTGGCCGGAAAGTGTGCCGCCCGGCCGGTGTGCCGGCGCGTCGGGTTCGGGCAGGGGCCGTGCGGGCAGGTGTGTGCCGTGGGTGAGACGTGACGCGGAGCGGCAGAGGGCGAGCGGTGGGCGGACCGGGCGCGCGAAGGAGCCCGCGGCCGGACGGGCGCGGGCTCGGGGAGGTGTGCGTCGTGGCCTCGGGCGGGGGCGGCCCGGACGGGGGCCGGCTTCCCCTGGCGTCAGGACGGGGCGTTGCAGCTCGGGCAGATGCCCCGGTAGGTCACGGTGACCTCGGAGACCTGGAAGCCGTAGCGCTCCGGCTCGGGCAGGGCGGAGAGCGGGTCGCCCTGGACGTGGACGTCGCGGATCGTGCCGCACCGCGAGCAGACGAGGTGCTGGTGGTCGTGATGGGCGTTGGGGTCGTAGCGCTTGGCCCGGCCGTCCGTGCTCACCTCGATCACCTCGCCGAGCGAGACCAGCTCGCCCAGGGTGTTGTAGACCGTGGCGCGGGAGATCTCGGGGAGCCGGGCGGATGCCAGCGCATGCACCTCGTCGGCGGTGTAGTGGACGTGGTCCCCGTCGAGGACCTCGGCGACGACGCGTCGCTGCGCAGTCAGCCGCCAGCCGCGTCCTCGGAGCCGTTCCAGCAGGTCACTCATGCCAATCACCTATCAGTCAGATAGAGCCAGGGTAGCAGTGGAAGGTCCATCACCGGATCGAGTACGAATCTCGGGTTCTTCTTGACTTAGACATTGTCCAATGTAGGATCGTGATCGGCGCAAGCCAAGGGCAGGTGTAGAAGACTTTCCAGGAGGCGCACGTGTCGGTAGAGAGCACCACCGGACCGCTGACCACGGAGTCCGGGGCTCCGGTCGGGGACAACCAGAACAGCGAGACGGCCGGCATCGGCGGACCCGGCCTGATCCAGGACCAGCTCCTGATCGAGAAGCTCGCGCACTTCAACCGCGAGCGCATCCCGGAGCGCATCGTGCACGCCCGTGGCGCCGGCGCGTACGGCACCTTCACGGTGACCGCGGACGTGACCAAGTACACCCGTGCCACGTTCCTCTCCGAGGTCGGCAAGCAGACCGAGACGTTCCTGCGCTTCTCCACCGTCGCGGGCAACCTCGGCTCGGCCGACGCGGTGCGTGACCCGCGCGGTTTCGCGCTGAAGTTCTACACCGAAGAGGGCAACTACGACCTCGTCGGCAACAACACCCCGGTGTTCTTCATCAAGGACGCCATCAAGTTCCCCGACTTCATCCACACCCAGAAGCGCGACCCGTACACCGGCTCGCAGGAGGCGGACAACGTCTGGGACTTCTGGGGCCTGTCGCCCGAGTCCACCCACCAGGTCACCTGGCTGTTCGGCGACCGCGGCATCCCCGCGACGTTCCGCCACATGAACGGCTACGGCTCGCACACCTTCCAGTGGAACAACGCCGCCGGTGAGGTCTTCTGGGTCAAGTACCACTTCAAGACCGACCAGGGCATCAAGAGCCTCACCCAGGAAGAGGCCAACAAGCTCGCCGGTGAGGACGCCGACAGCCACCAGCGCGATCTGCGCGAGTCCATCGAGCGGGGCGACTTCCCCAGCTGGACCGTCCAGGTGCAGATCATGCCCGCGGCCGACGCGGCCAACTACCGCTTCAACCCGTTCGACCTGACCAAGGTCTGGCCGCACGAGGACTACCCGCCGATCGAGATCGGCAAGCTGGAACTCAACCGCAACCCGGAGAACATCTTTGCCGAGGTCGAGCAGTCGATCTTCTCCCCGCACCACTTCGTGCCGGGTATCGGCCCGTCCCCCGACAAGATGCTCCAGGGCCGTCTCTTCGCGTACGGCGACGCGCACCGCTACCGCGTCGGCATCAACGCCGACCACCTCCCGGTGAACCGCCCGCACGTCACCGAGGCGCGCAACCACGGCCGGGACGGCGTGCTCTACGACGGCCGCCACGCGGGCCAGAAGAACTACGAGCCCAACAGCTTCGGGGGCCCGGTCGAGACCGGCCGTCCCCTGTGGCAGCCGGCCACCGTGTCCGGCTCCACCGTCGAGCAGGCGGCGCCCTCGCACGCCGAGGACGACGACTTCGTCCAGGCCGGCACCCTCTACCGCCTGATGTCGGAGGACGAGAAGGAGCGCCTGATCAACAACCTGGCGGGCTTCATCTCCCAGGTCTCCCGCGACGACATCGCCCAGCGGGCGATCGAGAACTTCCGCAAGGCGGACGCGGACTACGGCAAGCGGCTGGAAGCCGCAGTCCAGGCCCTGCGCGGCTGATGGGCACGCCTCGTTGCGACTGAACCGCCGCCGCTCTCGCGGAAGTGGTCGGCCGCGGTGAGGGTTGCTCAACTGCCGCTTGCCGTACAACCGAAGAGGCCGGATGCCAGTGGGCTCCGGCCTCTTCGTGCGTCCGGCCCCGGTGTTCGGGCCGGTGCGCCGTCAGTGCTCAGGCCGGTACGGCGTCGGCCCGTTCCGTAGTGGCCGACCAGCAGCGGATGATGTCGCGTACGGACACCACACCGACCGGTTCGTGGTCGTTGAGCACGATCAGATGGCGGAAGCCGCCGCGCACCATGGCGTCCGCGGCATCGTCCAGGGTCCAGCTCGGAGCGGCGAAGACCACGTCCGAGGTGGTGTGGGTCTGGGCGGTCTCCCGGTCGGGGTTCTCGCCCGCGCCGAGGGAAATGAGGATGTCGCGCTCGGTGAGAATGCCGATGCCGCTGTTGTCGTTGTCGAGGACCACGGCCGCGCCGATGCGGCGGGCCGCCATCAGCTGCGCCGCCTGACGGAGGGTGTGAGCGGGCCCGATGGTGAGGACCACCGTGCTCATGGCGTCTTTGACGTGCATGGGCATGGAGTGGAGCCACCTCCTTGGTGAATGTGCCTTGCGAAGGGATTCACAAGTTCACAAAGTGGGGGATTCTCATGTTCACATGCCGGTGCCGATGCAACAAGGGGCAACTGCGGGACGGGTGTCCGAATACCCGCCCCGTCGCAGGTCAGCGCGGGGAGTCGCCGAGATAGCCGAGCAAATCCTCGTGCAGCAGGCCGTTGGAGGCCGCCGCGTTGCCGCTGTGCGGACCGGGCTTTCCGTCCAGACCGGTGAACTGCCCGCCGGCCTCCTTCACGACCACCGCACAGGCCGCCATGTCCCAGAGTGAGAGCTCCGGCTCCGCGCAGATGTCCACCGAACCCTCGGCGATCATCATGTACGGCCAGAAGTCCCCGTAGCCGCGGGTGCGCCAGCAGTCCCGGCTCAGATCGAGGAAGCCGGGCAGCTTGCCGCGCTCCTCCCAGCCGGTCAGCGAGGAGTAGGCGAACGAGGCGTCCTGGATCCGGCCGACCTCTGAGACCCGCAGCCGGGTCGCGGAGGTCAGACTGCGGCCGGTGAAGGCCCCCAGGCCGTCGGCGGCCCACCAGCGGCGGTTGAGCGCCGGCGCGGAGACGATGCCGACCACCGGGCGGTCACCGCCCTCGCCGCGCTCCATCAGTGCGATCAGCGTCGCCCAGACCGGCACCCCGCGGACATAGTTCTTCGTGCCGTCGATCGGGTCGATGATCCAGCGGCGGGGGCCCGCACCCTCGCTGCCGAACTCCTCGCCGAGCACCGCGTCCCGCGGCCGGGCCCGCTGGAGCTGGCCACGGATGAGCTCCTCGGCGGCCTTGTCCGCCTCGCTCACCGGTGTCATGTCCGGTTTGGTCTCGACCTTGAGATCGAGGGCCTTGAAGCGCTCCATGGTGGCGGCGTCCGCGGCGTCCGCGAGAACATGGCCGAGGCGAAGATCATCGTGATAGTCGGGCATGTGCGAACAGTATCGACTGGTATGCGCAGGAGCCACACGGCCATGCGCCGCCGGGCGTGTGACGCTCCGGGGTCCGCCGGTGAGCGCGCGCAGCAACGCCCCTTGACAGTATCTGGCGCCGCGTCAATTCTGTCCGCACACCGGCCACCCTGGCCGGCGGCCAGGGGAGGCAACGGATGCCCGCAGCGCGTGAATCCCTGCTCGATGCCGCCTACACGGCGCTGCTGAACCGGCCCTGGACGGCCGTACGGATGGTCGATGTCGCGGCGGCCGCCGGGGTCTCCCGGCAGACGCTCCACAACGAGTTCGGCAGCAAGGAAGGGCTGGCCCGCGCCCTGGTCCGCCGGGAGACCGAGAACTATCTCGCCGGGGTCGCACGGGCGCTGTCCCGGGGGGCCTCGGCTGCCGGAACGCGGGGCGACGCGGCGGGCCGGGTGGTGGCCGCGGCCGCCTGGACACTGCGTACCGCCCGCGCCAATCCCCTGGTCAGGGCGGCTTTGACCGGCTGCTGGGGCGGCCGGCTGCCGACCTCGTCGAGGGCGCCGGCCGACGTCGTGCCGGTACGGGCCGCCGCCCGGCCCGGCGTCCCCGCGCAGCGCGCCACGGCGTTCGCGGAGGGGTCGCTGCCGGGGCCCGCGGAGCTCGTCGGCCGGTTCTGCGATCAGGCGGTCGCGGCGCTGGAGCCCGACTGGCCCGCGGAGGAGCTGCCCGCCCTGGGCACCGCCTGCGAGGCCGCGGCGCGGCTGACCCTGTCCTGTGTCGTCGCCCCTGTGACGGCGGGGACGGCCCCGGGACGCCTGCCGGCGCGGCGGTCCCGCCGGGAGCTGGAGACGGAGGCGGTGTCCCGGCTGGTACGGGGCGCCTTCGCCCGGACGGCGGTCATCGCGCCGCCGGGCGAGCGGGGTGACGGGACGTCAAAAGGCGCCGGGACCGGGCCGGCGGACGGGCTTGACGCACACGGGAGCTGACGGGCGTCACGACACGGGAGTGGACGGGCGTCAGGCGCACGGGAGTTGACGGGTGACTCGCCCGCAGGGTGCCGGCGCGGGCCGCCGTGCGAAGACCCTGTGCGAAGACCCCGTGCGCTCAGTGCGTCGACCCCGACAGCTGCAGCCCGATCACACCGATGATGACCAGGGCGATGGAGACGATCTTCAGGGTGGAGACCAGATCACCCAGGAAGACCATCCCGTAGATCGCCGTACCGGCCGCACCGATGCCGGTCCACACCGCGTACGCCGGGCCGACGTCGAGCTTGCGCAGCGCCAGCGTCAGCAGGCCGAAGCTGCCGAGGGCGAAGGCCGCGAAGGCGAGGGTGGGGAAGAGGCGGGTGAAGCCGTGCGAGAGCTTGAGGCAGACCGCGAAGCCGGTCTCCAGAATCCCCGCCACCACGACCAGCAGCCACGCCATGTCCCATTGCCTCCGTCAGCCAGGGCCTGTCTTACGTGAGCGACGACGGGGCGTCACCATCACTCGTTATCACTCGCTATCACTCGTTCGGGCTCTGTCCGGGCGATCAGGGCCTGCTTGAGCGCTACGTCGACCTTGGTGTGATTATGCCCTTACCTTGGCCAGGCGGTGGCAACCTTCGGAGGTCAGTCGCCCTCGCGTCGTTCGCGGGTGGCCAGCAGCCGGCGCAGGGAGTAGAGACGGGCCGGATCGGCATGGCCGTCGGCGACCCATGCGTCCAGCGCGCAGTCCACTTCGTCGTGGCTGCAGGCGCGCGGGCAGCCGGCGGTGCCGGGCTCCAGATCCGGGAAGGCGTGGATGACCCGGGACGGGTCGACGTGATGCAGTCCGAAGGACCGTACGCCCGGGGTGTCGATGACCCAGCCCGAGTCGCCGGGCAGCGGCAGCGCCAGCGCGGAGGTGGTGGTGTGCCGCCCGCGGCCGGTGACCGCGTTGACATGGCCGATGGCCCGGCGGTGCTCCGGGACCAGGGCGTTGACCAGGGTGGTCTTGCCCACCCCGGAGTGTCCGACGAACGCCGTCATACGGCCCGTCAGCGCGGCCCTGACCCGCTCGGCGGCGCTGCCGTCGGCGAGTTCGTCGCGGTTGGTGACGAGGTAGGGGACGCCGAGCGCGCCGTAGGACTCCAACAGGGTGTCCGCGGACGCCAGATCGGACTTGGTCAGCACCAGCAGCGGGTCGAGGCCCGCGTCGAAGGCGGCGACCAGACAGCGGTCGATGAGCCGGGGGCGCGGCTCGGGGTCGGCGAGCGCGGTGACGATCGCGAGCTGGTCGGCGTTGGCGACCACGACCCGCTCGAACGGGTCGTCGTCGTCGGCCGTACGGCGCAGTGTCGAGGAGCGCGGCTCGACCCGGACGATCCGGGCGAGGGTGTCCTTGGCGCCGGTCAGATCGCCGACGACGGCGACCCGGTCGCCGACCACCGCGCTCTTGCGGCCCAGTTCGCGGGCCTTCATCGCGGTGACCGTCCGGCCCTCGATGAGGCAGGTCAGCCGGCCGCGGTCGACGGTGAGGACCAGGCCCTCGCCGGCGTCCTCGTGCTTGGGGCGGATGTTGGTGCGGGGGCGGTTGCCCTTGGGGTTGGGGCGGACGCGGATGTCGTCCTCGTCAGGGTTCTTGCCGTAGCGGCGCATAGCGGCGGTATCCCTCAGACTCTCCGGGCGGGGACGGCCGCCGGATCGAGCATGTCCGTCCACATCGCGGGGAAGTCGGGCAGGGTCTTGGCGGTGGTGGCGACGTTCTCGACCTCCACGCCGTCGACGGCCAGGCCGATGACCGCCGCGGCGGTGGCCAGCCGGTGGTCCTCGTAGGTGTGGAAGATCCCGCCGTGCAGCGGGCGCGGCCGGATGTGCAGCCCGTCCGCGGTCTCGGTGACATCGCCGCCGAGTTCGTTGAGTTCCTTGGTGAGGGCGGCCAGCCGGTCGGTCTCGTGCAGCCGCAGGTGGGCCACACCGCGCAGCGTGGAGGGGGAGTCGGCGAGTGCGGCGACCGCGGCGATGCCCGGGGTCAGCTCGCCGACCTCGCTCAGGTCGACGTCGATGCCGTGGATCCGGCCGCTGCCGGTGAACGTCAGTCCCTGGTCGGTCAGCTCGCAGGAACCGCCCATGGTGGTGAAGATCTCGCGCAGCGCGTCGCCGGGCTGGGTGGTGTGCTCGGGCCAGTCCGGGATGGTGACCCGGCCGCCGGTGACCAGCGCCGCGGCCAGGAAGGGCTGGGCGTTGGACAGATCCGGCTCGACGACCAGATCGCGGCCGAGCAGGGCTCCCGGGGTGACCCGCCAGACGTTCGGCTCGCCGCCCGCCTCCGGGGTGTCCACCTGGGCGCCGACGCTGCGCAGCATGTCGACCGTCATCCGGATGTGCGGCATGGAGGGCAGCGCGGCGCCCACGTGCCGGACCTCGACGCCCTGGTTGAAGCGCGGCGCGGACAGCAGCAGGGCGCTGACGAACTGGGAGGACGAGGAGGCGTCGATCTCGACCGGGCCGCCGTCCAGCGCGCCGCCGCCGAAGACCGTCATCGGCAGCGCGCCGCGGTTGTCGTCGTCGATCCGGGCGCCCAGGGCGCGCAGCGCCTCGATCACGCCGCCGAGCGGACGCTCGTAGGAGCGCGGGTCGCCGTCGAAGCGGATCGGGCCGTCGGCGAGCGCGGCGACCGGGGGGAGGAAGCGCATGACCGTGCCGGCGTTGCCGACGTCGACGGTGGCCGGGCCGTGCAGCCCCGCCGGGATGATCCGCCAGGCCTCACCGCCGCCGGGCCGGCTGCCGGAGTCCGCGGAGCTGGAGGACGCGGTCTCCTCGATGCCGACGCCCAGGGTGCGCAGCGCCTCGGCCATCAGGAGCGTGTCCCGGGAGCGCAGCGGCCGGCGCAGCCAGCCGGGCTCGGCGGAGAGGGCGGCCAGCACCAGACCGCGGTTGGTGACCGATTTGGAGCCGGGCACGGTGACGGTGGCATCGACGGCCCCGGTGGCGAGGGGGGCGGGCCATAGGGCGGGGTGTGCGGGGCTCTCGGTCATGCCCTTACTTTAATGGCTGGGCACGGGTGCCGATCTTGATCAAAAGCGGCGCAACCCCTCCGAAACATGGCACTGGTAGTGCGCTCGCCTGCGGGAAGCGGCCAGGCCCCGGCTACGCCGGGCGTGGCGGTGCGGGAGGCGGCCGCCGGCCCGGGGCCGCCCGCCGTCACAGGCCGAGCAGCCAGCGCCCGCCGCCCACCAGGGAGCACAGCGTCACCACGTGGAAGAGGCCGAGCCAGACGGCCGCCGGGACATGGGTCAGGCGCGCCAGCTGGTCCGGATCGGAGTCCACGGCCCCTCCCCGGCGCCGCTTGCCCGTCAGCTCGAACGGCGGCCGCACCCCGCCCAGCAGCAGGAACCACACCACGACGTAGGCGAACGCCGCCTGCACCTGTGCCGTCGTCAGCCAGGAGACCAGCACGAACGCGGCGCCGGTCAGGACGACGGTGAGCACGCCATAGGCGTTGCGGATCATGATCAGCATGGCCAGCAGCAGCGCGGTCGCGCCCCACAGCAGCGCCGTGATGTGCCCCGCGGCGAGCAGCGCGGCGCCCGCCAGACCGAGCAGCGACGGGGCGATGTAGCCGGCCGCGGCGGTCAGCACCATGCCCAGACCGGTCGGCTTGCCACGCGAGACGGTCAGCCCCGAGGTGTCGGAGTGCAGCCGGATGCCGTCCAGGCGGCGGCCGGTGAGCAGCGCGAGCAGTCCGTGCCCGCCCTCGTGGGCGATGGTCACGGCGTTCCGCGACAGCCGCCAGGCGGTGTGCGGGACGACGGCGCCCAGCGCGAGCACCGCCGTGACGATCACCAGCCAGAGCGACGGGGCGGCCTGGGTCCCGAAGACCCGGCTCCATATGTCGGTGAGGTGGTTGGTGTCCATGTCTCCCCTTCGTGTGGCATGGCAGTGTGGCATGCATGTGCGGTAGGTATGCAGCGAGTCGACGCCCCGAGGACCTGGTGGGAATCTTCGGCGTGCAGCAGTGGGAGCCGACGGAGACCCTGGCGCCCAGTTGGAACGTGGCTCCGACGGACCGGGTGCACGCGGTGCTCGAACGTCCCCTCAAGGGCGCGGCGGCCGACGCGTTCCCGCCGGACGGCCCGGTGCGCCAGTTGCGGACGCTGAAGTGGGGCCTGGTCCCGTCGTGGTCGAAATCACCCGAGGCCGCCGCAAAGATGATCAATGCGCGGGCCGAGACGGTGCACGAGAAGCCGTCCTTCCGGCAGGCCTTCGCCACCCGCCGGTGCCTGCTCCCCGGGGACGGGTATTTCGAGTGGGTCACCGACGCCGCGGAACGGCAGCTGGAGGAGCAGGGCAGGAAGAAGCGGCCCCGTAAGCAGCCGTACTTCGTGACGCCCGCGGACGGCTCCGTGATGGCGATGGCCGGGCTGTACGAGTTCTGGCGGGACCGGACGCTGCCCGGCGACCACCCGCTGGCCTGGTGGGTGACCTGCACGGTCGTCACCACCGAGGCCGAGACCACCCCGCTGGCCGGGGCCACCGGCGGCGGGCCGCAGTCGCTGGCCGACATCCACCCCCGGATGCCGCTGGTGCTCACCCCGGACCGCTGGGACGCCTGGCTCGACCCGGCCCGTACGGACCCCGACGAGGTACGTGACCTGCTGACGCCGCCGCCGGCCGGGCTGATGCGCGCCTATCCGGTGCCGACCGACGTCAGCAATGTCCGCAACAACGGGCCCGAGCTGGTCGCCGAGCTCGACGGTCCCGAGGTGGGCACGCTGTTCTGACCCGCGGCGGGCCCGCGGTACCGGGCGCCGCCCTGGCGTGCTGCGGTGACCTTCCGGCCCTGGCACGGGCAGGATGGGCGTATGAGCACAGGCGCGAGGGAGACCGAGACGGTCGGGACACCGGCGGGCGACGCCCGGATCACCTGGCACCGCGACGCCACACCGGCGCGGGCCGTGGTGGCCGTGAGCCACGGCGCCGGTGGTGGCATCGAGGCACGCGACCTCCGGGCCCTGGCAGCCGCGCTGCCGGCCCGTGGGTACACCGTGGCGCTGGTCGAGCAGCCCTGGCGGGTGGCGGGCAAGAAGCTGGCGCCCGCGCCGAAGACCCTGGATTCCGCATGGACCGCGCTCTGGCCGGCGCTGGAGAAGCCGGGACTGCCGGTGGTCGCCGGCGGCCGTAGCGCGGGCGCCCGGGTCGCCTGCCGTACGGCGCGTGAACTGGGGGCGCAGGCCGTACTGGCGCTCAGCTTCCCGCTGCATCCACCGGGCCGCCCGGAGAAGTCCCGGGCGGACGAGCTGACCGGTGCCGGGGTGCCGACGCTGGTCGTCCAGGGCGGCCGGGATCCGTTCGGCCGGCCGGCGGAGTTCCCGCCGGGGACGGAGATCACCGAGGTGGCCCACGGTGACCACGGCTTCGCGGTGCCGAAGAAGGCGGGTGTGGCCGAGGCGGAGTCGATGGCCGGGCTCACGGACGCGGTGGCGGCCTGGCTGGACGGGATGTTCGGCTGACCGTGCGCCCTGTGCGCCCTGTACACGCCGCCCTGTACATGCCGGGCCGTACACGCCGGGCTGTGGACCCCGGGCTGTGCACCCCGGGCACCTCAGGGCCCCTTGCTTGCCGAAGCGGCAAGCAAGGTTGCCGGCCTTTCGGGAGGAGGCCCCGGGAATGCCCGGCCGCGTGCGGCTGTTGTGCCAGGCGTAGTACTCGAGTACGTCCGGTGAAGCACGAGGAATGGGAGTCCGCCGCATGGGAATCGCTTGCCCGGCCCGCCCGGCCGCCGACCTGCCGTGGTCGCAGATGCAGGTGACGCAGCCCGCCCCGGCCGGAGCGGCGGCGGCACCGGATCGTCGTCTATTCTCCGAATCGGGTGGGTCCGCATCCGGATCCCTGACGGTGTTGGAGGAGGTGGGTCCGGTCACCGGTACCGACGCAGGGACCGACGGCACGGCTGAGGAGAAGGCCCGGGAGAGCGCCGCCGAGCGCAATGCGCGCTTCGAGCGGGACGCACTGACGTTCCTGGACCAGATGTACTCCGCCGCGCTGCGCATGACGCGCAATCCGGCCGACGCGGAGGACCTGGTGCAGGAGACCTACGCAAAGGCGTATGCGTCCTTCCACCAGTTCCGGGAGGGCACCAACCTCAAGGCGTGGCTGTACCGCATCCTCACGAACACCTTCATCAACTCCTACCGCAAGAAGCAGCGCGAACCCCAGCGCAGCGCCGCCGAAGAGATCGAGGACTGGCAGCTGGCGCGCGCCGAGTCGCACATGTCGACCGGGCTGCGCTCCGCCGAGTCGCAGGCGCTCGACCACCTCCCCGACTCGGACGTGAAGGCCGCGCTCCAGGAGATCCCCGAGGAGTTCCGTATCGCGGTCTACCTCGCGGATGTCGAGGGCTTTGCGTACAAGGAGATCGCGGACATCATGGGGACACCCATCGGCACGGTGATGTCGCGTCTGCACCGCGGCCGGCGCCAACTGCGCGGCATGCTGGAGGATTACGCCCGCGAGCGCGGGCTGGTTCCGGCGGGGGCGGCGGCCGCGGACCCGCGGTCCGCGCGCACGCCGGAGTCGCACGACCGGAAAGGCTCAGGATCATGAGCTGCGGAGAGCCGCACGAGAAGGACTGCTCCGAGGTCCTTGACCACCTCTACGAGTATCTCGACCGGGAGATGCCCGAGGGGGAGTGCGCAGACTTCCAGGTGCATCTGGACGAATGCTCGCCGTGCCTGGAGAAGTACGGCCTGGAGCAGGCGGTCAAGAAGCTCGTCAAGCGCTGCTGCGGCCATGACGACGTCCCCAGCGATCTGCGCTCCAAGGTCCTGGGCCGGATCGACCTCATCCGGGCCGGGGAGACCGTGCCCGAGGTGAGCGTGCTCGAACAGGCCAAGAAGGAACAGGCGCAGCGCGAGCAGGCGGCCGCATCCGAGGAGGGGACCGGTCCGGCCGAGGCCACCGGTTCCGCCGATGCACGGTCCGAGACCGCGCGGGCCGAATAAGGCGGCGCATCACCCTAAGGGGTGAGGGGTGGGACGATTCGTCCCGCCCGATCCGCTGATGCACCTTCCCCGGCGCCCCAGCCCCTTTATTCTCACCGGACCCCGGCGCACTGCGGATGCAGGGCACCAGGGCCCCTCCGCTCCCCAAGAGCGCGGGGGAGAGCGGTGGGTACGGTGAGGAGGGCGCGATGCGGGGACTTCCGGCGGCCGCGCGGGGGTATATCGGCGGCGCCGCGCTGGCCGCGGCGCTGTGTGCCGCCCCGGCGATACGACTCGGTGCCGACGCCCCCTGGAGCAGCACGCTGGCCCTGGCCACCCTGTACGCACTGTGCGAACAGCTGCACCGCTGCCCGCTGCTGGGCGGCCGGGTGCCGTACGGCACGGGTTTTGCCGGCGCGTCCGGGGGCTCCGTGGCCGGCTGGGCCAGCCCCGTTCTGCTCGCCGGGGTCTTTCTGCTGCCGCCGCCGCTGGCCGCGCTGGCCGCCGTCCCCGGCGCGCTGACCGGACCGGCCGAGGCGCGCTCGGCCGCCGCCCGCAGGCTCTGGCACGCCGCCGAGCTGGCGCTTGCCTGTGGCGCGGCCGCCCAGGTCTTCCGGGCCGTCGGCCACCATCCGCTGTCCGCACCGCAGTTCCCCGTCCTGCTGCTGCCGGCCGCGGCCGGCGCACTCACCTTCTGCGCGGTGCTCGTGGTGCTCGACGGCGGTGTGCTGGTCGCCGCCGAGCGGCATCCGCCGCGCACCGCCTGGCGCGGCGCGCTGACCCGTTCGCTGGGGCCGCATCTGGTGCACGGTCTGGCCGGGCTGATGATGGCGGTCCTGTGGCGCAGCTCGTACGGGCCGCCGGCGGCATTGCTGGTGCTGCTGCCGATGTGCCTGTCCTGCTGGGTGTTCGCCCAGTACCACCGGGAACGAGCCGCCCATCAGGCCACCATCCGGGCCCTCGTCCAGGCCGTGGACATCAAGGACCGCTACACCCGTGGGCACAGCGAACGGGTCGGTCGCGCCTCGGTGATGATCGCCCGGGAGCTGGGCATGGCGGAGGACCGGGTGGAGGTGCTGCGGTTCGCCGGCATCCTGCACGACGTCGGCAAACTCGGCGTCCCCACCCGGCTGTTGCGCAAGGAGGGACCGCTGACGCCCGAGGAGCGCCGGGTCATCGAGCTGCATCCCGAGTACGGACACGAGATCGTGCGCGGTATCGGCTTCCTGGAGGAGGCGCGGGCGGCGATCCTGCACCACCACGAGCGGCTGGACGGCCGCGGCTACCCCTACGGCCTGAGGGGTCATCACATCCCGGAGTGCGCCCGGGTGGTGGCGGTCGCGGACGCCTTCGACGCGATGACCTCGACCCGCTCCTACCGCCGTGCCAGACCGGTGCCGGCGGCCGTGGAGGAGCTGCGGAAGTGCGCCGGGGCGCAGTTCGACCCGCGGATGGTCCGGGCGCTGGCGGCGTCGCTCGACCGCCACGGCTGGCATCCGGACCTGGTGACGGCGGCGGACGCGGAGACCGGCGCGGTCCGGGAGGAGCCGGGCGCCGGCATACCGCAGGGGTCCGGCGTGCCGCCGGGGGCCGGGGGGCAGCGCCCGGTGCCGCGGCCCGAGTTGCGGCCCGAAGGGGCCGGGCGGGACGGTGCGCGGTGAGCCGCGCCCCCCAGGAGCCCGGGAGCCGGACGGCGGACGGCCGGGCCGGCCGGGCCGGGGCGCCGGCCACCCGGGGACACGCCGTGATCGCCGCGGTCTACGTCCCGGCCGGCGTGCTGGCGTGCTGGGCGCTCGGCCACACGCTCTGGGTGGGCCTTTCCGAGCCCGGGATCGCGCTGGCCTTCGGGGTGCTCGTCGCGGTGGGCGAGCTGATGGGCCGGGGGCCGGCGCCGACGGCCGGGGGCGGGCGGGCGCCGGGAGAACGGGAGGGCGCCCCGCTCGGTGCGGCCGGCGCCCTCGCGTACGCCCTGCTCGGTGAGGCCGGCGGACGGCCGACGAGCCATGGCGTACCGCAGACCGTCGCGGTGGTCCTGGCGGCCGGTCTGATCGGGCTCGTCCCGCGGATCGCCGCCGGCCGGGGACCGGCGCTCGACCATCTCGCCCGCCGGCTGCTGACCGTCGGCTTCGCCGCGACCTGCTTCCAACCCCTCTACAACACCGGGACCTTGCGCACCTGGGTGGCCTTCGGTCCCGTCTACCCGCTCTTCATGACCGGGCTGATGGCGCTGACCGCGCTGTGCGATGCGGTGCTGGCGGCCGCGCTCGCCCGTGCCCGCACCGGCTGGCCGTACGGGCCGCTGCTGCGTGACGAGTTGCGGGCGCTGCCCGGCATCGGCTCGGCGATCTGTGCCACCGGTGTGGTGATCTCGCTGGCCACCGCGGTCGTCGGGCTGTGGGCGCTGCCGGTCTGCGCGCTGCCGCTGCTGCTGACCCAGTTCGCCTTCCGCCGGTTCGCGGCCGTGCGCACCACCTACCGCCAGACCATCGCCTCGCTGGCCCGCTCCACCGAGATCGCCGGCTACACCCCGCACGGCCACGCCCGCCGGGTGGCCGCGCTCAGCCGTGCCGTGGGCCGCGAACTGGGGCTGAACGAACCGGACCTGGACGTTCTCGAACACGCCGCCCTGATGCACGACATCGGCCAGCTCTCCCTCCTGGACCCGGTGCCGGACGGCGCCACCTCGCCGCTGCCGCCCGCCGAACAGCGCCGGATCGCGCTGCTGGGCGGCGCCGTGGTCCGGCAGACCGGGGTCCCCGCGCAGGTCGCGATGATCGTCGAGCGGCAGGCCGATCCGTACCGGGACCAGCCGGTCACGGCGCGTATCGTCCGTACCGTCAACGCCTACGACGACCTGTCCGGGGAATCCGCGGGACCGGGCGGCTCACTCCGCGCCCTGGAGCGGCTGCGGCTGGCCACCGCGCAGGACCACGAATCCCGGGTCGTCGAGGCGCTGGCCCGGGTCCTGGCGTGCGGCGGCCGGGCGGTGTGAGATGCCCGACTGTCCGGGCCGCGCGGGACGGGCCCGTACCCGGGCGCCCGGCGTGCCCGGCACCCCTCCGGAGGCGTATGCCCGCAGCGGCCGGAAGCGGTCCGTGGCCGCTCGCCGGCGGCCTCCGGGCGCCGTCCGCCCGCTCCCGCCCCGCCTCCTTGCCGTCGGGCGTTCACCGAGCGCCCGACGTCCTGGAACCCATGGGTAATGAGCGCCCTTCGAGATGGGCATGGTTGGATGCGAAGGAAGCCCCTTTCAGGGGATTCAGGGGGTCGGCGAAGGGCAAGGAGCCGCAGGGGGACCAGCAAACCAGGCTGAGCCCCACGGCAATCTGTGGCAGGTTGTCGAGTGGGCCCCTCAGATGGCCCCGGACGCTGCTCGGGACCCTCCTCAGTGGCATCAAGAGCAACCAGCAGGCGGGAATCGTGAGGATCTTCGGCAAGGTACGGCACCGGCCCTCCGCCTCGTGGCGGCAGGCGACCGACCGCGCTTTCACGCTGATCGGCGACGGCCGTTACGAGGACGCGGGGGCACTGCTGACCCGTGCCGCGGACATGGAGCCATGGCTTTCGGAGTCCTGGTTCAACCTCGCCTTGCTGCACAAGTTCCGGCACGACTGGGAGCAGGCCAGGGCCGCCGGTCTGCGCGCGGTCGCGCTGCTGGACCGCGAGAGCGGGGCGCCCGACTGGTGGAACGTCGGTATCGCCGCCACCGCCCTGCAGGACTGGCCGCTGGCCCGTCGTTCCTGGCAGGCCTACGGCCTCAAGGTCCCCGGCGAGGGTTCACCGTCCGGCGAACCGCTCGGTATGGCCCTGGGCAGCGCCGCCGTCCGGCTCTCCCCGGAGGGCGAGGCCGAGGTGGTCTGGGGCCGCCGGCTGGACCCGGCCCGTATCGAGGTGCTGTCGATCCCGCTGCCGTCCTCCGGACGACGCTGGGGCGAGGTGGTGCTGCACGACGGCGTCCCGCACGGTGAGCGGACCACCACCGCCGGCCCCGACGGTGCCACCAGGGCGTATCCGGTCTTCGACGAGATCGAGCTGTGGGCGCCCTCTCCGGTCCCCACCTGGGTGGTGCTCCTGGAGGCCGCCACGGAGGCCGACCGGGATGCCCTGGAGCGGCTGGCGGCCGATGCGGGCTTCGCCGCCGAGGACTGGTCGTCCTCCGTGCGGCTGCTGTGCCGTACGTGCTCGGAGAGCCGGATGCCCAGCGACGAGGGCGACGGCGAGCATCTGGACCCGCACGACCACAGCGAGCCGGGCCACCCCGGACCGCTGGGACACCGCACCGCGGGCTCGGGCTCGCTGTGGGTGCCGGAGCGCGAGTGCGGCATCGCCGCCCCTGCCGCCCTGGTGCGCGGCCTGCTGGACGGCTGGGTCGCGGACAGCCCGGACACCCGGGAATGGCGGGATCTTGAAGAGGTCTGCTGAGAGCCCGGACGCGCCCCCGTAGGCTGTAGGGCGACTACTCAGGGTTTTCAGGAAGGCGTACGGCGAAGATGGCCCAGCAGCCTGTGTTTGATCAAGACGGTGACCAGCGCGTGGACGAAGCATTCAGTGACGACGTCACGGACGCGGAGGAGCGGGAGACCGCCCACCGCGAGCGCGGCACCTCGCGGCCGATCACGGTCGTGGGCAACCCCGTGCTCCACAAGGAGTGCAAGGACGTCACGGAGTTCGACGACCGGCTCGCCCAGCTCATCGACGACATGTTCGCCAGCCAGCGCACCGCCGAGGGTGTGGGCCTGGCCGCGAACCAGATCGGTGTGGACCTGAAGGTCTTCGTCTACGACTGCCCGGACGACCAGGGCGTCCGGCACGTCGGCGCGATCTGCAACCCGGTGCTGGACGAGCTGCCGGCCGAGCGCCGCATTCTGGACGATTCCAACGAGGGCTGTCTGTCCGTGCCCGGCGCCTATGCCTCGCTGGCCCGCCCCGACTACGCCGTGGTCCGCGGCCGGAACGCCGAGGGCGAGCCGATCGCGGTCGAGGGCACCGGCTTCTTCGCGCGCTGTCTGCAGCACGAGACCGATCACCTCTACGGCTACCTCTACATCGACCGGCTCAGCAAGCGGGACCGCAAGGACGCGCTGAAGCAGATGGCCGAGCTGGAGCCGCGCTACCCCGTCGTCGCCAACGACTGAGGCGAGCGGGCGGGCGCCCGGCCGGCGGCCGGGCGCCCGGAAGGCAGGCTTCGGCTCACGACGCCTGCTGGTAGGCGCGCCAGATCTTCGGCGGGATCGTCGTCCCCAGCCCGGTGCCCGGACCACCGACCCCCTGCATCGGCAGCAGGTCGGGTGCTCCCGGCTTGTTGCGGAACATGGTGACGGCGGTGGTCGGCTCGTTGCCGTCCCCGGCGCCGGACGCACGGCCGGGGCGGACACCGTTCCCGCTCTCCGGGGCGGCGGAGGGTCCGGGACCGAAGTCCTGGCCGGCGGGCGGCGGGCTGCCGATGAACCACGCCGACTTCATCCGGTCGCCCGGCTCCGTGCTACCGGCCGCAACCGGCCGCTTGGCGAGTGCACCGTCCGACTTCCCCAGGGTGCGCCGGCCGACCCCCTCCAGGGCGCTCGACACCTGCTGGGCGACCCCGGCGTCGAGGATCTGCTCGGGCCCGCGGCGGTGGAAGCCGGGTACGTTCTTGCCGTCGTGGGTCATCGCGGACACCGCGTACGGCTCGGTGTGCAGCCCGCCGTTGGTGAAGGTGGTGTAGGCGCTCGCCATCCGGATCGCGCTGGGCGCGGAGGTGCCCAGCGGGAAGGTCTGCTCCAGGCGCGCCATGCTCTCCTTGCGCAGCCCCGATGCCACCGCGAGATCCTGGATCTGCTTCAGCCCGATCTGCTTCCCGGCCTGCACGAACGGCGGGCTCTGGGCCTTCACCAGCGCCTCGCGCAGATCCCCGAACCCGTTCTTCCCGTCCATGGGCTGCACAGCGCCGCCCACGGGCTTGGCGGTGGGTTTCACGGATCCGGCGCCCTGCTGCTGGAGTGCGGCCGCCAGGACGAACGGCTTGAAGGCGGAGCCGGCCGGAACCGCCGAGGTGTCCGCATTGTTGTTGAAGTGCCGGGTGGCGTCCGATCCGCCGTAGAGCGCGACGATCGCCCCGTCCTTGGGGCGTACGGAGGCCGCGCCGAACTCCACATGATTGTCGGCCGCGCGCTGCGTCGGATCGAGGTTCTCCCGGCGGACGTCCGTCACGGCCTTTTCCAGCCGGCGGGTGCGCTGTTTGTCGAAGGTGGTGTGAATGTGATAGCCGCCGCGTGCCAGGTCCTTGTCGGTCAGCCCGGTGCCGGCCTTGACGAACTTGTTGGCGACATCGACGAGATAGCCGGTCTGGCCGGCCTGACTGGTGGGTTTCGACAGCCCCCGGGGCTCGGGGAAGGTGCGGTACTTCGCCCGCTCGGCCTCGCTCATCCTGCCGGTGGCGACCTGTCGGTCGAGTATCCACTTCCAGCGTTGCACGGCCCGTTCGTGATTGGCCTTGCTCAGCCCCGGGTCGTACTGCTCCGAGCCCTTCAATAAGGCCGCCAGTACGGCGCCCTGGCTGGGATCCAGATCCTTGGCATCAATGCCGTAATAGATGTGGGCGGCGGCCTGGATACCGTACGAACCGCGACCGAACCAGCTGGTGTTGAGATAGCCGCGCAGAATGTCCTGCTTGGACTTCTGGTTGCTCACCTTCAGCGAGATGATGAATTCCTTCACCTTGCGGGTGACCGTCTGGTCCTGCGAGAGATAGGTGTTCTTCACATACTGCTGGGTGATGGTGGAACCGCCCTGGGTCTCCTCACCGGAGACCATGTTGACCAGGGCGCGGCCGATGCCCTGGAGGGAGACACCGGCGTCGCTGTAGAAGGTGGCGTTCTCCGCCGCGATCACGGAATTCTCGACGGAGTCGGGCACCTTGTCGAGGGTGACGTTCTGTCGGTTGACGGCGCCCACGCTCACCATCTGGCTGCCGTCCGCCCAGTAATAGACGCTGGCCTCCTGGCGGGCCAGTGCATTCTCGTTCGGAACATCGATCTTTGCGTAGACCACGGCGAACAGCCCGGCCAGGCCGATGAGGCCGAGCGCGAGGGTGCCGAGCCACTGGCGCCATGACGGCAGCCAGCGGCGCGGCCCCGCCCGTCCCTGCCGCGGATAGTCGATGAACCGGCGACGCTCCTTCGTGCCCTTAGTGCCCTTCATGCCCGGGAAGACCGCGGTGGGCCTGATTCCGGTTGCCGAGGTAACGGAACGCTCACAATGGCAGGTGGCCGGGCCGAAGGAGGTCGCCGCGGGAGGTCCTGGAAGCTCCTGGAAGGTCCTGGAAGGTCCTAGAAGTCGTCGTCGAAGGAGACCGAGCCCTCTACGGCGACCTGGTAGGCGGACGCCCGGCGCTCGAAGAAGTTGGTCAGCTCCTGGACGTTCTGCAGCTCCATGAAGGAGAACGGGTTCTCCGAGCCGTAGACCGGCGCGAAGCCCAGCCGCTGCAGCCGCTGGTCGGCGACGCACTGGAGGTACTCGCGCATCGACGCGGTGTTCATGCCCGGCAGGCCGTCACCGCACAGGTCGCGGCCGAACTGCAGCTCCGCCTCGACGGCCTCCTTGAGCATCTCGATGACCTGCTGCTCCAGCGTGTCGTCGAAGAGGTCGGGCTCCTCCTCGCGGACCGTGTCCACCACCGAGAACGCGAACTCCATGTGCATGGACTCGTCGCGGAAGACCCAGTTGGTGCCGGTGGCCAGCCCGTGCAGCAGGCCCCGCGAGCGGAACCAGTACACGTAAGCGAAGGCGCCGTAGAAGAACAGCCCCTCGATGCAGGCCGCGAAGCAGATGAGGTTGAGCAGGAAGCGGCGCCGGTCGGCCCTGGACTCCAGGCGGTCGATGCTCTCGACCGAGTCCATCCACTTGAAGCAGAACTCGGCCTTCTCCCGGATGGACGGGATGTTCTCCACGGCCGCGAAGGCGGCGGCACGGTCCTCCGGGTCGGGGAGGTAGGTGTCCAGCAGCGTCAGATAGAACTGGACGTGCACGGCCTCCTCGAAGAGCTGACGGCTCAGGTACAGCCGCGCCTCGGGGGAGTTGATGTGCTTGTAGAGCGTCAGCACCAGGTTGTTGGCGACGATCGAGTCACCGGTGGCGAAGAACGCCACCAGCCGGCCGATCATGTGCTGCTCGCCCGGCGAGAGCTTGGCGAGGTCGGCGACGTCGGAGTGGAGGTCGACCTCCTCCACGGTCCAGGTGTTCTTGATCGCGTCGCGGTAGCGGTCGTAGAAGTCCGGGTACCGCATGGGGCGCAGCGTCAGCTCGAAGCCCGGGTCCAGGAGGTTCTTGGTGCCGGTGGTGGCGGTGTGCGCGGCGGCCGCGGAGGCGTTCTTCTCAGGTGCGGTGGGGCCGCCGGCGCGTGGCGTCGTCGTTGAGGGGCGGTGGTCGGGTGACGGGCTGGGCATTACTGGCAGGCCTCGCAGGACTCGGGGTTTTCCAGGGAGCAGGCGACGGCCTCGGGGTCGGTGGCCTGCTGCGGTACGGGGGCGGGGGCGGCGGCCGCGGTGCCGCGCGCCGACTGGGCGATCCGGGTCGCCGGACGCGAACGCAGGTAGTACGTCGTCTTGATGCCGCGCTTCCAGGCGTAGGCGTACATCGAGCTGAGCTTGCCGATGGTCGGCGAGGCCATGAAGAGGTTCAGCGACTGGCTCTGGTCGAGGTAGGGCGTACGGGCCGCGGCCATGTCGATCAGGGCGCGCTGCGGGATCTCCCAGGCGGTGCGGTACAGCGCCCGGATCTCCTCGGGGATCCAGCCGACGTCCTGCACCGAGCCGTTGGCCTCGCGCAGCGCGTCACGGGTCCGCGCGTCCCACAGCCCCAGCGCCTTGAGCTCCTCGATCAGATAGGCGTTGACCTGGAGGAACTCGCCGGAGAGCGTCTCGCGCTTGAAGAGGTTGGAGACCTGCGGCTCGATGCACTCGTACACGCCGGCGATGGAGGCGATGGTCGCGGTCGGCGCGATCGCCAGCAGCAGGGAGTTGCGCATCCCGGTCAGGGCGATCCGGCTGCGCAGCGCCGCCCAGCGGTCGGCCCAGCGGGGCTCGGCGTTCGGGTAGTGGTCCGGGTGCAGCACCCCGCGGGCGGTGCGGGTCGCGGACCACGCCGCGTGCGGGCCGTGCCGTTCGGCAAGGTCGGCGGACGCCTCGTACGCGGCGAGCATGATCCGCTCGGAGATCCGGGTGGACAGCTCCTGCGCCTCGGGCGAGTCGAAGGGCAGCCGCAGCCGGAAGAAGACGTCCTGCAGGCCCATCAGGCCCAGACCGACCGGGCGCCAGCGGGAGTTGGAGGCCCCGGCCTGCTCGGTCGGGTAGAAGTTGATGTCCACGACGCGGTCGAGGAAGGTGACGGCGGTGCGGACCGTGGCGTCCAGCCGCTCCCAGTCCATCTCACCGTTGTCGCCGAGGTGCGCGGCGAGGTTGACCGACCCCAGGTTGCAGACCGCGGTCTCCCCGTCGTCCGTCACCTCCAGGATCTCGGTGCACAGGTTGGAGGAGTGCACGACGTTGCCGGTCTCGGCGGTCTGGTTGGCGGTGCGGTTGGCGGCGTCCTTGAACGTCATCCAGCCGTTGCCGGTCTGCGCCAGGGTGCGCATCATGCGGGAGTACAGCACCCGGGCCGGGATCTGCTTGAGCGCCCGGCCCTCGGCCTCGGCCTTGCGGTACGCGGCGTCGAACGCGTCGCCCCACAGGTCCACCAGTTCGGGGGCGTCCGAGGGCGAGAACAGCGACCAGTCGGCGTCCGCCTCCACCCGGCGCATGAACTCGTCCGGGATCCAGTGCGCGATGTTCAGGTTGTGCGTCCGGCGGGCCTCCTCGCCGGTGTTGTCGCGCAGCTCCAGGAACTCCTCGATGTCCGCGTGCCAGGTCTCCAGGTAGACACAGGCGGCGCCCTTGCGCCGGCCGCCCTGGTTCACGGCCGCGACCGAGGCGTCCAGGGTGCGCAGGAACGGCACGATGCCGTTGGAGTGCCCGTTGGTGCCGCGGATCAGCGAACCGCGGGCGCGGATACGGGAGTACGACAGGCCGATGCCGCCGGCGTGCTTCGAGAGCCGCGCGACCTGGTGGTAGCGGTCGTAGATCGAGTCCAGCTCGTCCAGCGGGGAGTCCAGCAGATAGCAGGAGGACATCTGCGGGTGGCGGGTGCCGGAGTTGAAGAGGGTGGGGGACGACGGGAGGTAGGACAGCGAGCTGGTGAGGCGGTAGAGCTCGGCAACGTCGTCCAGGGCGCGGTCGCTGTGGTCCTCGGCGAGGCCGCAGGCCACCCGCAGCAGGAAGTGCTGGGGGGTCTCGATGACCTGACGGGTGGTGGGGTGTCGCAGGAGGTAGCGCGAGTGCAGGGTGCGCAGCCCGAAGTAGCCGAAGCGGTCGTCGGCGCCGTCGGCCAGGGCCCGCTCGACCAGCGCGTCCAGGCGGGCCGCGTGCGTCCGCACGAACTCCGCGGTCCCGTCGGCGATCAGGCCCTCGCGATGGCCGGTCTCGACGGACGCGGAGAAGGCGACCGCTCCCTGTCCGGCTGCTTCCTCCGCGATGGCGCGGGTGAGCAGGCGCGCGGCGAGCTTGGAGTACTGCGGTTCGTCACCGATCAGGCCGGCCGCGGCATCGATGGCCAGCGACCGCAACTCGGCCGCGTCGGAGCCCGCGTGCCGGCCGCGCAGGGCGGCGGCGGCCACCTTGCCGGGGTCGGTCGCGGTCAGGTCCTCGGTCAGCCCGGTCAGGGTGCGCAGCAGGGCGACACCGGGACCGTCCTCACCCGGCCCGCCGTCGGCGGGGCCGGAAGGCGTGGCCACCGCGGGCGGCACGACCTCGGCGTCTGACGCGGGCTCCGTTGGCGCGATGGTCACGTGATGCTCTCCCTCACTCGGCGGGGGCCGGAGGGGAGGGACGCGACGGGCGCACGCGGGCATGCGGCACCCCGTGAACGTCAGGGGTGCGCGGGCACACCGCGCGGCGTCCACCGGCCCAACCCTCGGGGCCCGGACGTATCGACGTCCGCACCCATGGCGGTGCGGGCGTACTGTCGGCAGGTCCTCGGACTTCACGGGCGCGTGCCGGGGCCGTTGTCCGGCCGGCCGGGCCCGCTCCTACACCGTTGCGGGACAGTTCCGGATTCCCACCGGATTCCCCTGCGGCGACAGCGAGGACGAGCATACATGTGGGGGCACCCCTTCACTTGCACCACCACATCTAGTGTGTCGTGAGTGATCACACAGTGCCTGTCAGTGGCCTCGGCTATGGTCGGTCTTACGTCTTTGCTCCGTCCGATGAAAGAAGGAGAAGGCCTCATGACCGCGCTCGCCGACCGGCCGCACATCATGGAGACCGAGCATTTCGAAGAGGCCGCCCGGATACTCGCCCGCCTGGAAGAAGGCGCGCGGTTGGAACTCATCGACGGGAAGGTCAGGAGCAAGCCCATGCCGGACGGGGATCACGGGCGGATCATCCAGTGGTTGCTTCGCCTCTGCATGCAGCACAGGCCGGAGCTCTTCCTCGACCCCAACCAGGGCCTGAAGGCTGAGTCCTACCGAAAGGGCCGCCTGCGTCCGGATGCCTCGCTCGTGCCTTGTGACGCCTTCGTGGGCCAGGGCGAATGGGCAGATCCCGACCCGGTGCTGATGGTCGTCGAGGTCACCTCGCACGACTCGGACACCGACCAGCGCGACCGCGTGGAAAGACCCCGCGCCTACGCGGAGACCGGCATCCCGCTCTACCTGCTGATCGACCGCCAAGCCTGCCAGGTGGTGGTCTACAGCGAACCCGATGACGGCCGCTACGAGACCGTCCACACCGTGCCGTTCGGCAAGACGCTCCACCTGCCGGATCCGGTGGGCATCACCCTCGAAACCGGTCCACTGAAGGACTGGGTGAACTGAACCGCAGCGGTTCCCGGCCCGGGGTCTGAAACGGCGACGGGCCGCCGCGCCCCAAGGACGCGACGGCCCGTCACCGTGTCTCAGCCGAGGGCTCAGTGCCCGGCCGGTGCTCCCGCCGTCGCCGGCGGCAGTTCGACGGAGACGCCCTTGTCGCCGGCGTCCGCCGTGTAGTCGCCGGGGCTGGTCCGGTCGGTGCCCTCGGGGGCTCCCACGGCCTTCAGGACGACGGTCAGGACGACCGCCACCACGACGTTCAGGACGAAGGCGGTCAGACCGATGTAGCCGATCTCACCGATGCCCGGGATCTCCTTGCTGGAGCCGCCGAAGTGGGCCTGCGTCGGACTGGCGACGCCGTAGGCCGCGAGTGTGCCGTAGAGCATGCCGACCGCCCAGCCGCCGAGCAGCGCCCAGCGGTGGAACCAGCGGGTGAACAGGCCGCCGACCAGGGACGGCATGGTCTGCAGGATCCAGATCCCGCCCAGCAGCTGGAAGTTGATCGCGACGGTCTTGTCCATGGTGAGGACGAAGATCAGCGCGCCGACCTTCACCAGCAGCGAGACCAGCTTGGCGACCTTGTGCTCCTGCTCGGGCGTGGCGTCCTGCTTGAGGAAGTCCTTGTAGACGTTGCGGGTGAAGAGGTTGGCCGCGGCGATCGACATGATGGCCGCGGGCACCAGCGCGCCGATGCCGATCGCGGCGAACGCCACGCCGGCGAACCAGCTCGGGAACATGTCCTCGAACAGCTGCGGGATGGCCAGCTGAGGGTTGCCCTGGATGTCCGTGCCGGCCTTGACCGCCATGAAGCCGAGCAGCGCCAGCAGGCCCAGCATGAAGGAGTAGAGCGGCAGGATGGTGGTGTTGCGGCGGATCACATTGCGGCTGCGCGAGGACAGCGTCGCGGTGATCGAGTGCGGGTACATGAACAGCGCCAGCGCCGAGCCGAGCGCCAAGGTCGCATACGCCCATTGGGCGTGGGGGCCGCTGACCAGCTCGCCGCGCGGCTTGCCGGGGACGGGGCCGGGCTGGGCGAGCGCCTTGCCGGCCGAGTGGAAGATCGCGTCGAAGCCGCCCAGCTTGATCGGGATGTAGATGATCGCCACGGCGATGACGAGATAGATCAGCCCGTCCTTGACGAACGCGATCAGCGCCGGCGCCCGCAGACCCGAGGAGTAGGTGTACGCGGCCAGCACGGCGAACGCGATCAGCAGCGGCAGGTCCTTGACGAACCAGTTGGTGTGCTCGCCGCCGCCGATGCCCATCACGTCCAGGACGGCCTGGATACCGACCAGTTGGAGGGCGATGTACGGCATCGTGGCGAGGATGCCGGTGAGCGCCACGGCCAGCGACAGCCCCTTGGAGTCGAACCGGCCGCGGACGAAGTCGGAGGTGGTGACGTAGCCGTGCTTGTGCGAGACCGACCACAGGCGGGGAAGGAAGGTGAAGATGAGGGGGTAGACCAGGATCGTGTACGGCACGGCGAAGAAGCCGGACGCCCCCGCCGCGTAGATCGCCGCCGGGACGGCCACGAAGGTGTACGCGGTGTAGAGGTCACCGCCCAGCAGGAACCAGGTCACCCAGGTGCCGAAGCTGCGGCCGCCCAGCCCCCATTCGTCGAGGTTGGCGGACTGCTCGGCCTTGCGCCAGCGGGCGGCCAGGAAGCCCATGACCGTCACGGCCAGGAAGAAGAAGACGAAGACGGCGAGGGCCACGCCGTTGACGCCCTTGGCCGGGGAAGCGGCGAGGGCCGCGGTGGTGCTCGTCGCTGTCGTGGTGAGAGTCACTGTGCCGCACCCCCCTTGCGGGCGCGCTGCTCACGCTGCACGAGCTTGTACGCGACCATGGTGAGCACGGTCGAGACCGGCACCCACGCCATCTGGTACCAGTAGAAGAACGGGATCCCGATGAGCTTCGGCTCGACCCTGGCGTACGAACTCACCCACAGCATCGCCACGAACGGAACGACCAGGCAGATCCCGGTCACCACCCGGGTGGGTGTGACCACTTGTCTGCGACCCGGTGATTCGGCTGACTGTGTCATGACCGCGGCTCCGTCCCCTGGCTGTCTCCTGTGTAATCGGCTGAAAATCTATGGCAGGGCAGTGGCGCGCGTCACTAGCTGTCCGCATATCGGTATGGAGAATCCGCCCGGGAGACCCCCCGCCACGCGACCGGTCACCTGCTTTGTCCCGGTTGGGGCGGCAATGGTGGAAGGGGGGCGTCGACGGACGCGGCACGCCCAGCGGTACGCCCCGCGACACGCCCCGGGGCGGATCCCGGGGCGGACCTCGCGGCGGCGGGTCAGTCCGTGGGGCGGCGCAGTCTGGCGACGAACTTGTACCGGTCGCCCCGGTAGACGGAGCGCACCCACTCCACCGGCTGCCCCTGTGCGTCGAGTGAGTGCCGGGAGAGCATCAGCATCGGCAGGCCGACGTCCGTGCCCAGCAGACCCGCCTCGCGCGGAGTGGCGAGCGAGGTCTCGATGGTCTCCTCGGCCTCCGCCAGGCGGACGTCGTAGACCTCGGCCAGCGCGGTGTAGAGGGAGGTGTATTTGACCAGGTTCCGGCGGAGCGCGGGGAAGCGTTTCGCCGACAGATGGGTGATCTCGATGGCCATCGGCTCGCCGCTGGCCAGCCGCAGCCGCTCGATGCGCAGCACCCGGCCGCCGGCGGTGATGTCCAGCAGGCCGGCGAGCCGGTCGTCGGCGGTGACATAGCCGATGTCCAGCAGTTGGGAGGCGGGCTCCAGGCCCTGGGCCCGCATGTCCTCCGTATAGGACGTCAGTTGCAGGGCCTGGGAAACTTTGGGCTTGGCGACGAAGGTGCCCTTGCCCTGGATGCGCTCCAGCCGGCCCTCGACGACCAGCTCCTGCAGCGCCTGACGCACCGTCGTGCGCGAGGTGTCGAACTCCGCCGCGAGGGTGCGCTCGGGCGGGACCGGGGTGCCGGGCGGCAGGGTCTCGGTGATCTCCAGCAAGTGCCGCTTGAGGCGGTAGTACTTGGGCACCCGCGCGGTCCGCGTGCCGCCGCTCTCGGCACCGTTGCCCCCGTCCGTCTCCATGACCCGCCTCTCCGACTCCTGTCGCGCTGCCGTCACCGGCTCCTCCGTACGTAGCGGCTCACATCGTGGCACGGGCGGGATCCCCGCGCTCCCTTGCAGGTCCCGGCCCGCCAGATGTCGGTCCGGTAACGGACCTGAGAGTGACTCTTATACACCCTTGACACCCCAAAAGGTCTAGGCCAAGCTGCGGGCGCTGGTCTAAACCATTAAAGACCACACCCGGCCTTGGGGGGAGAGCGCAATGAAGCGTGGGCTCATAGCGGCGACGGCGGTCGCGGGAATGCTGGTGGGTGTCGCCGCCTGTGGGGCCGGCGGCGGCAGCAAAGCGGGCGCGGATGGCTTCAAGGGCCAGAAGCTGACCGTTTGGGTGATGAGCGGTTCGAATCCGGCGCAGTGGACCAAACAGGTCTCCGCGCAGTTCAAGAAGAAGACCGGCGCCACCGTCGAGTTCAAGGTCCAGCAGTGGAACGGCATTCAGCAGAAGCTGAGCACCGCCCTGTCCGAGGACACCCCGCCGGACGTCGTCGAAATCGGCAACACCCAGACCGCCGCCTACGCCAAGGCGGGAGCCCTGGCCGGGAGCTCTACGAAGCCGCCCGGATGGACGGCGCCGGCACCTGGAAGGTCTTCACCTCCGTGACCTTCCCCTTCCTCAAGCCGTTCTTCCTGGCCACGACGTTCCTGGAGATCATCTGGGTCTTCAAGGCGTTCCCGCAGATCTTCGCCATCAACCAGGGCGGCCCCGACCGGCTCACCGAGACACTGCCGATCTACGCCTTCACCGAGGGCGTGGGCAACCTCCACTTTGGCATGGGCGCGGCGATCTCGCTGCTGACGATCGTGGTGCTGCTGGCGATGACCACGTACTACCTGCGACTGACGCTCCGGCAGGAACGGCAAGAGGAGGACGAGCTGTGAAGCGCGCCGCTTTCTCGACCGTTGGCCGCATCTGGCCCAACGCCACGGCGATCGTGCTCGCCCTCGGCTTCGCGTTCCCCGTCTACTGGATGTTCAGCACGGCGTTCAAACCGACCCGGGACATCGTCACCGAAGACCCCGTGTGGTTCCCCGTCCACGGCACCGTCGAGCACTTCGCGACGGCCGTGAACGCCCCGGACTTCTGGATCCTGGCCGGGAACTCGGTCGTGGTGACCGTGCTCGCCGTCGGTCTGTCACTGGTCATCGCGCTCTGCGGGGCATTCGCCCTGACCCGTATGCGCTTCAGGGGCCGCAAGGGCATCCTGCTGACCTTCATGATCGCCCAGATGGCACCCTGGGAGGTCATGGTGATCTCGATCTACCTGATCGTCCGGGACGCGGATCTGCTCAACAGCCTGGTGCCGCTCACCTGCTTCTACATGCTGATGGTGCTGCCCTTCACCCTTCTGACGCTCCGCGGCTATGTCGCCGCGGTGCCCAAGGAACTGGAGGAGTCCGCGATGGTGGACGGCTGCTCGCGCCGGCAGGCCTTTCTCAAGGTGGTCTTCCCGCTGCTGGCGCCCGGTCTGATGGCCACCTCTCTCTTCGGCTTCATCACCGCCTGGAACGAGTTCCCGCTCGTCCTGGTCCTCAACAAGGAACCGGCCAGGGGCACCCTGCCGTTGTGGCTCTCCCAGTTCCAGAGCCAGTTCGGGGACGACTGGGGTGCCACCATGGCTGCCGCCTCGATCTTCGCCGTCCCGGTCCTGGTCCTCTTCCTGTTCCTGCAACGCAAGGCGGTCGGCGGTCTCACCTCCGGCGCAGTGAAGGGATAACGCAGCCCATGACCTCTCTCGTACGCTCCGTACGTTCCGCCGACACCCTCACCCGCGATGCGCTCGCCGTCCTCCAGCCGGGCTTCACCGGCACCACCGCCCCCGACTGGCTGCTGCGCCGGCTCGGCGAGGGACTGGCCTCGGTCGGGCTCTTCGGCCGCAATGTCGCCGATTCCGCCCAGCTCGGTTCACTGACCGGGCAGTTGCGCGCCGAACGGGAGGACATCCTCGTCGCCATCGACGAGGAAGGCGGCGACGTCACCCGGCTCGAAGTGCGCGGCGGCTCCTCCTTCCCCGGCAACCACGCGCTCGGCGCCGTCGACGACACCGCCCTGACCCGCGAGGTCGCCCGTGAACTCGGCCGCCGGCTGGCCGACTGCGGTATCAACCTCAACTGGGCGCCCTGCGCCGACGTCAACTCCAACCCCGCCAACCCGGTCATCGGCGTCCGCTCCTTCGGTGCCGATCCGCAGCTGGTCGCCCGGCACACCGCCGCCTACGTCGAAGGCCTGCAGTCCGCCGGCGTCGCCGCCTGCACCAAGCACTTCCCCGGCCACGGCGACACCGCCGTCGACTCCCACCACGACCTGCCGCGTATCGCCGCCGGTCCGGCCACCCTCCAGGAACGGGAACTGGTGCCGTTCCGCGCCGCCGTCGCTGCCGGCACCCGGGCCGTGATGAGCGCACACATCCTGCTGTCCGCTCTGGACGGCGACCGCCCCGCCACGCTCAGCCCGGCCGTACTGCACGGTCTGCTGCGTGCCCCCGCCACCGAGGGCGGCCTCGGCTTCGACGGACTGATCGTCACCGACGGGATGGAGATGCAGGCCATCTCCGCCACCTACGGGATCGCACGTGGCAGCGTGCTGGCCATCGCGGCCGGCGCCGACGCCATTTGTGTGGGCGGCGGACTGGCGGACGAGGACACCGTGCTGCGGTTGCGTGACGCGTTGGTGCGGGCGGTGCGCGACGGCGAACTGCCGGAGGAACGGCTCGCCGACGCGGCGGCACGGGTGCGTGCCCTGGCGCGCTGGACCCGTCGTGCGGGCACGGGGGAGGAGGCCGTGCCCGAGGGGGCCGTGCCCGCGCCCGGAATCGGCCTCACCGCGGCCCGGCGTGCCCTGCGCATCACCGCCGACGGCCCGTACGAGCCACTGACCGCGCCCGCATACGTCGCCGCCTTCACCCCCCTTGCCAACATCGCCGTGGGGGACGAGACACCCTGGGGAGTCGCCGCCGAACTGGCACGGCTCCTCCCGGGCACCGAGACCGTCACCTGCACCGCCGAGTCCGCCGCGGCGGCCGGCCCCGCGGCGCTGATCGACGGACTGCTCACAGCGGCCGGAGAGCGCCGCATCGTTGCCGTGGTCCGCGATGCCCACCGTCACCCCTGGATGGCCGACGCGCTGCGCACCCTCCTCGCCGCCCGCCCCGACACCGCGGTCGTCGAAATGGGCGTTCCCCAGTCCCCACCCCGAGGCGCACCCCACCTCGCCACCCATGGCGCCGCCCGTGTCTGCGGCCAGGCCGCCGCCGAAGCCCTCACAGGAAGCGGACCCACGAACGGAGGATGAGAAGTCCGCGCCCCGTACGAACCAACGGGACGCCACCCGGGGCGCCCCACCCTGACCCCGGGACGCCCCGGGACCCCCGGCCGCGCCGTGACGGCATCCCGGCTGCCTCGGCCGTATCCCGGCCACGCCCTGTCGTGACCCGGACGGATGCCCGCCCGAGAGACTCCGGAGACCGCTCCAGGGACTTTGACGGCCGGCCCTGGGTGACGAGGCCCTGGGTGACGACAGGCCCTGGGCGACGGCAGGCCCTGGCTGATGACCGGCCTTAGATGCCCTGCCAGTCCGGCTTCGCGGCATAGGTGGCGCGGAAGTAGCCGGCGAGCTTCAGTTCGGCGGCCGCGGCCTCGTCCACGACGACCGTGGCATGCGGATGGAGCTGCAGCGCCGACGCCGGGACCAGCGCGGCGACCGGGCCCTCGACGGCACGGGCCACGGCTTCTGCCTTGCCCTCGCCGGTGGCGAGCAGCACCAGATGGCGGGCTTCCAGGATGGTGCCGATGCCCTGGGTGATGACGTGGTGCGGCACCTCGTCGAGGCTGTCGAAGAACCGGGCGTTGTCCTCCCGGGTCTGCCGGGTCAGCGTCTTGATACGGGTACGCGAAGCCAGCGACGAGCAGGGCTCGTTGAAGCCGATGTGGCCATCCGTGCCGATGCCGAGCAGCTGGAGGTCCACACCGCCGGCCTCACGCAGTGCACGGTCGTACGCCTCGCAGGCGGCTTGGACGTCCTCGGCGGAACCGTCGGGCCCCATGAACGAGTCCTCGCCGAGGCCGAGCGGTTCGATCACCTCGCGCAGGACCACTGAGCGGTAGGACTCGGGGTGCCCGGACGGCAGGCCGACGTACTCGTCGAGCTGGCAGATACGTGCTCGTGAGGCGTCCGCCGCGCCGGACCGGACCTGCGCCGCCAGCGCCTCGTAAACGGGCAACGGGGTAGAGCCGGTGGCCACACCGAGCAGTGCATCGGGCTTACGGCGCAGCAGGGCGGCGATGGCCTCTGCGATCAGCTCGCCGCCTGCCGTCGCGTCCGGAACGATGACAACTTCCACGCTTGGCCTGCCGTTCTGGAGATTGGTCCATGTGGTATAGACCAATCTAGCAGAGCGCGAGCCTCCGGATCCGGCGCCACTTCCGAACGCAGGGGCACGTTTTCCCGTCGTCGGCGACATCGATGGCGTCCGCGATCCGGCCCGGCGGGGATATCGCCCGGACCGCCGCCCGTACGGACGCAAGCGCGCCGGCCTCCTACGTCGGTGCCGTCATCCAGGGCATGTCCCCGCAGGCGCGGGACGGCGCGGAGCGTACGGAACTGGCGGCGATCGCCGAGCCGGCGTTGCAGGCGCGGCTGGAGAGGTCGAGCGGGAAGGCCCGTTGAAAGCCTCCGGAAGCCCCTGGAAACACCCGCGGGCCGCGGCGCCGGGACAGGACCCTCAACCTGTCCGGCACCGCAGCCCGGAGCTGACATCGGCCGGTCCCGCCTTGCGGGCGGAAGGCACCCCTGTGTGCGGTAGGGGTGCGGTCCCGTCCAGGGACCGGTCGATCGGAGGCCTCGGCGCAGTCAGGGCAGAGAGCGCCTTCGGCCTCGTTCCGCCCTCCTGTGCGGGGAGAGCGGAGGCCTTTGCTGCATTGTGGACTAGACCATTATTGCTTGTCCATGCCCGTGCGCAGACAACACCTACACCGTACGCCGGTAGGCTCCAAGACGTGCCCTCCATGAACGATCTCGTACGCCAGCACACCGCTCTGAGCGACACCGACCTCGAGTGGCTCCATCTGCTGGTCTCGGAGTGGCAGCTGCTCTCCGACCTCTCCTTCGCCGATCTCGTGCTGTGGGTCCCCACTCTCGACGGCACCCGCTACGTGTCCGTCGCCCAGATGCGGCCCAATACGGGCCCCACCTCCTACCAGGACGACATGGTCGGCCATCTCGTCCCCCGCGGCCGCCGCCCGATGCTGGATTCCGCCCTGGACGAGGGCCGCATCGTGCGGGAGGGCGACCCGGAGTGGCGGGAGGAGGTGCCGGTACGCGTCGAGTCCATCCCGGTGCGCCGCGAGGGCCGGGTGCTCGGTGTGATCGCCCGCAACACCAATCTGCTGACCGTACGCACCCCCAGCCGACTGGAGCTCACCTACCTCCAGAGCGCTTCCGACCTGGCCCAGATGATCGCCGCCGGAACGTTTCCCTTCCCCGGCCAGCAGGTCGACATGGATGCCTCGCCGCGCGCCGGCGACGGACTGATCCGGCTCGACGCGGACGGCGTCGTCCAGTACGCCAGCCCCAATGCGCTCTCCGCCTACCACCGGCTCGGTCTCGCCGCCGACCTCGTGGGCCATCACCTCGGCCGGACCACCGCCGAACTGGCGCCCGCCCGCGGCCCGGTGGACGAGGCGCTGGTCAAGCTCGCCAGTGGCTGGGCCCCCAGGGAATTCGAGGTCGAGGGTGACGAAGGCGTCATCCAATTGCGCGCCATTCCACTCAAACCCAAGGGGACACACAGCGGTTCACTGGTCCTGCTGCGCGATGTGACCGAATTGCGACGTCGCGAACGGGAACTGATCACCAAGGACGCCACCATCCGGGAAATCCACCACCGGGTGAAGAACAATTTGCAGACGGTTGCCGCGCTGCTGCGGCTGCAGTCCCGCCGAATGGATTCCGCACAGGGCCGTGAGGCGCTCAACGAGGCCGTACGCAGGGTCGGTTCGATCGCGATCGTGCACGAGACGCTGTCCCAGACCCTCGATGAACGGGTCGAGTTCGACGAGATCGCGGACCGGGTGCTCGCCATGGTCGCGGAGATCTCCCCGGGCAAGGTGACCACCCGCCGCACCGGACGCTTCGGCATCCTGGACGCCGAGGTGGCCACCCCGCTGTCGATGGTGCTCACCGAGGTGCTCCAGAACGCCCTGGAGCACGCCTTCGACCAGGGGGAGCACGGCACGGTCGAGGTCGGCGCGGTGCGCGGCGGCAGCCGTACCGAGCCCCGGCTGCTGGTCACCGTCCAGGACAACGGCCGCGGCCTGCCCGAGGGATTCGACCCCCATCGCGCCGGAAACCTGGGGCTGCAGATCGTACGGACCCTGGTGGAAGGGGAGTTGGGCGGAAAGTTCGACATGGTGCCCGCGCCCGAGCACGGTACGCAGGTCGTCCTCGATGTGCCCGTGCGCGCCGAGAAGCAGCACTGAGAACGGGCCGGCCGACGGCCCGGCCAACGGGACGGCGCCCGCGGCCCGGCCCGGAACAGCAGCAAGCCCCGGACCCATCCGGTCCGGGGCTCAAAGCTATTGCGATGCGATAACGACCGGGCCTGTCAGCTCCGGGGGTGCATCGGGGGTACTGCGCGCTGCGGCTCGGGGGCCACGGGGAGGCTGGCTCAGGCGCTGGCGTTGCGCGCCCGGTTGCGAGCTGCACGGCGCTTCATTGCGCGGCGCTCGTCCTCGCTCAGACCACCCCAGACGCCGGAGTCCTGGCCGGACTCGAGCGCCCACTGCAGGCACTGCTCCATGACGGGGCAGCGGCGGCAGACGGCCTTGGCTTCCTCGATCTGCAGCAGCGCAGGACCGGTGTTGCCGATAGGGAAGAAGAGCTCGGGGTCTTCCTCGCGGCAAACGGCGCGGTGACGCCAGTCCATGGCTGCTCCATCTCCTCGTGTGACGGGATCGTTGCTTGTGAATGTGAACGCTTTCACGAATCCCTCCACAAGGGAAGGGCCGAACTCCAGTTGTGAACTGGTGCGGTCCTGTGGAATGAGGAGGAGGATTCGGGCTCTCAAGGGGGCCGGTAAAGCGGCCGTCCCGATCGCCATGAAGAGACTCGCAAACCTCGGCGGCGGATACAACCCCTTCCGGAAACTTTTTTTTGATTCCTTGGTGTCGCCTAGCTCACAG
Source organism: Streptomyces sp. NPDC054765 (assembly GCF_053612065.1). Classification (NCBI taxonomy): domain Bacteria; kingdom Bacillati; phylum Actinomycetota; class Actinomycetes; order Kitasatosporales; family Streptomycetaceae; genus Streptomyces; species Streptomyces sp. NPDC054765. The sequence goes on along the minus strand of NZ_JBSHBP010000011.1, from coordinate 76,744 downwards.
CCGTCATTCCAGGGGGTGGAAACCAGCCTAAACGTTCGAGTGAAAGGACTTTAGGCCCTACTGCTCACACAATCACACGCAGTGCACGGCGAACGCCTGTGAACGTCACACTCGTGCGCAGTCCCAGATGGTCACCGTCCATCTGGAAGGGCAGGGGAACCTGCGAATGCAAGGTGAAGTTCGTGAGGTCATGAAGTGAGAGTGCGTGCTTGCCCCGGGGGCCGCGCTGGGGTGTTGACGTCAGCAGCTGGGTGGCGTACCGAGTCACTGCGGGAGGGGAGAGCTTGCTCAGTGCGAACAGATCCAGGGCCTTGTCGAACGAGGCGGCCGGAGACGGGTAGATCGGCCGATTGCCCAGGTAGGACCACGGAGCGGTGTTGCAGATTATGGCCAGCGCGAGGTCCTCGACACGCTCCGCCGGGCCCTCGTCCCCGCCAGGGCGTTCGAGGGTGATGACGCCCCGCCGGCGGTTCACCTCGCCCAGGAACTGCCGTACGACCTGTCGCACGTACAGGGCATGGGTCGAACGCTTGCCGCGTTCGCGCTGCTGCTCGACCCGGCCGACGACGCCGGCGTCGAAACCGAAGCCCGCGCAGAAGGTGAACCACCGCTCCGGTACGCCGTCGTCCTCGCTGCCCGGTGTGCCCGCTGCCAGCCCCAGGCCGATCGTGCGCTCGCTGCCGTCGCGCAGCGCGTCCAGCAGGGCGCCGGTCGCCTCCACGACGTCATTGGGGAGGCCGAGCGCACGGGCGAAGACATTGGTGGAGCCACCGGGGACGACGGCCAGCCGGGGATGCGAGTCCGGATCGGGGCCGTTCGCCAGCAGACCGTTGACGACCTCGTTGACCGTGCCGTCGCCGCCGAGCGCCACCACCAGGTCGGTCTGCCCGCCCTCGGTGGCCTCCCGGGCAAGATCGCGGGCATGTCCGCGGTACTGCGTCTCCGCGACCTCCAGCTTGAGGTCGCTGGCGAGCGCGTGGGTGAGTACTTCACGGGTGCGGACACTGGTGGTGGTTGCTGCGGGATTGACCACGAGAAGTGCGCGCATATGGAGCAGCGTACCTACCTGCTGGTACCGGCCTTGCGTCCCGTCCGGCTCCGGGGCGGCCCCGCCGGGCGGAGTGCCGGCGCTACCCTGCTGGGGTGAGCAGTCAGCAGAAACAGTCCGCTTCCCGAGCCGCCGGCGCCCCCACCGCGCCCGAGCCGACCGGTCCGCGGCCCGCCCGGCTGGGCGCCGCAGCGGCGCTCACCGCGGTCGAAGGGCTCGCACTCGCCGCTCTCGGCGGCTACATGCTGATCATGGGGCTCGCCGGTTCGCCGGACAGTCCGCAGCAGGCGGAGATGGGCGGGCTGACCGTCCTGGCGCTCGCGGTGCTGCCGTTGGTGGCCGCGCGGGGGCTGTGGCTGCGCCGCCGCTGGAGCCGGGGCCCCTCGCTGATCACCCAGATCGTGGCGCTGCCGGTGGCCTGGACGCTCGTCAATGGCGGTGGTGCGCTGATCGCGGCGGGTATCGGGCTGGCCGTCGCCGCGTTGGTGGTGCTCGTCCTGCTGGTCAATCCGACGGCCACCGAGGCGCTGGGCATCGGGCCGCGGGAGACCCCCTGACCGCTGTGCCGAGCGCCGTCCTGGCCACCGTCCGCGGAGCGGGCCGTCCGGACGGGCGGGTGTGACGGACCGGGCCGGACCGTCAGCACGGGCCGGGGCCGTCACGCACGAGGGGCGGAGCCCGTGAGAGCCCCGCCCGCCCCGTTCATCCGTCACTCACTCCTCGACGAGCAGCTTGTCGCGCAGCTGGGCGAGGGTGCGGGCCAGCAGCCGGGAGACGTGCATCTGGGAGATGCCGACCTCCTGGGCGATCTGCGACTGGGTCATGTTGCCGAAGAAGCGCAGCAGCAGGATCTTCTTCTCGCGCGGCGGGAGATCCTCCAGCAGCGGCTTGAGGGACTCGCGGTACTCCACGCCCTCCAGCGCCTCGTCCTCCGCGCCGAGGGTGTCGGCGACGGCCGGGGACTCGTCGTCCGTGTCCGGGACGTCCAGGGAGAGTGTGCTGTAGGCGTTGGCGGACTCCAGCCCCTCCAGGACCTCTTCCTCGGAGATCGCCAGATGCTCGGCCAGCTCATGGACCGTGGGCGCCCGGCCGTGCCGCTGGGACAGCTCGGCGGTCGCGGTGGTCAGCGACAGCCGCAGCTCCTGGAGTCGGCGCGGGACGCGGACCGCCCAGCCCTTGTCGCGGAAGTGCCGCTTGATCTCGCCGACGACGGTGGGGGTGGCGTACGTGGAGAACTCCACGCCGCGCTCCGGGTCGAAGCGGTCCACGGACTTGATCAGACCGATGGTGGCGACCTGGGTCAGATCGTCCAGCGGCTCCCCACGGTTGCGGAAGCGCCGGGCCAGATGCTCGACGAGCGGGAGGTGCATACGGACGAGGGCGTTGCGCAGTTCGGCGCGCTCGGGGGAGCCGTCGGGCAGCTTGCGCAGCTCGTAGAACATCGCCCGCGCGCCGCTGCGGTCATGCGGCTCGTGGGAATGCTGGTGGTGGTGCAGCTGGTGTTCGGGGGCAGGCGCATCGTGCTGATGCGCCTGCTGCCCCGGCTGCTCGCTCTGCTCCATGTGGTCCGCCCGCTCTGCCTGCTCCGCCGCATCCAACCGGCCGCCGTGGTCGTCTGCACCCACCGGATGCGGCCGGGCCTGCTGCTCGGGGATGGTCGCACTGGACGCCATCCGCCCGCCGCGTTCGAGATCTTTCACGGGGCCCCCTGTTCGGTCATGACGGTCCGGGACCGGCGCCGCGCTCCTTGTACAGACTGATGGTGACCGTGCGGTCCTCGGCAACGGTGGAGTCGACCTTGCCGGCCAGTGCGGAGAGCACCGTCCAGGCGAAGGTGTCGCGCTCCGGGGCACGGCCGTCGGTCGTCGGGGCGGACACGGTCACCTGCAGCGCGTCGTCGATAAGGCGGAAGACGCAGCTCAGCACACTGCCGGGGACGGCCTGTTGCAGCAGGATCGCGCAGGCCTCGTCGACCGCGATGCGCAGATCCTCGATCTCGTCGAGGGTGAAGTCCAAGCGGGCTGCGAGTCCGGCCGTGGCCGTACGCAGCACGGACAGATAGGCACCCGCAGCGGGCAGACGGACTTCCACGAAGTCCTGAGTCCCGGGCTCGCCTGCGATCTGGGACACCCTCACCTCCAAGGTGGCACAAGCTGGTTGAGCTGGAAATGCGCGATATTCGCGTTGTTCGGGATATGCGTGCCGCTCTTTTCTCCCCTCGGACGAAAGGAGAACGATCCGGCGAGACACATGGTTCGGCTGTGACGCTATCGCGATCTGCGGGCCGGTGTCGCCCGGAAGGAGCACGGCTGCCGTCCGGCGGCGATCCGGCCCCGGGTCGCCCGGCGCCTTCACTGTCACTGATTGTAAAGCCACGGGTACGGACAGTGGCTAGGGGTGTGCACTGTCAAATCGATGCCGATTACGTTCCGTTGACACATGAGGCTCCCGCAAGGTTGTGCAGTGCCTCTCCAGTGAGCCGGAAGACCGTCCATTCGTCCATGGGCTGAGCGCCGACGGACCGGTAAAAACCGATGGACGGTTCATTCCAATCCAGGACTGACCACTCGAAACGCTCGTATCCGCGGGTCACGCAGATCTCCGCGAGGGCCGCGAGCAGCGCCTTGCCGTGGCCGCCGCCGCGTGCTTCGGGGCGGACGTACAGGTCCTCCAGGTAGACACCGTGCGTGCCCGTCCACGTCGAGAAGTTCCGGAACCACAGGGCAAAGCCGACCGGGGCGCCGTCGCCCTCCGCGATCAGCGCGAAGGCGGCCGGCTGCGGCCCGAAGAGGGCCTCCTCGAGCTGTGGCTCGGTGGCCTGCGCGGACTCGGGGGCGCGCTCGTACGCCGCCAGCTCGCCGATCATGGCCAGGATGACGGGGACGTCGTCGGGTCTCGCTTCGCGGATCATAGGTGAAGGCTAAACCGGTGCCCGGAGGTGCTTCACACCAGCTTCTGGTCGGTGAAGCACCAACACCAGGACTCGCCCGGTTCGAGCGTCCGCATCACGGGATGGCCGGTCTCCTCGAAGTGCCGGGTGGCATGCCGGTACGGCGACGAATCGCAGCAGCCGACATGGCCGCAGACCAGGCACTTCCGCAGCTGTACGGGGTGGCTGCCGACGGCCAGGCACTCCAGGCAGGTGGCGCTCAGGGGAGCCGGTTCGGGGCGCGGCAGTTCGGCTACGTGCGTGCACTCGCTCATGATGGCCAGGTTAGATCGCCGGGACGGGTGGCGAAGGATACGGGGACGGGACGGGTCCGATGGCTGTGATGCCGCTGTTTTTTCTGGTCGCGGGAAGCACGGCGGTCGCCGGGCTGGCACGCCGTACACCCGTCCCCGCGCCGCTGCTTTTGGTGACCGCGGGGCTCGCGGCGTCCTACCTCCCGGGAATCCCGGACTACACCCTCGATCCGCACATCGTGCTGCCGCTGGTGCTGCCCCCGCTGCTGCACAGCGCGGCGCTGGACGCCTCGTATCTGGATCTGCGGGCCAATCTGCGGCCGGTGGGGTTGCTGTCGGTCGGCTATGTCCTGTTCGCGACCTTCATGGTCGGCTATGCGGCGTACCTCGTCATCCCGGGTCTGCCGCTGGCCGCCGCGCTGGTCCTGGGGGCCGTCGTGGCCCCGCCGGACGCGGTCGCGGCCACCGCCATCGCCCGCAGGCTCGGTCTGCCGCACCGGGTCACCACGATCCTGCAGGGCGAATCGCTCTTCAACGACGCCACCGCGATCACCGTGTACAAGGTCCTGCTGGCCTCGGCCCTCGGGGCCGGCGCCACCTGGGGTGACGGGATCAAGGACTTCGCCGTCGCCTCCCTGGGCGGTATCGGCATCGGCGTCGTCCTGATGGTGCCGCTGCACTGGCTGCGCGTCCGGCTGCGCGAGTCGGCGCTGCTGGAGAACACCCTCTCGCTGCTCATCCCGTTCTTCGCCTACGCGGCGGCCGAGCAGCTGCATGCCTCCGGGGTGCTCGCCGTCGTCGTGGTCGGCCTCTACCTGGGGCACCGCTCCTGGCAGGTCGACTTCGAGACGCGGCTCCAGGAGGACGCCGTGTGGAAGGTGGTCTCCTTCGTCCTGGAGTCCGCGGTCTTCGCGCTGATCGGGCTGCAGCTGCGGGTCGTGCTGCGCGGACTGGGGGCGTTCAGCGGGGGGCAGGCCCTCTGGTATGCGGCCGTGGTCTTCTTCGTCGTGGTCCTGTCGCGCTTCGTGTGGGTCTTTCCCGCGACGTATCTGCCGCGCGCCCTTTCGGCCCGGATCCGTACCCATGAGCCGGATACGACCTGGAAGGCGCCGGTCATCGTCGGCTGGGCGGGGATGCGCGGTGTGGTGTCGCTGGCCATCGCGTTCTCCATCCCGCCGACGGTGCCCGGTGACGGTTCCTTCCCGGCCCGCAGCCTGGTGCTCTTCCTGGCCTTCACCACGGTCATCGCCACCCTCGTCATCCAGGGGCTGACGCTGCCGCCGCTGATCCGCGCGCTGAAGCTGCCCGATCCGGACCCCCAGGCCGAGACGCTCGCCGAGGCGCAGGCGCAGAACGAGGCGTCGCGCGCCGCGGAGGAGCGCCTGGAGGAGCTCCTCCGGGACGAGCGCAACGCCCTGCCGGGGCCGCTCGCCGACCGGCTGCGCACGATCATGGAGCGGCGCCGCAACTCCGTGTGGGAGCGGCTCGGCGCGGTCAACGAGGTGACCGGGGAGTCCGCCGACGAGACCTACCGGCGGCTGGCCCGCGAGCTGATCGACACCGAGCGGCGGGTGTTCGTCCAGCTGCGGGACGCCCGCCGGATCGACGACGAGATGCTGCGGACACTGCTGCGCCGGCTGGATCTGGAGGAGGCGACGGCCTACCGGGAGGGCACCGCCTCGTAGCCGGGGCGGGCCGCGGGCAGGGGGCAGCGGGTCACGGGCCGGGGCGCCACGCGGACGGACCGGGGACCGGCCGCGGCCGGGTCGGCCGGGTCGGCCGGGGCTGCCCGGCCGGGGGTGGCCGGCCGGGGGTGGCCGGGACGGCTCAGGGCGTGCCGGTGATCACGGCGGCCACCGTGCTGCCGGGGGCGAAGGCGCCCTCCTCGGCCAGCGTGGTCAGCCCGTACAGCAGCTTGGCGACGTAGACCCGCTCCAGGGGCAGCCCGTGCCGGTCCTCGAAGGCGTCCGCGAACGCGTCCAGTTCCACGCTGCGGCGGGCGTATCCGCCGCAGTGGAAGCGGCCGTCCAGCCGCCAGTCGCCGCGCGGTCCGCCGAACGCCGCGCGCTGCAGCTCGGCGACCGTCTCCTGGAGGAAGTGCGGGCGGCCGCCCTTGAGCACGGGAAGGCCGAGTGCCCGCTGCCCCGGCCCCAGCCCCGCGGCGAGCCCGGCCAGGGTGCCGCCCGTTCCGCAGGCCACCGCGACCGTGTCCGCGGCCCCGCGCAGCTCCCGGCCCAGCTCCGTACAGCCCTGTGCGGCAAGGGAGTTGCTGCCGCCCTCCGGTATGACGCGGAAGGCGCCGAAGCGCTCGTGCAGGGCGGTGAGCACGTCCGGGTCACCGGTGCGGCGGTAGCGGGCGCGGTCGATGAAGTGCAGCCGCATACCGTCGGCGGCGCAGCGGGCCAGGGACGGGTTGAGCGGTGCGCCGGCCAGCTCGTCGCCGCGGACCACACCGATGGTGTCGAAGCCGAGCAGCCGGCCGGCCGCCGCGGTGGCCCGCAGATGGTTGGAGTAGGCGCCGCCGAACGTCAGCAGCGCGCGGTCGCCCGCCGCGGCCGCGGCGCGCAGATTCGGCGCCAGTTTGCGGAACTTGTTCCCCGGCAGATCCGGGTGGATCAGATCGTCCCGCTTCAGCAGCAGGCGCACGCCCCGGCGGGCGAACCGCTCATCCTCGATCTCCTGGAGGGGGGAGGGAAGGCGGGACCGGAGGGCGGTGACGAGGTCTACGGGGTGGTTCACCCGTCCATTGTGGCCGCTGTGCTCGTGAAGCTCCCGGGCTCAGCCCACGGGTACAGCGCGGCTCCACAGCTCCTCGGAGTGCTCCGCGAACCGGTCGAACATGCCACCGCCCCCCTGGCGGCGCAGATGCAGCAGTGGCGAGTCATGGCCCACCAGTCGCGCCAGGTGGGGGGTCACAAGCGCGTCACTGTCGAACCGGAACACCGACAGTGACACGTGGTTTACCGCGTCTTCGGCGCTACTGAAACGCGTCTCCAGTCCAGGAAGGGCCCCCAATCGGCCCAGGTGTTCCAGAGTGATCCGGATTCGGGTGGACACGCTCAAGGCCACATCTTCGATCGCTTCCCGTTGCGTGGTGACTTCTCCAGCGGGGTCACCAAGAAGAATCCTGACCCGGCAGCCGGACTCGGCCTTGCGGCGTATCGCCTCGGTGAACCGGGGCACCTGGCTCCAGAAGAAGTAGTTCGTGTACCCGGCGAGGAACAGTTCCTCGCTGCTGTTCTCGACAAGCTCAGCCCATACGGTGGACGGGCAGGCGGACCGGTACGGATACGAGTGGACCAGCTCACGGTCATTGCCGGTCTTGATGCGGTCCTTCACTGCTCGGGGCCACAACAACTCTTCATCAACTCCCAACGCTCGGCAGGCGTCCTCACGATTGGTTGCGTGCGGTACCAGTCCGGCGTCAGCCAACCACCGCTCCACGGTCTTTCACTTGTTCAAGGGCGCGCCTGCGGTCTTCGGCCGGTCCCGTCCGGTCGGCCGCGGAGCCCGGCTCCCTCGCGTCCCTGAGGCGTGCGGGCGTCGCCACTCCGTATCAGGCCGACTCGTTTGCACTCTTGCTATGGCGCCGGCCGCTCACTTCAGCCGGGCGCCGATCCGCCCACGCAGCCAGTCCATGGTGAAGCCGCGCGGATCGACCTTGCCCGGCTGCCACTCCAGATGCCCGATCACCGAGCGCTCGGTCCAGCCGTGCGCCCGGCACACCGCTGCCGCGGCCTTCTCCAGCGTGTCCAGCTGGGCGGCCGGCCAGGGGTCCTTGCCGGTGCCGAGGTTCTCGCACTCGAAGCCGTAGAAGGCGGGGTTGCCGTCGGTGTCGGCCTCGTTGACCGGCGGCAGCCGCTTCTCGGCGATCACCGCGCGCAGTACGTCGCCGTCGCCGAGGCCCGCGTGATTGGCGCGGCCGTAGCCGACCAGATGGAGCGTGCCGTCCTTGGTGATCACGCCATGGCACAGCGGCCCCGGCAGGTCCGGGCGGCCGTCGTGGCAGAGCCGGACGGTGCTCGCGGCGCCGGTGGTGGCGGTGTGGTGCACCATCACGCCGTGCACCGGGCCCCACGGACCCTTTGTGTTGCGGTTGTGCGTCTCCCAGCCGGCGATCTGGTCGACCCGCAGCCCTTCGGAGGTGAGCGCGTCGAGGAACCGGGCGGCGGACAGGGGTACGGACATGGCCCACTCCGATGCGGACACGGCGGCCGCCGACCGCGCACCGCCTCATGTCTCGCTTGTACGGGACGGGGCCGTGCGAGGGGAGGGGAACGGCATAAAGCGGACCAGCCGTTCGGGGAATGTGCGAGCGGTTTCGGCCGGTCACCGGTCACCGGTCACCGGGACCCGCCCCGGCCCCGGCCGTCCGCCGGGGCAGGGCGTGCCCCGTGCGGGGCCGGGCCGTGCGCTACCCGCTCGTGTGCAGGAACGCGTCCCCGTGCGCGTTGACGTGCGCCTCCAGGGTGTTGAGCGCGTCCTGGGTCGCCTCGGGTGAACCGCTGCCCCGCCGCTCGGCGAAGTACGCGGTGCCCAGTTTTCTCAGTAGTTCGTTGCCGGCGCGGTTCTGCTGCACCTCGTCGACCTTCTGCTTGCCCTGCGCCAGCCCCTGCCGTGCCTGCTCCTTGGCGCGGTCGAGAAACCCTGACATGTGCCACCTCCGTGAGGTCCGTGTCGTAAGGGATCAACGGCGCGGACGGCCGTGGGGTTCCCGTGCCAGGCTGGGGGACATGGGCGAAGAGCGCGACACGGGTGGGCCATCCGGCGTATCGGGCGGATACCGCGAGCGGGCATCCGGGCCGGCCGGCGCGGTGCTCTGGACCCGCACGACACCGCCCTCGGGCCGGCCGGTGCTGCCCGACGGCTGTACGGATCTGATCTGGAGCGAGGACCGGCTGCTGGTGGCGGGCCCGGACACCGGGCCGTATCTCCCGGAGGGCGGCGTGCCCGGCGCCCTCCCCTGGGGAGGTACCCGCATCGTGGGGCTGCGCCTCGCACCGGGCCAGGGCCCGGCCGTCTTCGGTGTACCGGCCCATGAACTGCGCAACCAGCGGGTGCCGTTGGCGGACCTGTGGCCCGCCGGCCGGGTACGGGCGCTGGCGGGGCGGCTGGCGGCGGCCGGGGCGGCGAGCGGTGGCGGCGGTGTGGGCCGCGTCCTGGCGGAGACCGCCGCGGGCCGCCTCCAGGACGCCGCGGCAGGAGGCCGTACCGCCGCCGTCGCCGCGGCGCTCGCCCGCGGCCGCCCCGTCGCCGAGGTGGCCCGCGCCGTCGCGCTCAGCGAACGCGGGCTGCACCGGCTGAGCCTGGACGCGTTCGGCTACGGCCCCAAGACCCTGGCCCGGGTGCTCCGGTTCGTCCGCGCGCTCGGTATGGCGCGTTCCGGGATGCCGTACGCACAGGTCGCGGTGTGCGCCGGATACGCGGACCAGTCGCATCTCGCCCGCGAGGTGAAGTCACTGGCGGGGGTCCCGATGGGGGTGCTGCTCGCCCCGGGTTAGCGTGTCCGTCATGGACTACCAGGCCGTTCTCGAGGAGGTAGCGGCCCACGCCAGGCCGTATGTGCGACAGGGCCGTGTCGCCGACTACATACCGGCGCTGGAGCGGGTGTCGGCGGACCGCTTCGGGATCGCGGTGGCCGATATCCACGGTGAGGTGTACGGGGTCGGCGACTGGGAGGTCCCGTTCTCCGTCCAGTCCCTCTCCAAGGCCTTCTCACTGGCGCTGGTGATGGCGGAGAGCCATAGCGGTCACGACGACATCTGGCGGCGGGTGGGACGCGAGCCGTCCGGTACGCCGTTCAACTCGCTGGTCCAGCTGGAGGCCGAGAACGGCATCCCGCGCAACCCGTTCATCAACGCGGGCGCGCTGGTGGTCACCGACCGGCTGCAGACCCTCACCGGCGATGCCAGTACCTCGATGCTGCACTTCCTGCGCGAGGAGAGCGGCAACCAGGATCTCGCCTTCGACCAGGCGGTGGCCGACTCCGAGGCCGAGCACGGCGACCGCAATGCCGCGCTGGCGCATTTCATGGCGTCCTTCGGCAACCTGGAGAACCCCGTCCCCAGCGTCATCGAGCACTACTTCTGGCAGTGCTCGATCGAGATGAGCTGCCGGGATCTGGCCGTGGCCGGCGGCTTCCTGGCCCGTCACGGGCTGCGTGCCGACGGCAGCCGGCTGCTGGAGGCCCGCGAGGCCAAGCGGATCAACGCGGTGATGCTGACCTGCGGGACCTACGACGCCGCCGGGGAGTTCGCCTACCGCGTCGGGCTGCCCGCGAAGAGCGGTGTCGGCGGCGGCATCATCGCCGTCATCCCCGGCCGCTGCACGCTGTGCGTATGGAGCCCCGGGCTGGATGCCCGCGGCAACTCCGTGGCGGGCGCCGCGGCGCTGGACCACTTCACGACGCTGACGGGATGGTCGGTGTTCTGACGGCCCCGGCCGCCCCCGTGCGGGCCGGCCGGCCGGGAGCCGGTCCCCGGCTGCCGTTGTGGCCGCCGACCCGTCGGCGCATCGTGGGCGTAGGAGGTGCACGCCATGGAGCACGAGATGCGCGCCGAGTACGAGGAAGGCGTTCTGCCGCATGCGGACACGCCGGTGAAGATCTGGCACATGGTGCGGCTGGACGGCACCACCGCGATGTGCGGGCGCGAGCTGGCACCGGCCGCCGCCACCCAAACAGCCGAGGTCTGGGGCACGGTCCAGGGCGAGCCGTTCTGCCACAGCTGCGGTGCGATGTACCTGCGCGAGCACCCCGGGGACATCGGCTAGCCAGTACGGCCGGCGTACTCAGGGCCGGTCCGCGGATCATGACCGGGGCCCCGGCCGGCCGGAGCGCCCGGCCGTTCGCCGGGGCAGCCGCCCGTCCCTCACGGCAGCCGCCCGTCCCTCACGGCAGCGGCCGGCCCCCTAAGGCAGCGGCGCGAACAGATCGACCCCATGGCCGTCCGGGTCCTGCACGACGGCGTAGCGCTGTCCCCAGAACGCATCCCATGGCGGCTTCTCGCCCGTGTACCCGGCGGCGGTGAGTTCCGCGTAGACCGCATCGACCCCGGCGGGGCCGGCGCACTCGAACGCGAGGCCCGTAGGGGTGCCGTCCTGCGGCGGTGTCCAGTCCGGGTCGATGGCACGTGCGGTCTCGTGGGTGTCCCACATCAGCCGCAGACCGCCGGGGAGCTGTGCCTCGGCGTGCGGGGCGCGGTCGGCTCCGGAGGGGATGTCCAGGCCGAGGCGGCGGTAGAAGGCGAGGGCCGCGGCCATGTCGGCCACGGCCATGCCGATGGCCGCGAACCGTGGTGCGGAGGGTGTGGTCGCGGTCGGTGCGCTGGCGGAGGAGGGGGAAGCGGCGGAGGAAGACGTCGTGGTCATGCGGCGAGCGTAGGCAGCCGGGCGGGCCGCGGTCTTGGACGAATCGGACGCGGTGCCGCCCGCAGCGCTCACGGGCAGCGGATGACCTGCCCCGCATACGAGAGATTGCCGCCGAAGGCGAACAGCAGCACCGGGTCACCGGAGCTGATCTCGCGCCGCTCGACCAGCTTGGACAGGGCGAGCGGGACGGATGCCGCGGAGGTGTTCCCGGAGTCGACGACGTCCTTGGCGACCACTGCGTTGACCGCGCCGAGCCGCTCCGCGACCGGCTCGATGATCCGCAGGTTGGCCTGGTGCAGCACCACGCCGGCAAGGTCGGCCGGCGTGATCCCGGAGCGCTCGCACACCTTGCGGGCGATGGCCGGCAGCTGGGTCGTCGCCCAGCGGTAGACGGTCTGGCCCTCCTGGGCGAACCGGGCCGGCTCACCCTCGATCCGGACCGCGCCGCCCATCTGCGGCACCGAGCCCCACAGCACCGGACCGATCCCCGGCTCCGGCGAGGCGCTGACCACCGCGGCGCCCGCGCCGTCGCCGACCAGCACACAGGTCGAGCGGTCCGTCCAGTCGACGACCTCGGTGAACTTCTCCGCCCCGATGACCAGCGCATGGGTCGCGGAACCCGCGCGGATGGCGTGGTCGGCGGTGGCCAGCGCATGGGTGAAGCCGGAGCAGACGACGTTGAGGTCCATCGTGGCGGGGGCGTCCAGGCCGAGCCGGGCGGCGACCCGGGCCGCGGTGTTCGGGCTGCGGTCGGTGGCCGTGCAGGTGGCGACCAGCACCAGGTCGATGTCCTGCGGGGCCAGGCCGCAGGCCGCCAGCGCCTTGGCCGCGGCGGCGGACGCCATGGAGTCCACGGTCTCGTCCGGGGCGGCGACATGGCGGGTGCGGATGCCCACCCGGCTGCGGATCCAGGCGTCGTCGGTGTCGACGATCTTGGCGAGGTCGTCGTTGGTGAGCACGCGGGAGGGCTGGTAATGGCCGAGAGCCAGGACACGTGACCCGGTCATGAAATCCCCTGTACGTGGGTGGGCGGAATATCACCAGTCTCGCCCCTCGGTGCCGGTCGGCGGCTGCGTGAACTGCCAATGTTCTGTCGCCAGAACTGGAGACAGTTGTCAGAACCGGCGAGCCCTTCGTGCGCTGCGGGCCCGCGGGCGCCCCGTACGGCGCGGGGCGCCCGCGGGCGGCGGGGCGGAATCACACAGGGGCAGCAGCCCGCCCGATCCAACGGCAGAGCCACGGCCTCCCGGGAGTATTGCTCCGCTCGCGGGCGCGTCCCGGAAGCGCCGGCCACCAGGGCTCCCCACTACCGCGACAGCGCCCGGAAGCGGCGCAGCCGCAGGCTGTTGCCGACCACGAAGACCGAGGAGAACGCCATCGCGGCCCCGGCGATCATCGGGTTGAGGAGCCCGGCCGCGGCCAGCGGCAGCGCCGCCACGTTGTAGCCGAACGCCCAGAACAGGTTGGTCCGGATGGTGCCGAGCGTCGCGCGGGCCAGCCGGATGGCGTCCGCCGCGGCGCGCAGATCGCCCCGTACGAGGGTCAGGTCGCCGGCCTCGATGGCGGCGTCGGTGCCGGTGCCCATCGCCAGCCCCAGGTCGGCACGGGCCAACGCGGCCGCGTCATTGACGCCGTCGCCGACCATGGCGACCGAGCGGCCCTCGGACTGCAGCCGTGCGACGACCGCCACCTTGTCCTGGGGGAGCACCTCGGCGATCACCTCGTCGATGCCGACCTCCGCGGCGACCGCCGCCGCGACGGCCTGGTTGTCGCCGGTCAGCAGCACCGGCGTCAGCCCCAGGGCCCGCAGCCGGCGCACCGCCTCGGCGCTGGTGGGCTTGACCGCGTCGGACACCACCAGCACCGCGCGCGCCGCGCCGTCCCAGCCGACGGTGACCGCGGTACGGCCCGCGGCCTCGGCCGCGGCCTTGGCGGCCGCCAGCTCGGGCGGCAGGAACTGCGACCACTGGTGCAGCAGCTGCTCGCGGCCCACCAGCACGGCGTGCCCCTCGACCACGCCCCGCACCCCCAGGCCCGGGACGTTCACGAAGTCCTCAGGGGTGGGCAGGGCGCCTGCCGCCGCGTCGCCGTCCCCGGTCCGCTGCGCCGCGCCGGTGGCGACGGCGCGGGCGACGGGGTGTTCGGAGGCGTGCTCCAGCGCGCCGGCCAGCCGCAGCACCTCCGGCTCGGTGACGCCCTCGGCGAGATGGACCTCGGTCAGCGTCATCACGCCGGTGGTGACCGTGCCGGTCTTGTCCAGGACGACGGTGTCCACCCGGCGGGTCGACTCCAGCACCTCGGGCCCCTTGAGCAGGATGCCGAGCTGGGCGCCGCGGCCGGTGCCGACCATCAGGGCGGTCGGGGTGGCCAGCCCCAGGGCGCACGGGCAGGCGATGATCAGGACGGCGACGGCGGCGGTGAAGGCGGCCACCGCGCCCGCGCCGGTGACGAGCCAGTAGCCGAGGGTGGCGAGGGCGAGCGCGATCACGACCGGGACGAAGACCGCGGAGATCCGGTCGGCCAGCCGCTGGGCCGCGGCCTTGCCGTTCTGTGCGTCCTCGACCAGCCGCGCCATCCGCGCGAGCTGGGTGTCCGCGCCGATCCGGGTGGCCTCGACGACCAGCCGGCCGCCCGCGTTGACGGTGGCGCCGGTGACGGTGTCACCGGGGGAGACCTCGACCGGGACGGACTCGCCGGTGAGCATCGACGCATCCACGGCGGAGGTGCCCTCCACCACCGTGCCGTCGGTGGCGATCTTCTCCCCGGGCCGTACGGTGAAACGGTCGCCGACCCGCAACGCGGAAGTGGGGACGCGGACTTCACGGCCGTCGCGCACCACCGCGACGTCCTTGGCGCCCAGCTCCAGCAGCGCCCGCAGCGCCGCGCCCGCCTTCCGCTTCGAGCGGGCCTCGAAGTAGCGGCCCGCCAGGATGAAGGTGGTGACACCGGCCGCGGCCTCCAGATAGATGCTGCCGCCGCCGTCGGTGCGGGCGATGGTCAGCTCGAAGGGGTGCGTCATCCCGGGCATGCCCGCGGTGCCGAAGAACAGCGCCCACACCGACCAGCCCAGTGCGGCGAGAGTGCCCATCGAGATGAGGGTGTCCATCGTGGCGGCGCCGTGCCGCAGATTGGTCCAGGCGGCCCGGTGGAACGGCCACGCCCCGTACGCCACCACCGGAGCGGCCAGGGTCAGCGAGAGCCACTGCCAGTTGGTGAACTGCAGGGGCGGCACCATCGCCATCAGCACCACCGGGACCGAGAGGGCGAGGGAGATCAGCAGCCGCTGACGGAGCGGGGCGAGGCCGTCGGCGCCGCCCCGGTCCGCCGCTTCGCCCCGGCCCTCGCCACCGGCGGGTCCGGTGGTGTCCGGCGCCGCGGCCGGCGGCTCCGGGAGGACCGCGGTGTAGCCGGTCTTCTCCACGGTGGCGATCAGGTCGGCGGGCGCCACGCCGCTGCCCTCCGCGAGGGTCACCATGGCCTTCTCGGTGGCGTAGTTGACGGTGGCGGTGACCCCCTCCATGCGGTTGAGCTTCTTCTCGATGCGGGCGGCGCACGAGGCGCACGTCATCCCGCCGATCGCCAATTCGACGCCATGCTCTTCGACCGCCGTGGTCATGACTGCTCCTCGGTGTGCTGCGAGTGCGCGTTTCCCCCTCTGGGAACCATATACCCCCCTAGGGTATTCCCAGGGGCGTCACTGCGGCGCATCCTCCTCCCCGCTCTTCTCGCCCCCGCCTTCCGCCGCCCCGGCCACCCCCACCGCACGGCTCACCCGGCCGCCCATCGCCCGCAGATACGCGGCCAGCTCCGGCGGTTCGTGGACGGTGAACTCGTGCCCCAGCGCGGCCAGCCGGAGGGCCAGCCACTCCAGCGAATCGGGGGTGCTGTGCCAGCGGCACGACGCCTCGTCGACCGCCACGACCTCGCCCCCTGCCGGGCCGCCCAGTCGGGCGGCCACCTCCGCGGCCGGCGCCCGCACGGTTGCCACCGCCCGGTGGGACGCGTGCATCCCCTGTATCTGCTCCCGGACATAGACGCCCGCGTCGGCGGCGGGCAGCTCGCGCGGCGGGGTCCGGACGCCGGTGGGGAACGGCTCGCTCAGCCGGTCCACCCGGAAGATCCGCCAGTCCTCGCGGTCGTTGTCGTACGCCACGAGATACCAGCGGCGCCCCGAGGCGACCAGGCGGTGCGGCTCCACCAGGCGCTTGCTGTGGGGACCCGCGCCCGCCCGGTAGCGGAAGCGCAGCCGCTCGTGGTTGGTGATGGCGGCGGCGAGCACCGTCAGATGCTCCGGGTCGACGGTCGGGCCGTCGCCGGCCGGCATCGGGACGGTGGCCGTGCCCAGTGTGCCCACCCGCCGCCGCAGCCGGGCCGGCAGCACCTGTTCGAGCTTGGCCAGCGCCCGTACGGACGCCTCCTCGATGCCCTCGACGGCGAGGCCGGCGGCCGAGCGCAGGCCGACCGCGATGGCCACCGCCTCCTCGTCGTCCAGCAGCAGCGGCGGCATCGCGGTGCCCGCGGCCAGCCGGTAGCCGCCCTCCGGGCCCATCGTGGCGTGCACGGGATAGCCCAGGTCACGCAGCCGCCCGATATCGCGGCGGATCGTCCGGCAGGTGACCCCCAGTCGTCCGGCCAGCTCGCTGCCGGGCCATTCGCGCGGCGTCTGCAACAGGGACAGCAGGTTCAGCAGGCGCGCCGATGTCTCACTCATGGGACCGATGATGCCGGTGCCTGTAGGGCCGAAGCTGTCCTGAAGCGGATCTGTGGTCCCGCCCCTCCGTACGGCAAAGCGCCGGCCAACCGAGCGTCTGCGCTCCGCCTCGCTGCGTAAAAACAACCGCTTTGCCGTACCGCTCACGGCCTCCCGCGGGCCATACTGGCCCGGTGTCGATGATCAGCAACCTCCGCAAGGCCGTCCGGCTGCCGCAGCCGCGCACCCGGGGGGTCGACCTCAGTCACCCGGCGCGCTCGCCGCTCGGCACCGCCGTGGTGAACTGCGCGGTGTACGTGGACGGCGTGCGGCAGGACGGCAACCACCCGGCCGATGTGGCCATCCGCCGGGTCCGTGAATCCGGCAGTGGATTTGTGTGGATCGGGCTGCATGAGCCGTCCAAGAAGGAATTCTCCGGAATTGTCGAGTTGTTCGGGCTGCACCCGCTCGCCGTCGAGGATGCGGTCCACGCCCATCAGCGGCCCAAGCTGGAGCACTACGACGACTCGCTGTTCACCGTCTTCAGGACCGTCCGCTATGTCGAGCACGACCGGCTCACCGACACCAGTGAAGTCGTCGAGACCGGCGAAATCATGGTCTTCACCGGTACCGACTTCGTGATCACGGTGCGGCACGGCGGGCATGGCTCGCTGGGTCCGCTCCGTGAGCAACTGGAGTGCGTGCCCGAACAGTTGGCGCTCGGCCCGTCCTCCGTGCTGCATGCTGTCGCCGACCTCGTCGTGGACGACTACCTCGATGTCGCGGCCGCCGTCCAGGTCGATATCGACGACGTCGAGAGCGAGGTCTTCTCCGTGCGAGGCAGCGGCGGGGCCGGCCGGATCTACCAGCTCAAGCGCGAACTGCTGGAACTCAAGCGCGCGGTGGCTCCTTTGGACCGGCCGATGCAGGAGCTGGCGACCCAGCCGATGACACAGGTCGAACCCCGGATCAAGACGTACTTCCGGGACGTCGCCGACCACCTCGACCGGGTCACCGAGCAGATCACCGCCTTCGACGAACTGCTCAACTCCATACTCCAGGCCCATCTCGCCCAGGTCGCCATCGCCCAGAACGAGGACATGCGCCGGATCAGTGCCTGGGTCGCGATCCTGGCCGTACCGACCATGGTCTGTGGCGTGTACGGCATGAATTTCGACCATATGCCGGAAAAGCACTGGACGTTCGGATATCCGCTGGTGATGGTGCTGATCGTGGCCCTGTGCTGGGTGATCCACCGCGGCTTCAAGCGGAACGGCTGGCTCTAGGACGTCTCCGGCGGGCGGTGCCGGGCCGGCTCCGGGCCGGGGCCGCCCGCTACCGCCCCGCCACCTGCCGCGGCCGGGCCGCGCACCACCCCACCGCGATCTGCGGCAGCAGCAGCGCCAGCAGGACCGTCAGCGGAACCGTCCAGCTGCCGGAGAGGTCGTGCACGGCGCCCAGGACGGCCGGGCCGGTGGCGGCGAGGACATAGCCGAAGCACTGGGCCATGCTGGAGAGCTGGGCGGCGTGCCGGGCGTCCGGCGCACGCTGCACGATGAACAGCAGCGCGAGGCTGATCGCCGCGCCCTGGCCCAGGCCCAGCAGCACCATCCAGAGGTAGACGCCGGAGGCGGGCGCGGCCAGTACCCCCGCGAAACCGGCCGCGCACAACACCGCGCCGACGGCGGCCAGTACACCGGCCCGCAGCCGGCGGCCGACGACGACCGGGGCGAGGAACGAGCCCGTGATGCCCAGCAGGGAGGAGAAGGAGAGCATCCACCCCGCGTCGCCCGCGCTCATCCCGGCGTCCGTGAGCATTGTCGGCAGCCAGGCGGCGGCCGCGTAGTAACTCAGCGACTGCAGGCCCATATAACCGGTGACCTGCCAGGCCAGCGGATCGCGCCACAGCCCGCGTACCGGGTGCGCCGCCGCGCGCGCGGCCGCCGCGGGCACCCGCGTACGGCTACGGACCTGCGGCAGCCAGCAGACCAGCGCCAGGGCCGCCAGCCCGCCCCAACAGGCGAGCGTGGTACGCCAGTTCAAGCCGGCGGCCTGCTGGACGGGCACCGTGACCCCGGCCGCGAGCGCGGCCCCGCCGAACAGCGACATCGAATACAGACCGGTCATCAGCCCGGCCCTGGCCGGGAAGTCCCGCTTGATCAGGCCGGGCAGCAGCACATTGGCGACCGCGATCCCCGCGCCGATCACGACCGTCCCGGCGAACAGCGCCACGATGGAGTCCAGCAGCCGCAGCGCGGTGCCCCCGCAGATCAGCGCCATGGTGCCGAGCAGCGACCGCTCCATGCCGAACCGCCGTCCCAGCCGCGGCGCGACCGGTGCCAGCAGGCCGAAGCACAGCAGTGGCAGCGCGGTGAGCAGGCTCGCGGCGGCGGCCGACATCCCGCTGTCGTCGCGCAGGGTGCCGACGAGTGGGGAGACGGCGACCAGGGCCGGGCGCAGATTCAGGGCCAGCAGGACGACGCCGATGCCGAGGTGGAGGGCGCGGCGCCCGGTGACACCGGCCTGCGCTCCGGCCGCCGCGGCAACCGGCCCGCCGGGTATGCCGGTACCGGTCGCCTCCGGGCAGACCGCCGGTCCTCCGTGTGTGCCGGCGGCGGGTGCTTCTGTCACGACTGCGGGTCCTCCGTGTGTGCCGGCGGTGGGGCCTTCTGCCGGGACCGCCGGTCCTTCGTATGTGCCGGCATCGGGCCCGTCCGCCACGACTGCCGGTCCTCCTCCGTCACCCATGCGCGTCGTCTCCGGGGTGGGCGGTGCGGCTGCGGTCCCGGCCGTGGGGCTCCGCGGGCGGCTCGCGCAGGGCGTTCATCGCCTCCGTGAGGTGCGCCAGCGCGGCCCGTTCGGCGGCCTCGGCGTCCCGTGCCTCGATGGCGTCGACGATGGCGGTGTGCTCATCGAGCTGATGACGGACCGCTTCGGGCAGCGAGGTGCCGAGCACGGCCTGCAGTGTGCCGCGCAGCGCATCGCTGAGGTGCTCGTACAGCTCGGCCAGCACGCCGTTGTGTGCGGCCGCCGCCACCGTGCGGTGGAAGTGCATGTCCGCGTCGATGAAGGCAGCCACCTCGCCGCTCTCCCAGGCCCGGCCGCGCTCGGCCAGCGCGCCGCGCAGCGCGGCGAGGTCCTCGTCGGTCCGGCGCTCGGCGGCATAGCGCGCGGCATCCCGCTCCAGGCAGGCGCGCACCTCGTACGCCTCCAGGTTCTCGGCCTGCCGCAGCCGCCGCTGGACGGCCGCGCCGAAGCCGCTGCTGGCGCGGACATAGGTTCCGTCGCCCTGCCGCGGCTCCAGCATCCCGGTGTGCACCAGCGCGCGGACCGCCTCGCGGACGGTGTTGCGCCCGACGTCGAGCTGCTCCACCAGCACCGGCTCGGCGGGGATCTTCGTGCCGACCTCCCACTCGCCCTCGGCGATCAGCCGCTCCATCTGCTCGATGACCAGATCGACCAGGCTGGTGCGGGCGGTGCTGTGCAGCGGCATCGACGCCGTCCTCCCTCTTCACGTCTTTCGCGGGAGCCGTTCTCCGCGGCTCCCGGGTATCTTTTCCACCGGTGATGGGAACATCCCATGTTTGGTCGCGTCAAACGCGCAGGGTTACCCTGAGGTCGCCGATGATCTCGGGAGACACATGGACGAGCGGGGCCGCCGGGCGGCACCCTGGCAGGGGCAGTGGCCGGCGATCGGTGTGGTGGCCGCGGGCGGCGCGATCGGCGCCGTGGCCCGGTACGGTGCGGCACTCCTCTGGCCCACCGGCAACGGCACCTTCCCCTGGACGACCCTGACCGTCAACGCCGTCGGCTGTGCGCTGATGGGCGTCCTGATGGTGGTGATCACCGAGATCCGGCCGGCCCACCGGCTGGTGCGTCCCTTCCTCGGCACCGGCATCCTCGGCGGCTTCACCACCTTCTCCACCTACGCCGTCGACATCCAGCGGCTGGTCGGCGCCGGCCGGCCGGCCGAGGCCCTGGCCTATCTCGCCGGCACCCTGCTCATCGCGCTCGCGGCCGTATGGGGCACGGTGACCGGTACCCGTGCACTTCTCCAGCTGAGGCGGCGGACGGCATGACACACGGCATGACACACGGCATGACACACGGCATGACACACGGCACGGCACACCCGGGCGGCACCCCTGCGCTCCGGCTCACGGTCCTCGTCGGCGAAGAGGACGTATGGCACCACAAACCGCTGTACGCGGAGATCGTGCACCGCGCGCGGGGGGCCGGTATGGCCGGTGCCAGCGTCTTCCGGGGCATCGAGGGCTTCGGTGCCTCGTCCATCGTCCACACCCAGCGCCTGCTGTCCCTCAGCGAGGAGCTGCCGGTGGCGGTCGTCGTCGTCGACACGGAGGAGCGGGTGCGGGCCTTCCTCCCGCAGCTGGCGGAACTCCTCGCCGACGGCGGGCTGGTGACGCTCGATCCGTGCGAGACGCTCTCCTACCGGCGGACGGACGGTACGGGACCGGGGACGGGCGGTACGGGACCGGGGACGGGCGGTACGGGACGGGGGACGGGCGGTACGGGACCCGGGGTGGGCGGGCGCGGGTGAACTGGCTGCTGGTGGTGGCCGGTGCCATGGTCGGGGCGCCGCTGCGCTACCTCACCGACCGCTATGTGCAGTCCCGGCACGACGCGGTCTTTCCCTGGGGGACCTTCACCGTCAATGCCGTCGGGTCGCTGGTCCTCGGGCTGCTGACCGGTGCGACCGCCGCCGGTGCCGCCTCCTCGCATGTCCAACTGCTGATCGGCACGGGGCTGTGCGGTGCCCTGACGACATATTCGACGTTCTCCTACGAGACGCTCCGGCTCGCCGCGGACCGGGCACGGGCGAGTGCGTTGGCCAATGTCGTGGTGACCGTGCTGACCGGGCCGGCGGCGGCGTTCGCCGGGGTGGCCGCCGGACAGGCGATCTGGGGCTGACCCCGCCCGGGGCCGCCCGGACGGACGAAAGCGGTGGGGCTCCGGAAGGAGCCCCACCGCACGGGCGGTACAGCAGGTGCGAGGGCTGGTGGGGTACGAGCGCCGGCCGCCAGGACCCGGCTCTCGACAGCCCCCGGCCGTGCGGATCCGGCCACCGTCAGCTCGGTCAGATCCGTCGGCCACCGCCGAACTTCGTTACGCCACAAGGCCTGCCGGGCAGGTCAGGAGGCCTTGCCGAAGTGGACGTCCGCCAGGCCGTTGGCCCAGAGCTGGTTCACCTGGGCGCGCTCGTTCGCGTCCGGCTGGGTGTTCTGGCAGGACGGGCCGGGGCCGCCGCCGGACATCAGCTCGCTGCACGGACCCTCGTAGTGGTCCGGCAGGCCCAGCACATGGCCGGTCTCGTGCGCGGCCACGCGGGTGGAGTTGTACTCCTGGTTCTGCTGGTAGTCCAGGAAGACATAGCCCTTCCCGTGGCCGTCGGTGCTGGCGTACGAGCCACGCGAGTCGTTGCCCTCGCGGTACTGGAAGTCGCCGCCGCTGCCTTCCTGCAGCTTCACGTTCTGCACCGCGCTGTTCCAGATCGACGCGCTCTGCGCTATCTGGTTCGCGAAAGTCGGGGCGGCGCTCGCGTCATAGGTGACGGTGACCGAGGCCGCGTCGGGGTGGGCCTTCATCTTGGCCTTGGCCGACTTCAGCACGGCTTCGAAGAACGCCTTGGTGTCGGCCTTCTCGGCCGCCGAGCCGTTGTAGGCCGCGATCGAAGCGGGGGTGCTGCGGGGGGAGTTGGCGGGGGAGGAGAGAGCGGAGGGGGAAGCTGCCGAAACCGGCGCCGCGGCTGCGAGCGCGGCGGCGAGGCCCAGACCGAGCGCCGCCGACAGCGCCGTCTTGGGAGATCTCATGTGGGGGCTCCTTCATTTCCGAGGGCCGTACGGTCGCCGTGTGGGGCGGCGACCGGGGCCCTGCGGATTTCTTGGTGCCGTTGAGTCTGGACGGAGTTCACCTGGAAGACAGAGATGGCAGGTGGCGATAGCACCAGCCAATACCCCGGAAAAAAGAGCGCGTTCCCACAGGTTTGAGAGTCTGGTGTGACGTATGCCGACGTCGTTATGCTCCGGACGTGGAGCTCGAGGTACGGCATCTTCGCGCAGTGTGCGCCATCGCGGACTCAGGGAGCGTACGCAAGGCGGCCCGGCAGCTCGGCATGACCCAGCCTTCCCTGACGACCCAGCTCCACCGCATCGAGAAAGCCCTCGGTGGCCAGCTCTTCTTCCGCGAACCGACCGGCAGCCGGCCCACGCCACTGGGGCATTCCGTCCTGTGCCGGGCCCGGCCGATAGTGGCCGAAATGCAGGCACTCATTGACGAGGTTGCCTCGGCCTCGCACCGCGACCAGAGTGCACGGCTGCACATCGGCAGCACCAACAGCCCCGCCGTCGCCGGGTGGCTGCGCCGGCTACGGGTCCGGCTGCCGCGGACCGACACCACGATAAGAACCGATGTGTCCGCGAATGCGCTGCTCCACATGGTCGCCACGGGACAGCTCGACGCCGCTTTCGTCCACGAGGTCGAGGGTGCGCCCCTACGGGTCCCCGAGGGGCTGACGGAGCACGAACTCATCGCCAGAGAGCCGCAGTTCATCGCCGTGTCGGACACCCATCCCGCGGCGGCCCGGACGGTCATCCGGGTGGCGGACCTCGCCGACGACCAGTGGATGGTCGACCCGACCGTGGACGGCGAATGGGCGGGACTGCGCCGCATCTGGGCCGCGGCCGGCATCAACCCCCGTGTCGTGCACGGCGACTACCTCACCACGGTGGACCTCGTCACGGCCGGCGAGGTGGTGACCCCCTGCCAGCCGACCGCCCGCCTCCGGCACGGCATGGCGATCCGCCCCCTGTACGGCGACCCGCTGGCCGTCCGCCTCTTCATGGCCTGCCGCCAGGACGGCACCCCCGCCGCCTGTGCCGACGACCTGTTCGCCGATCTGACCGCCTCGTACATGGAGACCGCCTGGGCGAGCGAGGCCTACCGGACGTGGCTCGTCCAGCACAACGGGCCGCTGTCGGTGGGGACATAGGCGAGTCCGGGGGCGAACGACGGCCGGCGGCAACTACGAAGACGGCCCGATCTCCTTCTGCTCCGCGGCCCGCTCCTCCAGAAGGGCGCGCTCCCGGGCATTACGGGTCAGTGCGGCGGCGCGCAGAAACTCCTCCCGGGCTTCCGCCGCGCGCCCCAGCCGGGCGAGCAGATCACCGCGCACGCTCGGCAGGAGGTGATAGCCCGCCAGCACCGGCTCCGCCGACAGCCCGTCCACGACGGCGAGGCCCTGCTCGGCCCCGAACGCCATGCCCACCGCGACCGCCCGGTTCAGCTCCACCACCGGGGACGGCGCGACCTGCGCCAGCGCCTCGTACAGCACGGCGATCCGGGGCCAGTCCGTCTCCTGGGCGGTACGCGCCCGCGCATGGCAGGCGGCGATCGCGGCCTGCAGGGCGTACGGGCCGACCGTGCCGCCCAGCTCCTCGGCGCGGGCGAGCGCGGTCAGCCCGCGCCGGATCAGCAGCCGGTCCCAGCGTGACCGGTTCTGCTCCAGCAGCAGCACCGGCTCACCCTCCGGCCCGGTCCGTGCGGCCGACCGTGACTCCTGGATCTCCATCAGCGCCACCAGCCCGTGCGCCTCCGGCTCCTTCGGCAGCAGTTCGGCGGCCATCCGCCCCAGCCGCAGCGCATCCTCACACAGCCCCGGCCGCATCCAGTCGTCCCCGGCCGTCGCCGCGTACCCCTCGTTGAAGACCAGGTAGATGACCTCCAGCACCGACGAGAGCCGCTCACCCAGCTCTTCCCGCCCCGGCACCTCGAACGGCACCCGGGCCGCGGCGAGCGTCTTCTTCGCCCGGACGATCCGCTGGGCGACGGTCGCCTCCGACACCAGGAACGCGCGGGCGATCTCGTCCGTCCGCAGACCGCCCAGCAGCCGCAGGGTCAGCGCGACCCGCGCCTGGGTGGAGAGCACCGGATGACAGGCGATGAACAGCAGCCGCAGCAGATCGTCCGCGATCCCGCCGCTGTCCAGCACCCGCGCGAAATCGGCCTCGGACGGCCCGGGGGCGCTCTCCGCCGCATGCCCGAGCGCCTCGACATGGCGGGCCAGCCGCTCCTGGCGGCGTAGCAGATCGATCGCCCGGTGCTTGGCGGTGGCCATCAGCCAGGCACCGGGGTTGTCCGGGACACCGGTTTCCGGCCACCGCTCCAGGGCGGCCACCAGGGCGTCCTGCGCCAGCTCCTCGGCGAGCCCCACATCGCGCACGATCCTGGTCAGCCCGGCGATCAGCCGCGCCGACTCGATCCTGAACACCGCCTCGACCGCGCGCTGCGCGTCGCTTCTTGCCGTCACGGGCACCCATCAGAGCACCCGGGCCCCGCACCGGCAATCCGAAGCCGGCCACGGGCACCCGGCGCCCTCCTCCGCAGGCCGGTCCGCCCCCTCACACACCGGGTCCGGGCGGCTCCTCCACCTGCCGGATCTCGGAGGTCAGCGTCCACTCGTCGCCGTGCACCCGCAGGAACCGCGACGCCCATTCGACCGCCTCCTCCTTGGACGCGGCCTGGATGAGGGCATATCCGCCGATGACCTCCTTGGCCTCGGTGAACGGCCCGTCGGTCGCGGTGATCGTGCCGCCCGACAGATGCAGCCGGGTGCCCTGCGCGGTCGGCGTGAGCCCGCCGGTGTCCAGCAGCACCCCGGCCCTGGTCATCTCGTCGATCAGCCTTCCCATCTCCTCCATCAGCTCCGGGCTGGGCCCGGCGGCCGGCATCGTGTTCTCGTCGATCTTGAGCAGCATCATGAAGCGCATGGCGGTCGTCTCCTCGGCAGATGTGTGCACCGGTTGTGCGGGGCCGGACGCAGTGGCCCGAAACCGTCCCCGTACCCACCCGGATCCGTCCCCTTACTAGCGCGACGAACGGCCGGCGCCGGGATCGACACCAGCCACGGAAAATTTCTTCGTTCTTCTGCCGCTGCCTCCAGGTGCCGCCTCGGGCGCATGCGGGTCTCGTCGGCCGGGCCTCGTCGGCCGGGTCCGCCGGTCGGGGCCGCGCCGGCGCGACGTCCGCCGGCCCTCCGGTCGACCAACCGTGTGAAAGGCGCCGTCCCGCCCCCTCGGGACCGGCCGGACGATGGGGGTGATGGCCGAGAGTGGGTGTGCCCGAAAGCCGGTGCGCCAAGCCCTGGAGACCCGTGTGGATGGCACCTTTTCTCTGGTCCTGCTCCTGCTGTTCCTGTGGTGCCTGTGCTCGCGGCGGATGGAGCGCTTCGAGCTGACCGCACCGGCCGCCTTCGTGCTGCTCGGTCTGTTGCTGGGCGAGGGCACCGGCGTCCTCGACCTCGCCCTCCCGCACGAGACGGTCAAGATGCTCGCGGAGATCACCCTGGTCTGGGTGCTGTTCACCGATGCCGCCCGGCTCTCCTTCCGGGCCCTGCGCCCGGAGCTCGGCCTCTACGTACGGCTGCTGGCGGTCGGGCTGCCGCTGTGCGTGGCCCTCGGCGCACTGCTGGCGGCCGTCCTCCTCCCCGGTGTCTCGGGATGGGCCGCGCTGTACGTCGGGGCCGCCCTCGCCCCGACGGATGCGGCGCTCGGCGCCACGATGATGGTCAACCCTGTGGTGCCCGCGCGGATCCGCCGGCTCATCAATGTCGAGAGCGGTCTCAACGACGGCATCGCCACGCCCCTGGTGGTGCTCGCCCTGGCCGGAGTGTCCGCGGCCGAGGGCACCGCCGGGCCCGATGCCACCGGCCATGCCCTGGTGCAGCTGGCCGTCGGCGCGGCGTACGGCGTGGTGATCGGACTGGCCGCCGGATGGCTGCTGCGGACCACGCTCCGCAACGGCTGGGCGGCCGAGGACTTCGCCGGCGCGGGCGTGCTGGCCCTGTCCCTCCTCGGCTACACCTCCGCGCTCGCGATCGGCGGCAACGGCTTCGTCGCCGCCTTCGTCGCCGGCCTGGCCTTCGGGTCGGCGCACGGTGCGCCACAGCGGGTGCTGCTGTACGTCGAGCAGTCCGCCTCGCTGCTCTCCGTGCTGGTCTGGCTGGTGTTCGGCGCCCTCCTGCTGCCGGAGGTGTTCCACCACCTCACCTGGCAGGTCGTGCTCTACGCGGTGTTGAGCCTCACGGTGATCCGTATGGTGCCCGTGGCGCTGGCCCTGATCGGGAGCGGTCTGGACGCCGGAACGGTGCTGTTCGTGGGCTGGTTCGGCCCCCGCGGACTGGCCTCGATCATCTTCGGGCTACTGGCCGTCGAGGAGCTGACCGCCTCCGAAACCCGGGCGGTGGTCCCGGTCGTCGCCTGCACCGTCCTGCTCAGCGTCCTCGCCCACGGCCTCACCTCCGCGCCACTCGCCAACCGTTACGGGAGGGCGGCGGCGGCCAAGGACACCGGCCCGGCCGGCCCTGCGGCCCCCGAGCTGCCCGTCAGAGGAATGGCCGCCGGGGGCCTGCACCACGGACTGCACCACCGAGGGCAACGGAACGGCCCGGCGCCGTCGTGAGCGCAGCCACCGGTCCCGCCCGCGTCTTCCGCACACTCCGGCAACCGCCCGCCGCCCGCCGCCCGCCGGCCCCGGCGACTCGCTCAGACGTCGGCGGCCGCCGTGAGCAGGGCGTCGGTGCTGTGCTGCGCGTCGGCGCGCAGGCGCCTTCGGGGCGCTTCCTCCGCCGCGCCCATGCTTTCTTTCTTGCCGAGGCCTGTGGCGCAGCCGCGGGACGGAGGCTTACGAGGTCAGCTGCTCACGTGAGTGGTGACCGGAGTCGGCCGGTCTCGCGCCCTGTTCGGGCCGGCTGATCTCGGCCCACACCGCATCGAGGGAGAGGCCGAGGACATCGGCGATCGCCGCGATGGTCGGGAAGGCCGGGGTGGCCACGCGGCCCGACTCGATCTTCCGGAGGGTCTCCGGTGAGACGCGTGCGTCGAGCGCGGTGTCGAGCATCGAGCGCTCTCCCCTGGCCCGACGGAGGAGGGCGCCGAGGCGCTGTCCGCGTTCGACCTCTGCGGGAGTGAGCGGCAACCTGACCATGGCTCCGATTCTAGTACCGGTATAGTATTGCCGGTATAGTTATTGGTTGCGTGAGAAGGGCGCCACATGATCGAGATCCTGAACCCCACCCTGCTGGCCCGAGCAAAAGACACCGGCGCCCTGGTCGCTGACATCCTGCAGACGCTGAAGAGCCGTAGCGCGATCGGCACGAACCTTCTGGATATCGACCGGTGGGCCAAGGCCATGATCGTGGAGGCGGGAGCGCAGTCCTGCTACGTCGACTACGAGCCATCCTTCGGGCGCGGCCCGTTCGGCCACTACATCTGCACGGCCGTCAACGACGCCGTGCTCCACGGACGGCCCTGCGACTACACGCTTGCCGACGGCGATCTGCTGACACTCGACCTCGCCGTCTCCCTGGGCGGAGTCGCTGCAGACGCTGCCATCAGCTTCCTCGTGGGCGACGCAAAGCCCCCGGAGAGCGTCGCGATGATCAGTGCAACCGAACGCGCGCTGGCCGCAGGGATCGCCGCTGCCGGGCCCGGGGCTCGCATCGGCGACCTCTCCCATGCCATCGGCACGGTCCTCAGTGAGGCCGGGTACCCGATCAACACCGAGTTCGGAGGTCATGGCATCGGATCAACGATGCACCAGGACCCGCACGTTTCGAACACCGGACGGCCCGGCCGTGGATACAAACTGCGCCCCGGGCTGCTGCTGGCACTGGAGCCGTGGGTCATGGCGGACACCGCTGAACTC
Organism: Streptomyces sp. NPDC054765; assembly: GCF_053612065.1. Taxonomy (NCBI): domain Bacteria; kingdom Bacillati; phylum Actinomycetota; class Actinomycetes; order Kitasatosporales; family Streptomycetaceae; genus Streptomyces; species Streptomyces sp. NPDC054765. Next base: position 48,734 of record NZ_JBSHBP010000011.1, on the reverse strand, counting down.
GTCACCGATGCCGACGGGTGGACGCTCCGAAGCGCGACAGGCTGCCGGACGGCACACAGTGAGCACACGATCGCCATCACCGACGACGGAGCCGAAATCCTCACCTTGCCGAAGCAGGCGCAGCCGTGAGGCCGGATCCCCCGCAAAGGACCGACCGTCGCGGCCCAAGTCCTCGCCGGACAAGACGAGCCGCTCGATGACGAATGGTGCGTCAGCCTGCGGATACGCCGGCGGGAAGGGCCGGTCCGTTCTGCGGCCGCGCACAGCAGACCGCACCCGCTCCGTCACGGACGCCCTGCGGGGCGGCGTGCGGACCGGGTGCGGACAGGCGCTGAGGCGACCCGCGAAAGTGCAGGTCAGGCTGCCTGGCTAAGGCTCAAGCCTTCTTGGTCTCCCAGAAGATCTTGTCGATCTGGGCGATGTAGTCCAGGGCCTTCTGACCGGTGGCCGGGTCGTGGGAACCCTTGGCGGCGCTGAGGGCCTTGAGGGTGTCGTTGACCAGCTGGTGCAGCTCCGGGTACTTCTCGAAGTGCGGGGGCTTGAAGTAGTCGCTCCACAGGACCGAGACGTGGTGCTTGGCCAGCTCGGCGCGCTGCTCCTTGATCAGGACGGCGCGGGTGCGGAAGTCCGCGTCCTCGTTGGCCTGGTACTTCTCCTGGACGGCCTTGACCGACTCGGCCTCGATGCGGGCCTGGGCCGGGTCGTACACGCCGCAGGGCAGGTCGCAGTGGGCGCTGACCTTCACCTTGGGGGCGAACAGGCGCGAAAGCATGTTCAGTCCTTCCTCGTGATCGTCTTCTCAGGTGCGAGATTACTCGGTGCGGGAAGGCTTTTCTTGGTCGGCCCGGGGGTCTTAGGGCAAAAGTCCAGTGCCGAGGTGGGACTGAGGGAGGATGAACCGGTGAGCGGGTCGGACCGGGGCTGGGCCGGGAGGTACGGGATGCCGGAGCGGGTGCACGAGCGGGGACCGGAGCAGAGTGAGGACGCGGAAGCGGGGCGCGAGCGGGGCGGGCTGCTCCGTGCCTTCGGGCTGGCCGAGGTCTACAACCCGTCGATGGTGCCGACGCTGCAGCCCGGCGATCAGCTGGTCGTGCAGTACGGGGCGGCGGTGCGGCCCGGTGACGTGGTCGTGCTGCGGCATCCGTTCCGGCAGGATCTGCTGATCGTCAAGCGGGCCGTGCGACGGCGCGACGGCGGCTGGTGGGTGCAGGGGGACAATCCGTTCGTCGCGAACGACAGCCGGGAATTCGGGGTGGTCCCGGACGAACTGGTCATCGCCCGTGCCCGGGTGCGGGTGCGGCCGCCGCGGGGGATTCAGCGCTCGGTCGCCGGGGTGCTCTCCTGGGCGGTGTCGGCGGTCCGGCCGGTAAGGGCCGAGCGCTCGCTCTCCAGGCGCTTGCGGGCGCGGTAGGCGGCGACGTTGGCGCGGGTGGCGCAGCGGTCGGAGCAGTAGCGCCGGGACCGGTTGGTCGAGGTGTCCAGGTAGACGTTGCGGCAGGGCCGTGCCTCGCAGAGGCCCAGCCGGTCCACGCCCAGTTCGGTGAGGTGGAACGCGAGGCCCATACAGGCGGTCGCGGCGAAGCTCGCGGTGGCGTTGGCGGCGTGGTCGGCGATGTGCAAGTGCCAGTCGGGGCGGCCGTTGTCGTCCCGGTACTCATGGCCGGAGATCTGCGGGCTGACCGGGAACTCCATCATCAGGGCGTTGAGGAGGTCCACGGCCAGTACCTCGTCGCCGGTGTCGGCGGCCTCGAACACGGCGCGCAGCCGGGAGCGGACCGCTCGCAGCCGGGTGACGTCGCTGTCGTTCGCACGCCGGGCGGCCTGCTGGGCGGGGCCGAAAAGTTCGCGTACGGCCTCGACCGTGGTGAGGCTGTCGCTGCCGCGCTCGGGCTGCTCGGTGTTGACCAGTCGCACGGCATAGTCCGAGTAATAGGCCAGTTCCACTTGTAGTCCTTACGGGCGGGGGCTAAGGTGCGGAATGCAGGAGTGAGGTAATGGGTGCTGTCAGTGCAAGGGTATTACGGGCTGAAGGGGAAGCGATGACCGAGACCGTCGTCGGCGCCGACTGGCAGGCGTGGCAGAACAGTTGGGACCGCCAGCAGGAGTGGTACCTCCCCGACCGCGAGGAGCGGTTCCGGGTGATGCTGGACATGGTCGAGGCACTGGTGGGCCCCGAGCCCCGGGTGCTGGACCTCGCATGCGGTACGGGAAGTATCTCCGACCGGTTGCTGAAGCGGTTCCCCAAGGCCGAGAGTGTGGGCGTCGATCTGGATCCCGCGCTGCTGGCCATCGCGGAAGGGTACTTCGCCGGAGAGCGCCGGGTCCGCTTCGTACGAGCCGATCTCAAGGACCCCGGCTGGACGGACAAGCTGCCGCACGCCTCGTACGACGCGGTGCTCACCGCCACCGCGCTGCACTGGCTGCACACCGAGGACCTCCGGGGGCTGTACGGACAGCTCGGCACCCTGGTGCGGGACGGCGGGGTCTTCATGAACGCCGACCACATGCCCGAGGAGGCCACCCCGCGGATCAACGCCGCCGAGCGGGCCTTCCGGCATGCGCGCAGGGATGCGGCGAAGGCGGCCGGCGCCGTCGACTGGGCCGCGTGGTGGCAGCTGGCCGCCGCCGACCCCCAGCTGGCCGCACCGACCGCCGAGCGCTTCGAGATCTACGGCGAGCACGCGGACGGCGACACCCCCTCGGCGGCCTGGCACGCGGCCGTGCTGCGCGAATCGGGTTTCGCCGAGGCACGACCGGTCTGGGCTTCGCCCACGGACGCGCTGGTGCTGGGACTGAAGTAGGCCGGAAGGGGCCGGCCCGGTTTCCCCGCAGCGGGCCGGGGCCAGGGCCGGAGGGCGGCGCACCGCCGCGGTGGAGTGATCCGCCGCGACGGTGCGCCGGCGCCCGTCGCGGCCGTGGTGCCCGTAGTACCCGGCGCTCCGAACGCACCGGGGCGGTCCCGTACAGCCCGGTCCGGGCGCTGCGTCCCCGTACGGCCCGGTCCGGGCGTCCGTACCGCCCGGACCGGCCCGCGGGACGGTGCTACAGCACCTTCGACAGGAACGACTTGGTCCGCTCGTGCCGGGGGTTGCCGAGCACCTCGCGCGGGTGGCCGGATTCGACGACCACACCGTCGTCCATGAAGACCAGCGAGTCGCCGACCTCACGGGCGAAGCCCATCTCATGGGTCACGACGATCATCGTCATCCCGTCCGCGGCCAGATCCTTCATGACGTCCAGGACGTCGCCGACCAGCTCCGGGTCGAGGGCCGAGGTCGGCTCGTCGAAGAGCATCAGCTTCGGCTCCATCGCCAGCGCACGGGCGATGGCGACGCGCTGCTGCTGGCCGCCGGAGAGCTGCGAGGGGTAGTTGCCGGCCTTGTCGGACAGCCCGACACGGTCAAGGAGCTTGACCGCCCGCTCCCGGGCGGCGGCCTTCGACTCGCCCTTGACCTGGATCGGCGCCTCCATGATGTTCTCCACCGCGGTCATGTGCGGGAAGAGGTTGAAGCGCTGGAAGACCATGCCGATGTCCCGGCGGCGGGCGGCCACCTCGCGGTCGCGCAGCTCGTAGAGCTTGCCGTTGTGCTCGCGGTAGCCGACCAGTTCGCCGTCGACGGACAGCCGTCCGGCGTTGACCTTCTCCAGGTGGTTGATGCAGCGCAGGAACGTCGACTTGCCGGAGCCGGACGGGCCGATCAGGCAGAAGACCTCCCGCGGCGCGACCTCCAGGTCGATGCCCTTGAGGATGTGGGCCGCGCCGAAGGACTTGTGGACGCCCTCGGCCTTGACCATCGGGCCGCCGCTGGTGCCGGCCGCCTTGTGCGTCGTGGTCGTGCTGGTCATGCGACACCTCCGGAGCGGTGGAAGCCGCCGGACAGCTTCGCCTTGGCGCGCTGGAGCGGAGTGGGCGGGAGCTGGCGGCTGGAGCCGCGGGCGTAGTAGCGCTCCAGGTAGTACTGGCCGATGCTCAGCACGGTGGTGGCGATCAGGTACCAGGCGGCGGCGAGGATCAGCATCTCCACCACGACGCCGGAGTCCCGTCCGACGTTCTGCGCGGCCTGCAGCAGGTCGTAGTACTGGACGGCGATGACCAGCGAGGAGGTCTTGAGCATGTTGATGACCTCGTTGCCGGTCGGCGGCACGATCACCCGCATCGCCTGGGGCACGATGATCCGGCGCAGCGTCTTCGCGTGGCTCATGCCCAGCGCGTGCGCCGCCTCGGTCTGGCCCTCGTCGACGGCGTTGAGGCCGGCCCGGCAGATCTCCGCCATGTACGCCGCCTCGTTGAGGCCGAGGCCCAGCAGCGCGCACAGGAACGGGGTCATGAAGTCGGACCACTCGTCCTTGTAGATCGGCATGATGTCGATGTACTGGAAGACGAGGCCCAGGTTGAACCACAGGAACAGCTGGACGTAGACCGGCGTACCGCGGAAGAACCAGACGTAGAACCAGGCGACGGTCGAGGTCACCGGGTTCTTGGACTGGCGCATCACGGCCAGGACGACCCCGAGGACGATGCCGATGATCATCGAGAGCACGGTGATCAGCAGGGTGTTGCGCAGGCCCTTGAGGATGTCCGCGTTGAACATGTACTGGGGTATGGCATCCCAGTTGACGTTCCCGGCGGCGAAGGCCCGGCCGAGCAGGGCTATCAGCCCGATGACGACGATCGCCGCCACCCAGCGGCCGTAATGGCGGACCGGGATGGCTTTGACGGGCTCGGGCTGGGGCGGCGGAGCGTCCGCCGGCGGCTGGGCCGACTTGTCGACGTCAACTGACACGGGTGTTGCCTTTCAGCATTCGGCGGGAGGTGCGCGGAGCGGACGGGACGGCTTCTGGCGGCTCAGGAGCCACCGTTGAGGTCCACGTTCTTGACCGCGGCATCCTTGACGTCCCACTTGTCCAGGACCTTGGCGTACGAGCCGTTCTTGATCGCGAGTTCCACCGCGGCCTTGAGCGCATCACGCAGCTGCTGCTGTCCCTTGGGGACCGCGATGCCGTACGGGGCGGCCTTGAGCGGCGCACCGCCGACCATCTGGAAATCCTTGCCGCGCCCGGAGACCTTCACCGCGTACGCCGCGACCGGGTAGTCGCTGGAGACGGCGTCCACACCGCCGGTGCGCAGCCGGGTCTGGGCCTCCGAGTCGTTGTCGAACGCCTCGATGGAGATGGGCTGCTCGCCGTTCTTCTCGCAGGCCTTCGACTTGTCCTTGGCCAGGTCGTGCGAGACGGTGCCGCGCTGCACCGCGATCTTCTTGCCGCACAGTGTTTCCCAGCCGTCGACGCCCTTGGTCTTGCCCTTCTGGGTGTAGAGCGAGACGCCGACGTTGAGGTAGTCGATGAAGTCGACACCCTGGCCGATCTTCTTGCCGGTGTTGCTGTCGATGCCCTCCTGGCGGTCCTTGGTGTCCGTCATCGCCGACATCGCGATGTCGTAGCGCTTGGACTTCAGACCGCCCATGAGGGTGTCGAAGGTGGCGTTGTTGAAGTTGAGCTTGATGCCCAGCTCCTTGCTCATCGCCTCCGCGAGGTCCGGGTCGATGCCCTCGACCGCACCGTTGGAGCGGAATTCCACCGGCTTGTACGTGATGTCCGAGCCGACCTGGAGCATGGCCTTTTCCTGGACGTCCTTGGGCAGCTTCTTGAACAGCGGCGCGTTGACGTTGCGGTTCTTCTTCGCTTCGCGCTTGGCGATGGCCGCGTCCGTCTGGTCGCCGCAGGCGCTGAGCAGCAGCAGCGAGGCGGCGACCGCCGTCGCCGCGGCCACGGCTGTGCGAGACCTGCCGACGGCCGGGCGACGGATGGTGCTTGCGGTCATGCTGATCCTCCTGCGGATGGAGAAGCCGACGTGAAAAAGGGCCGGGGCACACCTTCGAGCGTCGCGACCTCGGTTGGTGACGGAATCCTGCCATCCGAGATCCGTTATTCGGACTGTCGTCATGGTCAAAATCGGATAACGGACGGAGAAGGCGAGGTGGCGGCCTTGTGGCGCAAGGGGGTCATCGTGCCGGTGGATGCCCCGAGTTGTCCGGGCCACACGGCCGTCTCGGAATCCGGACGGGTGGGGGGTGGCCGGGGTAGCTCTTCTGAGTTTTTTGTGCAATTCGCGGTTATTGTCGGGAATCTGAATCCACGGGTGGGGAATCTGAGTCGTCGGGGCCCGCGCCCGTCGGGTAGAAAGGTGCGTTACACCCCTCATCCGGGGCTCAGGGCGCGTGTGCGGCGCGCCCGGCGTCCGTACCTCCCCCCGCGCGGCGGCCATCTGCCGCGCAGGGCACGGACGCGGTGCCCGCCCACCCCTCAACCAGGGAGTGGCCACCCTCAGCAGATTTACGATTAAAAGGGGTAAGACAAGTGGCAGCGGAGATCGTCAATCCTCGCAGCGACAGCAATACCGGCGAGGGCGTGGGCAGTGCGCCCGACGACGCCTTCGATCCGGCCTTCGCGCTGCATCGCGGTGGCAAAATGGCCATCCAGGCGACCGTGCCTGTCCGCGACAAGGACGACCTGTCCCTCGCGTACACACCGGGCGTCGCCAAGGTGTGCAGCGCCATCGCCGAGCAGCCCGAGCTCGTCTACGACTACACCTGGAAGTCCCAGGTCGTCGCCGTGGTCACGGACGGCACCGCGGTGCTGGGCCTGGGCGACATCGGCCCGGAGGCCTCCCTCCCCGTGATGGAGGGCAAGGCCATCCTCTTCAAGCAGTTCGGCGGTGTGGACGCGGTGCCGATCGCGCTCGGCACCACCGACACCGACGAGATCATCGAGACCGTCGTCCGGATGGCACCGTCCTTCGGCGGCATCAACCTGGAGGACATTTCGGCGCCCCGGTGCTTCGAGATCGAGCGCCGGCTCCAGGAGCGGCTGGACATCCCGGTCTTCCACGACGACCAGCACGGCACCGCCGTGGTCACGCTGGCCGCGCTGCGCAACGCCGCCAAGCTCACCGACCGGTCGCTCGGCCAGCTGCGGGCGGTCATCTCCGGGGCCGGCGCGGCGGGGGTCGCCATCGCCAAGATCCTCATCGAGGCGGGTATCGGGGATGTCGCGGTCTGCGACCGCAAGGGCGTCGTCTCCGCCGACCGCGCCGATCTGACGGACGTCAAGCGCGAGGTGGCCGGCTTCACCAACAAGGGCGGGCTGACGGGCTCGCTGGAGGACGCGCTGGACGGCGCCGATGTCTTCATCGGGGTCTCCGGTGGCACGGTGCCGGAGTCGGCGGTGGCCACGATGGCGAAGGACTCGATGATCTTCGCGATGGCCAACCCCACCCCGGAGATCCACCCGGAGGTCGCGCACAAGTACGCGGCCGTGGTGGCCACCGGACGCAGCGACTTCCCCAACCAGATCAACAACGTGCTGGCCTTCCCGGGCATCTTCGCCGGGGCCATGCAGGTGCGGGCCACGCAGATCACGGAGGGCATGAAGCTCGCCGCCGCCGAGGCACTGGCCGCTGTGGTGGCCGATGAACTCAGCGCCGACCGGGTCATCCCCTCGCCGTTCGACGAGCGGGTCGCCCCGGCCGTCACCGCCGCCGTCGCGGCCGCCGCCCGCGCCGAGGGCGTGGCACGCCGCTGACCGCGCCGCCGCGGATTGTCGTGCGCCAACGGGCCGGGCCCGCACCCCTCACGGGTGCGGGCCCGGCCCGTTGCGGGGGCCGGCGCCGGCCGGGGCGGCGCGGTGCGGGTCACACCGGTACGCGGTACCGCAGCGCCCGGCCGCGGTCTACGTTGGGATCATGTTTGCCGCCTATGCCGCCCGCATCGACCGTGACCAGCCGCTGAACGGCCTCGAATTGGGGGAGCGCCCGGCCCCCGGCGCCCGCCCCGGCTGGACGACCGTCAACGTCAAGGCCGCCTCCCTCAACCACCACGACCTGTGGTCGCTGCGCGGGGTGGGGATCACCGAGGAGAGCCTGCCGATGATCCTCGGCTGCGATGCCGCCGGAGTGGACGAGGACGGCAACGAGGTCGTCCTGCACTCCGTCATCGGGCAGACCGGGCACGGCGTCGGCCCCAAGGAGAAGCCCTCCATCCTCACCGAGCGCTACCAGGGCACCTTCGCGGAGCAGGTCACCGTCCCGGCCTGGAACGTGCTGCCCAAGCCGAAGGAGCTGTCCTTCGAGGAGGCCGCCTGTCTGCCGACCGCCTGGCTGACCGCGTACCGGATGCTGTTCACCAACGCGGGCGTACGGCCCGGGGACAGTGTGCTGGTGCAGGGCGCGGGCGGCGGCGTCGCGACCGCCGCCATCGTGCTGGGTGCCGCAGCCGGTCTGCGGGTCTTCGCCACCAGCCGGGACGAGGCCAAGCGCAAGCGCGCGCTGGAGCTGGGCGCCGAGGCGGTGTTCGCGGCCGGCGAGCGGCTGCCGCGGCGGGTGGACGCGGTGATCGAGACGGTCGGCGCCGCCACCTGGTCGCACTCCGTCACGTCGCTGCGCCCCGGCGGCACTCTGGTCATCTCGGGCGCCACCAGCGGCTTCACCCCGAAGAGCGGGGAACTCAACCGGATCTTCTTCCTGGAGCTGAAGATCGTCGGTTCCACGATGGGGAGCAAGGAGGAGCTGGCGTCGTTGCTCAGCTTCTGCGCGGCCAAGGGCATCCGGCCGGTCATCGACTCGACGCTGCCGCTGGACCGGGCGCGTGAGGGGTTCACGAAGATGGCGGCGGGCGAGCTGTTCGGCAAGGTCGTCCTGACGGTGTGAGGACGAGGGCTGACGGGCCCGTCGGGCGTGTGCGATGCCGGTGCGGTGCCTGATGTTTCGTCAGTTCTCTGGGAGGGGTGGCAAGAGTGCGGATCCTGCGGGCCGAGGGGCGTCCCGCCGTGCCGTGGAGCAACGGTGGCGGGGTGACCCGTGAGATCGCCGTCCACCCGGCGGGTGCCGGCTGGGACACCTTCGCCTGGCGGGTCAGCCTGGCGGACGTCACCCGGGACGGGCCGTACTCGCCGCTGCCCGGCGTCCGGCGGATCCTCACCGTCGTCGACGGCGCCGGACTGGAGCTGACGGTGGACGGCACCACGCGGCTCCTCCCGGACCGCTGCCGCCCGTTCGCCTTCCCGGGCGGTGCCGCCACCGGCTCCCGGCTGCTGGACGGCCCCGTCGTCAATCTCAATGTGATGCTCAGGGAGGGGCGGGCGGCGGCGACGGTGGACCTGGTGCGGGGGAGCCGGACGGTGTGGCCGGGGCGGTGGCCGGCCGATGGTGGTGCCGACGGCGGTGCCGGTGGTGGTGCCGATTGTGGTGCCGGTGGCGCCGCCCTCCCGGAGGAGGTTCTGGTGGTGGCGGTCGAGGGGGGTACCCGGCTCGGGGCGGCCGGTGACGAACGGGCCCGGCTGGAGCGGTTCGACGCGGCGCTGATGACGGGGCCGGACGCGGCCGCCACCGGGCTGTGGACGGACGGGGTCGCGGCGGTGATCGCCCTGTCCGCCGCTGATCCGGCCCGTCCGTAGGGCCGGTCCGTCCCGGACGTCCCGGCCGGCTCGTGGCGCTCGGGGGGAGGGCGCGTCGCTGCGGCGGCGGAGGGTGCGTCCTTGCGCGGCGCCCGGGAATGGCGCGCCCCACGGCAGCCCCCGCGGGACCCGCTCAGGGCCCGCCCCTACGGGTGGCCGACCGTCACCGTCCCGATGCCCAGCGTGCTGTGCCGGGGCAGATATCCGGCCTCGAAGACCGCGCCGAGGACGGGGGTGTGCAGCTGCGCCGGCCGTTCGGCGCGGGAGTGGCCCAGCGCCCGCCACGGGCCGGCCGCCAGCCGGTCCGTCGTCCGCTCGATGGCCTCGCGTTCCTTGCGGGCGCGCTCGGTCGCCGTGCCGTCCGGAGCGATCCAGCCGCGGGCCGCGAGGCGGTGCCGGGCATCCAGCACCTTGGCCGGGGCCGCGACGGTCCAGATCCGCGGGAGGTACCGGGCGATCATCCGCGGGCTGAAGGTGTAGTACGTCGCGGCCGCCAGCTCGGGCCCGGCGGCGCCCAGCGGGGCCGTACGCCAGGCGAAGTAGCCGGGCCGGCGGGAGGACACGTCATGACCGAGGTCGGCGGCGGCCTGGCGGGCCTCGGGGGCGAAGTGCAGCGTGGCGTGCAGTGGCTCCAGCAGGTGCCACATCCGGCGGGCGACCGAAAGGTATTCCGACATCGCTTTACCTCATGGCCTTCACGATGCGTGCACAGACAGGGAGAGCGGGACCGCGGTCGGGAGCACGGCTGCCGGTCCGCGGAATCGGGCGACTGGGGCTCCCCGGAACCCCGTGCCGGGCGAAAAGCCGTGCGAAGTAGCGACTTCCCCGATTACGCCGCGTGAATCCAGGCCGCAGATAGCAACTGTGCGTAGCTGTGGCCGGGTTGGGGTGAGCCCGGTTCCGGCCGCGCGCGGCCGGAACCGGATTCCTCCCCGCACCGGCCCGCACCGGATATTCGGTCGAGCCCGGACGGCCCCGTACGTAGGGTGACCCGGCCGACGGCCCGCGGGGGGCCGAGGCGTCGTAAGAGGAAGCACCGCATGCCGTACCACGGATGGGCCGACGAGGGATTCGGGGCCTTCGCGGACGAATTCGCCCGGAATTTCGCCGAGCGCGGTGAACTCGGCGCCGCCGCGGCCGTGTTCGTGGACGGGCGTAAGGTCGCCGACCTGTGGGGCGGGATCGCCGACGACCGGACCGGGCGGGAGTGGCAGGAGGAGACCGTCCTGCCCGTCATGTCCCTCACCAAGGCCGTCGTCAGTATCCTGGCCCATCTGCTCGCGCAGCAGGGGAAGTGGGATCTCGACGCCCCGGTGGCCGGCTACTGGCCGGAGTTCGCCCGGCACGGCAAGGAGAAGATCACCACCCGGATGGTGCTCGCCCACACCGCCGGAATCCCGCTCGCCGAACGGAAGCTGACGTTCGAGGAGCTGACCGCCTGGACTCCGGTGATCCGCGCCCTGGAGGAACAGAAGCCGCTCTGGGAGCCCGGCACGGCGTACGAGTACCACGCCCACGCCTTCGGCTTCATCGTCGGCGAGGTGATCCGGCGCCTCACCGGCCGGACCCCCGGCGCCTGTTTCCGTGCGGTCATCGGCGACCCGCTGGGGCTGCGCACCTGGATCGGTATGCCGCAGGAGGAGGTACCGGGGATGGCCCGGCTCGCCGAGGCCGAGGGGCGGCCGCCGATGCCGGACGCCGGCCTGCTGCCCGTGCGGGCCCTGACGATGAACGGCGTACTGCCCTTCCCCGGGCTCGACGATCCGCACGGCTACAACTCACCCGCCCTGCTGACCGCCGAATTCCCCGGTGCGGGCGGGGTCTCCTCGGCGCGCGGTCTGGCGACCCTGTACGCGGCAGTCGCGACCGGTGTGGACGGCGGACCGCGGCTGCTGTCCGAGGACACCGTCACCGACGCGGTCCGGCAGCTGTCGGGGGACGGTCCTTCGTGGTCCGGCTTCCCGGACCTCGGCGCACGCTGGGGCAGCGGTGTCCTCATCGACTCGGCGTTCCGCCGGCTGCTCGGCCCGCGCTCCTTCGCCCACAGCGGAGCGGGCGGCCAGTTCGCCTTCGGGGACGACGAGTTCGGAGTCGGCTTCGCCTATACCGCCAACCGGATGGGCGGCAGCGGTGACCAGCGGGCCGAGCGGCTCATCGGGGCGCTGCGGAAGTGCGTCGGAGCCCCGGAGGTCCCGCCGGCCCCGGATGCCTCGGTGGCCGGGGGGTGAGCGGACGGCCGGAGGGCGGGACGGCCGGGGCGGGGGGCACCTCATGCGTGTCCCGCCCCGGTCCCTGTCCCGGCCCCCGCCCCTGTCCCGGCCCCGGCCGCTCAGTCGTCCCGGTCCGTCCGGGACGCGTACCGCTCCGGATCACGCAGCAGCGCGCCGATGTGGGCGGCGGCCGTCGACAGCCGGCGGCGGGACTCCTTGAGCTGTGCGGCGGTGACGCCGTGGTCGCGCGCCGCGTCCCGAAGATCGTCGCGGAAGCGGTCCAGCAGCCGGTCGAAGTCGCGGGCCGGGTTGTCGCCGGCCGGCTCCGCCGCCCACTCCGGGGCCGGCGGAGCCCCGGCCGCCGGGCCCCTCGCAGAGCCGTTCGCCGGGCCCTTCCCGGGGACCCTCCCCTGCTCCTCCTCGGGCAGGTCGACGCGCTCGACCGTCACCCGGGTCCCGTTGTCCGCGCCGCCCCGCCCGGCGCCGAACGGCTCGCTGCCCCGCCCGGTGCCGTCCGGTTTGCTGCCCTGCCCGGTGCCGTCCGGTTTGCTGCCCCGCCCGTCGCCGTCCGGCTCGCCGCCCCGGCCGTTGCCGGACTGGGCGCCGGCGAAGCGGCCGACCTCGCGGGACACCTCGGACAGCGCCTCGCGCACCGCGCCCGACCAGTCGCCCGACCGCACCGCCTCCTGGGTCTGCTCCTGTACGCGCTTGATGACCCGCTGGACCTCCTCGCGCGCGAACACCTGGGCGTCCCTGGCCTGCTTGCGCGCCCGCTGGGCGTCCTGTCTGGCGCGCCGGCTCTCCTCCTTGGCGCGCCGGGCCTGTTCCTTCCACTCCTCCTTGGCGCGCCGGAACTCCTCCTTCGCCTGCTGCCAGGACTCCTTGTCGCCGAACGCGGCGTCGAAGTAGCCGGCGGCCTCCGGGAACGGACGTCCGGACGTGTTGTCCTCGGAGTCGGCCTTCCCGTCGCCGTTGTGCGCGGCCTTCCCGGAGCCTCGCGCGTCCTTGCGGGCCTGCTGGGCGGCTTCCCGGATCTCACGGCGCAGATCCCGCGCCGAACCGCTCACGTCCTCCCGGATGTCCGAGGCGAGCGCCGCGACCGACTCCCGGATCTCCAGTTCGAGGTCGGCCAACTCGCCTCCGCGGTCGGCGAGTTCGGCTCGTCCGGTGTCGGTGATGGAGTAGACCTTGCGGCCGCCCTCGGTCGCATGTGTCACCAGGCCCTCGGCCTCCAGCTTGGCCAGCCGGGGGTAGACCGTGCCGGCGGAGGGGGCGTAGAGGCCCTGGAAGCGCTCCTCCAGGAGGCGGATGATCTCGTAGCCGTGCCGCGGCGCCTCGTCCAGCAGCTTGAGGAGGTAGAGGCGCAGGCGGCCGTGGGCAAAGACGGGGGGCATGCTCAGAGCACCTTCTTCCCTGCGGGCGGGGCGGTGGGGGAGTCCTTGTGCGGACCGGGGGCCGGGCCGCCGCCGGGGGCACCGGGCCGCCCGGCCTCGTCCTCGGAAGCGGGGCGGCGCAGCAGGGCCAGACCGCCGGAGACGGTGGTGACCTTGAGCGTGGCGGTGCCGTCACCCAGCGAGCCGGTGATCTTCTTTGCGCCCCACTGGCCGCTGACCCGCAGATCGTCGAAGGCGTTGGAGACCGTGCCGCTCGCGGTGTTGGCCTCGACCTTGGCGTCCGCCGGGTCGGGCAGCCGGATGGCGACCTCGCCGGAGACCGTCGTCAAGGTGATGTCGGCGCCCTTCGCCGGGTCGAGATCGAGGACCATGTCGCCGCTGACGGAGTCGGCGTGCACCGCACCGCCCGCACCGTCGATGACCGTCAGGTCCCCCGAGACGGAGTGGAACCGCAGATCGCCGGTGACCGACTGGACCTCGACACTGCCGGAGACGGTGTCGGCCCGCACCCCGCCGGTCAGCCCGACGAGTGTGCTGTCGCCGGAGATGCCGCGGACGTCCGTACGCCCCGAGATGCCGGAGACCACCGCGCCGGCGCCGATCACTCCGACCTCGACGCGGGTGCCGGCCGGTACGGTCACCGACACCACCGCGCTGCGGTTCCACCCCTTGCGGTCGAGGAACTTCAAGAAGCCCTTCCAGGGGAGGTCCTCATAGGCGACCGACAGCGTGCCGTTGCGGCACGAGACGGTCAGCGGCGGGCCGTGCAGCTCGCTGATCTCCAGGCGGGCCGGGCCGTCGTCCGTGGTGCCGACGACGTTGACGGTGCCGCCGACCAGGCGGACGTTCAGCGCGTCGAGCGGGTCGGTGATCTCCAGCGTGCGCGGTTCGGCCACCTGCATCGGATGGTGAGACCACTCGGTCCGGGCTGACATTCCTGGCCTCCCCTGGATAGCCGTGCAACGCAATATATCGCGTCTTCTGTAGACACGATATGTCGCGGATTGCGGAAGTCAAGCGCTCCGGTCCCGGAGCTTGCCCCTATGTGTCCGTGGTGCGTCCCCTAGGTGTTCCGCTTCGTGTCGCGCTCTGCGTTTGCGCGTTCCGCTCCGTGTTCCGCTCCGGGTTCCGCGGTGTGCGGCGGCCTCGCCCCGGCCGGACGGCGGCCGTCCGCCGTCCGCCCCGGCCTACTCGTCCTCGTCCTCGTCGTCCAGGCGGGCCAGCCAGGTGGCCAGCCGCTCCACCGGTACCTCGAAGTCCGGGTTCAGGTCGACGAACGTACGCAGCTGATCGGCCACCCACCCGAGGGTGACCTCCTCCTCGCCGCGCCGGTTCTCCAGTTCCTCAATGCCACGGTCAGTGAAATACACGCGCTCTCCACCAGGGGTCATGGGTCATTCCCGGCCAGGATAGGCAGGCTCACGGACCCCTCGCGCCACAGGCGCCCGAAGGCTAGCCTGATCACCTGTCAACGGTCCTGCGGCAAGGGGGGAATTGCCGCACACGGGGAGCAGGAGGCCGTGATGCACGATCGCGCGCAGCGGATCGAGCTGCCGGACGGTACGGAGGTCTGGGCCCGGGTCTCCCGGCTCGACGCCCCGGGGCTCGACGGGCCCGACGACGCGTACGGGGCCGACGGCGAATTCGAGGACGTCGGTGCCTGGGACGCGCTCGGCGCCCGGGTCGAGGGGCTCCGCGAGGTGATCGGCGGGGTCGCCGCCAGTGTCCGCCAGGCCACCGAGCGGGTCGCGCCGCACGAGACCAGTGTGACCTTCGGCGTGGAGCTCTCGGCCAAGCCGGGCAAGGCCGTTGCCCTGCTCGCGGACGGTGAGGCGAAGGCCAACCTCTCCGTCACGCTCACCTGGCGGCGCGAGGACCGGACGGCGTTACCGGAGGAGCCGCACGGGGGACCTGCGGCCGGCCCCCGGGAGCCGGATGACGCGAGCCGCTGATGACGACTTCCGAGGGCCGGTCCGCCTCCCGCGGTGAACGCGCCCACTACGCACAGCTCCTCGACCACGCCGGACGCACCACCGTCGGACTGCGCGCCGCGCCGGGCGCGAGGGCCGTCCGGTCATGGGGCAGCGGGGTGCTGATCGCCCCGGGATGGGTGCTGACCTGCGCCCATGTGCTCGCGGCGAGTGACGGGCGCCGGCGCGACACGGGCCCCGACGGTGTCTTCGGGGTCGCGTTCGGCGGCCGGGTGGTACCCGCGCGGCCGGCGTACGACCTGAGCCGGCCCGCGCCGGAAGCCGGCCCCGGCGCCGCCCGCGCCGACCTCGCGCTGGTCCGGCTGCTCGACCCGGAGCCCGACCACCCCTGCGCCTGGCTCAGCGATCAGCCGGCGACGCTCCTGGAGGACGCCTATATCTTCCGCGGGCACGATCAGACGGGCGGGGCCGCGGAAGCGGACCTGGACGGGCGGGACGGCGGGAACGGTGACGCGGGCGGGTCCGCGGACCCGGCCCGGTCCGGGGAACGCGTCCTACGTGAGCCGCACGACGGTGACGGCGCGCGGACGTCCCGCGACGGACGCGGCGTCCACGGGCCGGGCGAGGACCGCGGCGTACGGGGGGCGGCCGGCGGGCGCGGCCGGAGCGGACCGGACGACGGACCCGGCCTGCGCGCGCACGGCGACGCGCACGGCGGGCACGGCGCGCCCGCCGCCCCGCGCGCTCCCGTCACCCCCGTCACCCCCGTCGACCCGTTCATCGCGGTCCGCTTCGGTGCCCGTGATGCCCGGGGGCTGCAGTTCGGCAGCGATGTCCGGGTCACGCCCGGCGCCTCCGGCGGGCCGCTGATCGACTGTGACCGCGGCGAGGTGGTCGGCATCGTCAAGGGCCGCCACCAACAGGACCACGTCGGGCTCGCGGTGCCGGTCACCGCGCTGCGCGGGCTGGGGCCCGAACACCTGGTCCCGGGCGCCGAGGGCCTCGGGCCCGACCCGTACCACGCGCTGATGTGCCTGCACGACCGCTGGCACTGGGCCGGTCAGGAACTCGGCCGCGCCACCGGGCCCACCTGGTTCGACGCCCAGCACGCGATCATGGCGGGCCGTGGCCGCCTGTGGGGCGTACAGGAGCGGCTGCAGGCGCTGGACCTGCTCGCCCATCTGCCCGCACCACGCGATCCGCTGCTCGTGGAGGCCGCGGTCGGCGAGGTGCTGGACCGCGGCGACCGGCCGGGGGCCTGGTCGCTGCGTACCTGGCGGGACGGTCACGGCGCGCTCTACCAGGGCAGCGACCCGTACACGGAGCTGCGCGCCTTTGTGCACTATCTGCGGATCGTGGCGCAGCTGACCGCCGACGAGGTGCGCGACGTACCGGGCGAACAGGCCGCGGCGGTACGCGGACAGGCGGCCCGTCTCGCGGAGTTCGTGCAGGCCAAGGCGGTGGTGCTGCAGCCGCAGGACCGTCGCAGGATAGGACCGGTACGCCGCCGCCCGCGCTCCGTGCTCGTCGAGTTCGAGCCGCTGTTCTACGGCGAGGGCGGGCAGGAACTGTTCAACTGGTCCGTCAGCGAGGGCTACGGCCAGGGGCAGTGGCTGCGGGTGGACGTCCAGGAGTCGGCCGGCGGGGTGCCGTTCGAGCAGGCCAGGGAGCAGGTGCTGCAACGGCTCGGCGGGCGGCTGCTGCGGGCCGACAGCGATGCGGGGCCGGGGGCCCGGGTACGGCTGGAGGTCGCCGTCCCCGAAGGCCAGTGGCACACCGCCGCGGGCCAGTGGGAGGTCGCGGCCTCGACCCGGCGCACCGCCCGGCGGCGCCCGGTGGGCCCCGGGCGCGCGGTGATCCTGCGCGACCAGGGACGGCGCGAGCAGGTCGACCCGGCCTGGCTGCGCCGCTGGCAGGGCCTGAGCGCGGCCCCGGAACTACGGGCACTGCGCCTGCGGGCACGCACCGGTGACGGCGCGCGGCCCGGCTCCGCCGAGGCGATCTGGCGGCTGCTGGAGGCGGCCGGCGAGGGCGTGCTGCCCGCGCTGTGCCACACGGTCGCCGACGGGTTCGGGCGGGATGCGGTCGGCGCCGTACTGGACAGCGGATTCCCGGCGGGGCTGTGGCCGGCCGGCGGCCACGGCGAGGAGCGGGACTGCGATGCCGGCTGCGAGGAATTCCACCGCGGGGTACGGGAGTTGCTCCAGGGCTCGGGCGGGGTGGTCCGGCTTCCCGAGCTCGTCCGGCAGCTGCGCGCGAAGGCCGCCGAGGCCGCAGAGGAGGGCACCCACTGGGCCCGCGACCTGGTGCTCCTGTACGACGACCCGGAAGACCCGATTCCGCCGCTCTTCACGGACCGCCCCCAGCTGTCGCCGCGATGAGCCGGCCGGGCGCCGCCCCCCGACGGTCCGGGCGCCGCGCACGCCCCTCGCACCTCGCACGCGCCCGGTGCCCGGCCCGGTCGCTTCCGCCCCTCGCGCGGCAAGTCGCGCCCCGCACATGGCACTTGGCCGCCTGTGATGCCCACAGGCGAGACCGGAAACCGCCCCGTGCGCTTCCGTCCGGCTGGGTACTGTCATAGCGTCGTGGAAGACTTGTTCGTGATTGCGCATCTGCGTGATCGGTGGCGGACGTGGGGGGAGGCCGGGGTGGACGATGCCGACGCCTCCGGCAATCCGCCATGACCATCGCTCCTGACCCAGGCCTGGCCGGCGACGAGGAGTTCCGACGTGAGCGACTGGCTCATCTACCGTGGCGCGGGGGCACCGCACGACGGAATTGAGCACCTTCCGCCGCCACCCCCATGGCGCGATTTCGACGGCGGTCCCCTCGTGGCGCCGCCGGCCGCCCTCGATCCCTCCTCCGAGCGCAGGCTCGGTGTGCAGCACCGGGAAGCCAGCCACCACCGCCCCGGCGAGACCGAGCGCGAGCTGGTCAACGCCGCCCTCTATCTGCGCCGTCCGCTGCTGGTGACCGGCGCACCGGGCAGCGGCAAGAGCACCCTGGCCCATTCGGTCGCCTATGAACTCGGCCTCGGCCGGGTGCTCGGCTGGCCCGTCGTCAGCCGCAGCACACTCCGCGACGGCCTGTACGACTACGACGCCATCGGCCGCCTCCAGGACCTCCAGATCGCCCGCGCCGCCCCGTCCGCGCCGTCCGCCGCGGACGGCGCGGACGGCGCGGCGGCGGACGACGCCGACCCCACCGACGAACCCGGCGGCGGCATCGGCCGCTATATCCGCCTCGGCCCGCTCGGTACGGCCCTGCTGCCCGCCGCCCGGCCCCGCGTCCTGCTCGTCGACGAACTCGACAAGAGCGATATCGATCTGCCCAACGACCTCCTCAATGTGCTGGAGGAAGGGGAGTTCCGGATTCCGGAGCTGGAGCGGCTGGCCGGATCCGCCCCCGAGGTGGAGGTGCTCAGCGACGACGGTGCGCGGGTGACCGTGCGCGACGGCCGGGTGCGCTGCCATGCCTTCCCCTTCATCGTCCTCACCAGCAACGGCGAGCGCGACTTCCCGGCGCCCCTGCTGCGCCGCTGTATCCACCTCCACATCCCGGTCCCCGACAAGGAGCGGCTCGCCGCCATGGTGCGGGCCCACTTCGGCGAGGGGGCCGCCGAGCGCTACGAAGCGGTGATCGACCGTTTCCTGGACCGCGAACCCGGCGATGTCCGCGCCGTCGACCAGCTCTTCAACGCCATCCACCTCACCCAGAAGGCCGGCTGGACGGACGAGGACGAGGAGGAGACCCGACGGCGTCTGACGGCGGAGCTGATGCGGCCTCTCGATCGGACGAGGTGAGTGCGGTGCCCCTCGGGGAGCCCGGCCCAGGCCCCCTCGACGAACTCGTCGCCCGGCTGACCGCGGCGGGGGTGCCGGCCGATGCCCGCGGGATGGCCGACGCCCTCTGGCTCGCCCAGTGGATCACCCCGGACGCCTCCCGGACGGAGGGCTCCGCGGACGCCGGGCCCGCCCGCACGGAGGGCCCCGACCGTACAGATCCGGCCACTTTCCGGGTGGGACCGGCCGTCAGCACGGATCCCGGGGGCGCCCGCGGGGCACCACCGGCCGACGGCGACACCGGTCCGCCGGACGCCGACCCGTCCTCGTCCGCCCTCCGGGACGGCGCCCGGCGCCGCGTCGCGGAGCTGCTGCCCACCCGGGAGGAGCGGCTCCCCGACCCGGACCGGCAGCGCCTGGGCGAGGTCGCGGTCCCGATCGCCTCCGCGTTCCCCGGGCTGCTGCCGCTGCAGCGCGCGCTGCGGCCCATCCAGCGCTACCGCCCGCCGGTCGCCCCGGCCCGCCGCAAGCTGGACGAGCCCGCCACCGCCGAACTCTCCGCCCATGCCGAAATGATCATCCCGGTGCTGCGCGGGGTGCACCGCCGCGCGGCCGCCCTGCGGCTGTTGATGGACGGCTCGTCCTCGATGGCGGTCTGGGAGCAGATGCTGCACGATCTGCGCCAGGTCTGCGAACGGGTCGGCGCCTTCCGCGATGTGACGGTGCACTACCTCCATCCGCACGGCCCGGACATCGGCGTCACGGCGGCCCCCGGCCCCGGCCGCCCGCTGCGGCCCGCCGACCAGCTGCACGACCCGACGGGCCACCACCTCACCCTCGTCGTCAGCGACTGCGCGGGGCCCCTCTGGCGGGACGGCCGGATGCAGCGGCTGCTCTACCGATGGGCGGCCGACGCCCCGCTCGCCGTGGTCCAGCCGCTGCCGCAGCGGATGTGGGCGCGTACCCTCCTGCCCGCCGTCGCCGGTACCCTCGTCCGCCGCCAGGGCCCCTACCAGGCCCTGGACTTCCGGCCCGCCCGTCGTCGCCGGCGCCCCGCCGGGGCACCGGGCGCCCCGCCCGAAGCGCCCCGCGAACGCGCCATTCCGGTCCTCTCCGCCACCCCCTCCGCCCTCGGCTCCTGGGCCCGGCTGGCCGCCGCCGACGCCGGTCTCTCGCTGCGCGGCGCCGCCTCCGTGGTCCGGGCCGACCACGGCGCCGGGCAGCCGGCCGGACCGGCGCCGGCGTCCGAGCCCGCCGCACCGGCCCGTATGGTCCGCGAGTTCGACCAGCAGGCCTCACCCGCCGCCCGGCTGCTCGCCGTCCATCTCTCCGCCGTCCCGCTCGCCCTCCCCGTCATCCAGCTCGTCCAGCGTGCGATGCTGCCGCAGACCGGCCCGGCCGAGCTGGCGGAGGTGCTGCTCAGCGGTCTGGTCACCCAACTCCCCGTGGACGAGCGGCCGTCGGGGGAGCAGGCCGGGGTGAGCGGCCCGTGGTACGACTTCCTGCCCGGCGTGCGGGACGAACTCCTCGGCCGGCTCAGCGCGGGCGAGGCCGCCCTGGTCCTCAAGCACTGCTCGCTCTACATCGAGCGCACCTTCGGCCGCAGCGCCCGCAACTTCCCGGCCGTCGCGGTTGCCATGCTCTCCGGCAGCGGCCGGGAGCCGGAGACCGGCCGGCGCGCCGTCCCCGAACCCTTCGCCCGGGTCTCGGAACGCGTACTGCGCCGCTTCGAACCGGCCCTGCGCCCGCCCGCCCGGCAGCCGTATGTGGCCGACGGCCCGGCCGCGGAGGGCGCGGCCCTCCTGGAGCGCTACGAACAGGACCGCGCCGGCCGGGACCTGATCGAGGCCGTCCGGCTGCTGCGCGCCGCCACCGAACGGCTGCCCGTGGCCGGTACGGACCTCGCGCGCGCCCTGCTGCACGCCTGGGCGACCTGGCGCCAGCCGGACGCCCTGGAGGAGGCCGAGCGGGCGGCACGGGCCGCGGAACGGGCCACGGCGCCGGGCGCCGCCGACGACCGGGCGGCCGCCACCGCCGGCCGGGAGGCCGAGCACACCCGGGCGCTGATCGTGCTCGGCCGGGTCGGCCACGCCCGTGCCCGGGAACACCGGAGCGCCGGCACACCCGACGAGGAGCGCATCGCACTCGCCGGCGCCGCCCGCCATCTGCACGCCGCCTGCGGGCTGATGAGCCTGCTCGACCCCCGCGTCCTGGAGAGCATGGTGCTCCGCACCGAGGTCCTGCGCCGCCTGGCCGCCCTGCCGCCCACCGCCGATCTGACACCGAGCGACGACACCGCCGCCGACGACCCCCTGGACGAGGCGGAACGCTCCCTGACCACCCTCCTCGACCAGTGGCCCAGCGGCGAGCAGGTGCCGGGCGAGGTCTACGCCGCCCGGGGCGGTGTCCTGCTCGACCAGGCCCGCCGGGCCGACCGCGACCACGAGCAGGGGCCGCGCCCCGCCGAGGCGCTCGCGGTGCGCGCCGCCGATGACCTCGACACCGCCACCGTGCTGCTGCGCCGCCGCGGCAGCGCCGCCGACCGGCTGGTCTGCGAGACGCTGCTCGACCTGGCGGCGGCTCGCCAGCTGAACGGCGGCGCGGGGCTGCCGTCCGTGCTGCCCACCCTCGAACGTGCCCGCGCCATGGCCGGCGAACTCGACGACCGGGCCCTGGAAGCCGACAGCCTGCGCCGTACGGCCGCCGTCCAGCGCGCCGTACACACCCGCACCGGCTCCCTCACCGCCCTCGACGCCGCCATCGCCGCGCTGGCCGCGGCCCTCCGGCTGACCACCCCCGATTCGCCCGAACACAGCTCGCTGCTCGCCGAGCGCGGCGCGGCGCTGCTGCTGCGCGCCCGGCAGGAGCCGGCCGACGAGCCGGGCAGACGGCTGGCCAACGAGGCGGTGCACGTGCTGCGCGAGGCGCTGGGCCGGGCCGGTCCGCAGGACCCCGACCTCGGCAACCACCGTCTGCTGTTCGGCCGTGCCCTGCGGCTGCGCTACGAACGCCAGCCCTCGCTCGCCGATCTGCACGAGGCCGACTGGATCCTGGAGCTGGCCGCCCGCGGGGTGGACGTACCGGACGTGGTGTCGGCCGAAGCCTGGCTCGAAGTGGGCGATGTCCAGCTGCTGCTGGACCGCCGCTTCGACTCCCGTGAGCGCCATGACCGGGCCGCCGCCTGCTACCGCCGGGCCGCCGCTGCCGCCCGGCGGGCCGACAGCCCCCTGCTGGCCGCCCGCGCCCACCACCGCCGCGGCGAGGTCCTGGAGGTCACCGCCGGCTCCCGTTCCGCGCTGCACGCCTACCGCGAGAGCTGGGAACAGTGGCAGCGCGCCGCCGAGGACACCGGCGCCGAGGCCCAGCGCACCCGCGCCCGTATGCGCGCCCTCGAAACCACCGCCTGACCGCCCCGCGCGCCCGCCCGGCTGCCTGGCCGTCCGCCCCGGAACGTGTTTCTGTGGACGGGAGTTCGGGAACACACCCGTCCAGCCGGCCAGAGGAGAGCAGCGTGGCGACTACCCCCCGCACCGAACCGGCGGTGGCCGCCCCGCCGGGTCCGTCGGCCGAGCGGCTGCCGGACTTTGCCGGGGTTGACGTGGGCGTTCTGGCGGCGCGGACGGATCATGCGGTGCTGGGCGAGGTCGCGGCACTGCTGCTGCGCAACTGGCCGTCGGCCGAGGAAGCCGTGGCGTATTACGAGGACGGCCCGGAAAAAGCTTTGCATTGACGGTCACGAACGGTTGTTTTTGGGCAAACGTGCAAGGGAACCGGCCAGTTGCTGGGGAGATTTGGTTCCTCGTCCGAGCGGGGAGCCATGTACCAGACAACGGGCGGGAGTTGCCGATCCCGTATCTCGACGCAGGCAGACGAGTGCAGGGGGCGACGCCGTGGCGGGGGAGAAGACCGGCCGGACCGCCGTCGTGCCCTTCCGGCAGTTCGTCCTGAAGGTCCACAGTCGCTGCAACCTCGCCTGCACCTACTGCTACATCTACGCCGGCCCCGACCGCAGCTGGCGCGCGCGCCCACGGTCCGTCCCGGCCGCCACCGCCCGGCAGACCGCCCTGCGCATCGCCGAACACGCCCGCACCCACCGGCTGCGCGAGGTCCGTATCGATCTGCACGGCGGGGAGCCGCTGCTCACCGGCCCCGGCCCGCTCCTGGAACAGGCCGCCGCCATCCGCGCCGCGCTGCCCGCCCACTGCACCGCCGAATTCGGCGTCCAGACGAACGGGACGCTGCTCACCAGGGACATGATCGACACCCTCGCCGCCGCGGGCTTCCGGCTCGGCCTCAGCCTCGACGGCGGCACACCCGGCCTCAACCGCCGCCGTATCGACCACGCGGGGCGGTCCTCCTGGCCCGCGGTCTCCCGCGCCGTCCGTCTGCTCCACGACCGGCCCGAGGCGTTCGCCGGCATCCTGTGCACCCTCGACATCACCACCGACCCCGCCGAGGTCTACCGCTCGCTGCGCGCCCTGGACCCCCCGATGGTCGACTTCCTCCTCCCGCACGCCAACTGGTCCAGCCCTCCCCCGGCAACCGCCGGGAGGGGCCGCCGGCCCACCCCCCTCGGCCCGGCCGGCCGCACCCCGTACGGCGACTGGCTGTGCACCGTCTTCGACCTGTGGTGGGACGGCGGCCCCGGCCCCCGGGTGCGGGTGTTCACCGAAATCCTCGGCCTCCTCCTGGGCCGCCCCAGTTCCAGCGAGGCGGTCGGCCTCTCCCCGGTCGTCGCCCTGGTCGTCGACACCGACGGCGCCATCGAACAGGTGGACTCGCTCAAATCCACCTACGAGGGCGCCGCCGCCACCGGACTCGACGTCTTCCGGCACTCCTTCGACGAGGCCCTGACGCACCCCGGCATGGTCGCCCGCCGCAGCGGCCTGGACGGCCTCGGCGCCCAGTGCCGCGGCTGTGCCCTGGTGGAGGTGTGCGGCGGCGGCAATTACGCGCACCGCTACCGCGCGGACCCCGGCGGATTCGCCAACCCGTCCGTCTACTGCGCCGACCTGGAACGCCTGATACGGCATATCGCGGCCCGGCTGGACGCCACGGTCGCGCTCAACTGACGTGCCTTCAACATGACCTGACGCACTGTCGTCATATGGGGGGACACTTGGGCTATCGTGCCGAAGAGCCAGCGCGTGCCTGATGAGACAGTCTCTGCACGCGCGCACCATCGCATCCCAGGGAGACGGTCGCATGGTCGGTCAGGCCACCTTTTCCGGTCCCACCGAACACATCACCATCAGCTATGCGGGCTTCACCCGGCCCTGGGCTGCGTGGATCTCCCATCAGCTGGAGCAGCAGGGCCACGGCACGACCCTGCTGCGCTGGGACCCCCAGGTGGACACCGCGCTCGTGGCGGAGCTGTCGGGGCTGCTGGAGGCCGAGGGCCGGCTGCTGATCGTGCTGGACGACTGGTACTTCCGGCTCGGCCCCAAGACGCAGGACGAGTGGACGGCCGCGCTGCGCGAGGTGGTCTCCCCGCACGCCGACCGGTTCGCCGCGGTCAGCGTGGCCACCCAGTCCCTGCCCGCCACGGCCTCCCTGCTGCGGCCCGCCGACCTGCGCGACCTGGACGCGCGCGAGGCCAACCGCCGGGTGCTGCAACGGCTCGGCATCACCGGGCCGGCCCGGCCGGTGGACGAGGACGCGCCCGGCGCGCCCCGCTTCCCGAACAACCCTCCCGAGGTGTGGAACATCCCGCGCCGCAACAACCGCTTCACCGGCCGCGACCATGTGCTCGAAGAGCTGCACGGCAAGCTGGCCGGCTCCGGGGCGGGCGCGGGCCCGCCGCTGGAGACCCGGATCGCGCTGTACGGCACCTCCGGCGTCGGCAAGAGCCAGATCGCCGCCGAATACGCCCATCGCTTCGGCAACGACTACGACGTGGTGTGGTGGATCAGCGCCACCAACCGCGGCGCCGCCCGCGAACAGCTCGCCGAACTCGCCACCCGCCTCGGCCTGCCCGTCGGCCGGGAGCTGGGCGACCGTATCCGTGCCGTCCACGAAGCGCTCCGCGTCGGCCGGCCCTACCGCCGCTGGCTGCTGATCTTCGACAGCGCCGACGACATGGAGCAGATCGAGGACCTGGTCCCCGACGGCCGCGGCCATGTCCTGATCACCACCCTCACCCGCGACTGGTCGGGCTCCGGCAGCGCCCAGGAGATCGAGGTACTGCCCTTCGACCGCGTGGAGAGCGTCGCCTACGCCCGGCGGCGCGCCCCACGGCTCACGGCGCTGGAGGCCGATCTGCTCTCCGACGCCGTCCAGGACCTGCCGCTGCTGCTCGCCCAGACCGCCGCCTGGCTCGACGCCAACCCGATGTCCCCCAAGGAGTACATCGAGCTGATCCGCCGCGGCGAGCCCAGCCTCGTCGGCATCCGGATCTCCTCCGACTACCCCATGGCCTTCCAGACCAGCTGGGCCATAACTCTCAACACCCTGCGCGAGCGCAGCCCCGCCGCGGTCGAACTCCTCAAGCTCTTCGCGTTCTTCGCCCCGGACACCATCCCCGTCCCCATGCTGGCCCAGGCGCGCCGCGGCGATCTGCCCGAGCACCTCGCCGATCTGGCCGCCGAGCCGATCAGCTGGAACACCGCACTGCGCCGGCTGACCGAATCCACCGCCGTACGCCTCGACTACCAGGTCTCCGAGGACGCCGACCCGGCCGTCGAGACCGCGCTGATGCACCGGCTCTACCACCGGTTCCTGCGCAGTGACATGACCGAGGACGAGCGCGATCTGATGGCGGCGACGGCCTGCCGGGTGCTGGTCACCGCCGATCCGCAAATCCCCTCCGACACCCGCTGCTGGGAGCGCTACGCCGCGCTCATCCCGCATCTGGAGCCGGCCGGTGTCCTGGACAGCCCCGAGCCGGCCGTCCAGCAGCTGCTGCTCAACTGCGTCGAATATCTGCGGGTCCGCGGCGAATACCGGATGGGCCTGCGGCTGTGCGAACAGTTCATGTCCCGCTGGCGCACCCGGCTGGCGGCCACCCAGCGCACCATGCTCGTACTCACCCACCAGCACGCCAACATGCTGCGCAGGCTCGGCCGCTACCGCGAGGCCGAGGCCGTCGGCAGTGCCGTCGTCGACCAGCTCGCCACCGAGCGCGGCCCCTCCGACGCCGATCTGCTGCGGGCGCAGGACGGGCTGGCCGGCACGCTGATGGCACTGGGCTCCTACGAGCAGGCCTACGACCTCTTCGACGCCGTCTGGCGGGCGTATGCCGAGCTGCTCGGCCCGGAGGCACCCCGCACCCTCTCCTCGCGGCACAACCTCGGCAACGTCCTGGCGCTGCTCGGCCGCTATGAGGAAGCGCTGGGCACCCACCGCGAGGTGCTGGCGTTCCGGGAGCGCGAACTGCGCGCACGGCACCACCTCACGCTCAACGCGGGCACCGCGCACGCCCGTACGCTGCGCCTGCTCGGCCGCTACCGCGACGCCGCCTCCAGCCAGGAGCTCAACGCCCGGCTGCATCTGCAGGTGATGGGCGCGCACACCCCGCAGACGCTGCGCGCCGAGCACAACCTCGCGCTGTGCCTGCGCCGCTCCGGCGAGGTCACCCGCACCGCCGCCCTGCTGGCCGACCTCGTCGAACGCTCCCGCCGGGTGCAGGGTCCGCGCCACCCCGAGACGCTGATGGTGCGCGCGGACCACGCCACCTTCCTGCGGGAGCACGGCGACCTCGGGCACGCCCGCGACCTCGCGGAGGAGGTCGCCGAGCGCTACCGCGCCCTGGCCGGCGAGCGCCATCCGTACACCGTCGGCACCCTGGGCAACGTCGGGCTGGTCCGCGCGGAGTTCGGGGACACGGCGGAGGCACTGGACCTCGCGGACCGGGCACTGGGCGGGATGACCGAGGCGATGGGCCCCGGCCATCCGTGGACGCTGGGCTGTGCGCTGAACGCCGGTGCCGCCCGCAACCGGGTGGACGACGAGGAGGGAGCGGTGGAGCTGGGCCGCGCCACACTGGAGCGCGCCAAGGCGACGCTGGGCGACACCCACCCGCTGACCCTCTCCGCGAAGACCGCACTGGCCGAGGACCTGCGGGCGCTGCGCCGCGGCCAGGAGGCGGCGAAGCTGGAGCAGGAGGCGATCGGGCAGCTCTCCGAGACCCTGGGCGCCGAGCATCCGCACACCCTCTCGGCCCGGCGCCGCCGCCGCCCGTACTGGGACTTCGAACCGCAGCCCGTCTGAGGGCCGCCGCGACCGGATCCCGCACCGCGCACGCGGAAGGGCCCGCCCCAGGGACGGGCCCTTCCGCTGTACTCCACCGGTCACCCCGGCGGCCCGGCGCCTCAGGCGTCGAAGGCCTCCGCGACCAGCTGCGCCTGCTCTGCCTGGTGGCGCTTGGCGGAGCCGACGGCCGGGGACGAGGAGTGCGGCCGCGAGATGCGGCGGAGGCGCTCGCCGTGCGGGACATCGGCACCGACGGCCAGGTCGAGGTGGTCGATCAGGTTGAGGCCGAGGAACGGCCAGGCACCCTGGTTCGCCGGTTCTTCCTGGGTCCACAGGTACTTCTCGGCGTTCGGGAACTTGGCGATCTCCGCCTGGAGTTCCTTGCCGGGGAGCGGGTAGAGACGCTCGATGCGGACGATCGCGGTGTCGTTCGCGCCGCGCTTCTCGCGCTCGGCCTCCAGGTCGTAGTAGACCTTGCCGGAGCAGAAGATGACCTTGCGGACATCCTCGGCCTTGACCGTGGAGTCACCGATGACGGGGCGGAACCCGCCCGTCATGAACTCTTCCGTCCTCGACGCCGCGGCCTTCAGACGCAGCATCGACTTCGGAGTGAAGACGACCAGCGGCTTGTGGTGCGGGTTGTGGACCTGCCAGCGCAGCAGGTGGAAGTAGTTCGACGGCAGCGTCGGTGCGGCGACCGTCATGTTGTTCTGCGCGCACAGCTGGAGGAAGCGCTCGATCCGGGCCGAGGAGTGGTCCGGGCCCTGGCCCTCGTAGCCGTGCGGGAGCAGCAGGGTGACGCCGGACGTCTGGCCCCACTTCTGCTCCGCCGAGGAGATGAACTCGTCGACGACCGTCTGGGCGCCGTTGACGAAGTCACCGAACTGCGCCTCCCACATGACCAGCGCCTCCGGGCGGGCCAGGGAGTAGCCGTACTCGAAGCCCATCGCCGCGTACTCGCTCAGCAGCGAGTCGTAGACGTTGAAGCGGGCCTGGTCCTCGGAGAGGTAGAGCAGCGGCGTGTAGTCGTCGCCGGTCTCGCGGTCGATCAGCACCGCGTGGCGCTGGCCGAAGGTGCCGCGGCGGGAGTCCTGGCCGGCCAGCCGGACCGGGGTGCCCTCCATCAGCAGCGAGCCGATGGCGAGGGTCTCGCCCATGCCCCAGTCGATGGTGTTGTCCTCGACCTGGGCCGCGCGGCGCTGCAGCTGGGGCAGCAGACGCGGGTGGACGGTGACCCGCTCGGGGATGTTGACCTGCGACTCGGCGATCCGCTTGACGACCTCCTGGGAGATCGCGGTGTCCACGTAGACCGGGAACTCGGCCTTGGGCTGCGGCACCTCGGGGGCCACCGGGGCCGTCGTGGCGTCGCGGACCTCGGTGAAGACCTTCTCCAGCTGTCCCTGGAAGTCCTGCAGCGCCTGCTCGGCCTCTTCCAGCGTGATGTCGCCGCGACCGATGAGGGACTCGGTGTAGAGCTTGCGCACCGAGCGCTTCTTGTCGATCAGGTCGTACATCAGCGGCTGGGTGAAGGCCGGGTTGTCCGACTCGTTGTGGCCGCGACGGCGGTAGCAGATCAGGTCGATGACCACGTCCTTGTTGAACGCCTGGCGGAACTCGAAGGCCAGACGGGCGACGCGGACGACGGCCTCGGGGTCGTCACCGTTGACGTGGAAGATCGGCGCCTCGATCATGCGGGCCACGTCGGTGGCGTACATGGAGGAGCGGGCCGACTCCGGTGCGGCGGTGAAGCCGACCTGGTTGTTGATGACGATGTGCACCGTGCCGCCGGTGCGGTAGCCGCGCAGCTGCGACATGTTCAGCGTCTCGGCGACCACACCCTGGCCGGCGAACGCCGCATCACCGTGCAACTGGATCGGCAGGACGGTGAAGTCCGTGCCGCCCTTGTTGATCAGGTCCTGCTTGGCGCGCGAGATGCCTTCGACGATCGGGTCGACGGCCTCCAGGTGGGAGGGGTTCGCGGCCAGCGAGACCTTGATCTGCTCGCCGTCCAGGCCGGTGAAGACGCCCTCCTGGCCCAGGTGGTACTTCACGTCGCCGGAGCCGTGCATCGACTTCGGGTCGAGGTTGCCCTCGAACTCCCGGAAGATCTGTGCGTAGGACTTGCCGACGATGTTGGCGAGGACGTTGAGGCGGCCGCGGTGGGCCATGCCGATGACGACCTCGTCCAGGCGCGACTCGGCCGCGGAGTCGATGACCGCGTCCAGCAGCGGGATGACGGACTCGCCGCCCTCCAGCGAGAAGCGCTTCTGGCCGACGTACTTCGTCTGCAGGAACGTCTCGAACGCCTCGGCGGAGTTCAGCCGGCGCAGGATGCGCAGCTGCTCCTCGCGCTCGGGCGACTTGTGCGAGCGCTCGACCCGGTCCTGGATCCACTGGCGCTGCTTGGGGTCCTGGATGTGCATGAACTCGATGCCGGTGGTGCGGCAGTACGAGTCGCGCAGCACGCCCAGGATGTCGCGCAGCTTCATCATGGACTTGCCGGAGAAGCCGCCGACCGCGAACTCGCGCTCCAGGTCCCACAGGGTGAGGCCGTGCTCGGTGATGTCGAGGTCGGGGTGCTTGCGCTGGTGGTACTCCAGCGGGTCGGTGTCGGCCATGACGTGGCCGCGGACCCGGTAGGAGTGGATCAGCTCGAAGACCCGGGCGGCCTTGGTGACGTCGTCGTCGTGCGAGGCGTCGATGTCCCGCAGCCAGCGGACCGGCTCGTACGGAATCCGCAGCGACTTGAAGATGTCGTCGAAGAATTCGTTGTCGCCGAGCAGCAGCTGGCTCATGATGCGCAGGAACTCGCCGGAGGCGGCGCCCTGGATCACCCGGTGGTCATAGGTGCTGGTCAGCGTCATGACCTTGGAGACACCCAGCTTGTTCAGGGCGTCCTGGGAGGTGCCCTGGAACTCCGCGGGGTAGTCCATCGCGCCGACGCCCATGATCATGGACTGGCCGGGCATCAGACGCGGCACCGAGTGCACGGTGCCGATGCCGCCGGGGTTCGTCAGCGACGCGGTGACTCCGGTGAAGTCGTCCATCGTCAGCTTGTTGTCGCGGGCCCGGCGGACGATGTCCTCGTAGGCCTGCCAGAACTCGAAGAAGGTCAGCGTCTCGGCCTTCTTGATGGCGGCGACGACGAGCTGGCGGTCGCCGTTCGGCTTCACCAGGTCGATGGCCAGACCGAGGTTGATGTGCTCGGGCTTGACCAGCGTCGGCTTGCCGTCCTTCTCCGCGAAGGAGTGGTTCATCGACGGCATGGCCTTGAGGGCCTGCACCATCGCGTACCCGATGAGGTGGGTGAAGGAGACCTTCCCGCCACGGGCGCGCTTGAGGTGGTTGTTGATCACGATGCGGTTGTCGAAGAGCAGCTTCACCGGGACCGCGCGGACGGACGTGGCCGTCGGCAGCTCCAGGGAGGCGTTCATGTTCTTCGCAACGGCGGCCGACGGGCCGCGCAGGGTGACGAACTCGGGACCGGCCGTGACCTCGCCGTCGGCCTTCTGCACGGCCTTGGCGGCCGGCTTGGCCGGCGCGGCCTTCGCCGGCGCGGCCTTGACCGGGGCCGGCGCGCTCGCGGCCGGCTTCGCCGGGGTGGCCGGCTCGGCCGCGGCGGGCGCCGCCGGGGGCGACTGCGCCGGGGCGGCCGGAGCGGAGGGCAGCGCGGCGTCAGCCGCTCCCGTGGAGCCGGTGCTCGCACCGGGAGAACCCTCCGCCTGCTGGCCCGGCGCGGTGGCGCCGCCCGGCTTGTAGTCGGCGAAGAAGTCCCACCAGGCTCGGTCTACCGAGTTCGGGTCCTGGAGGTACTGCTGGTAGATCTCGTCGACGAGCCACTCATTGGGACCGAACGCAGCGGCAGGGTTCTTTCCCTGCCCCTCTTGGTCGGTCGAGATGCTCGAGCTGTTGGGGGACTGTAGCGACACGGCGGCAACCGCCCTCTTCCGCTTCCTAAGGTGGTGGACAGCGGGAATAAAGGCTACGCCTGTTGTGACCCTGGATGCAGGCTGGGAGGGGCACTCGTCGCGTACGTCACATTCCCGGAGGGGTTTCGAGGCAGGACTTGGCGGGAAACACACGAAGTTTGCCTGTGTGCGGGTAGGCGTCATCGCCGTGGGACCCGCGCAGGAGTGCTTCCACCACCGACCCTACGTCAGCGGCCGTCAGCTTCGAGCTGACTCCAGCCCCGGAAGGGTGACCCGGATCCGGCAACCGCGTGGAGATTCGGCCACGCCGATGCGTCCGCCGTGCAGGTCCACCGCCCAGCGCGCGATGGCCAGGCCCAGGCCCGTTCCCCCGTCGGAGCCGGGGCCCGACGGGGCCGGGCCGCCGCGGTTGAACCGCTCGAAGACCCGGTAGCGCTCCGACTCGGGAATGCCGGGCCCCTCGTCCTGCACGTCCAGCTCCAGGCTCTCGGGACCCTCGCCGCGCCGCGCATGCACCGTCACCCGGCCGTGCCGCGGACTGTGCTTGATCGCGTTGTCGATGAGATTGGCCACGACCTGGTGCAGCCGCTCGGCGTCCGCGTGCGCGGTCAGCTCCGGCGGCGAGACGTCGAGGTGGAGGTGGACGTCCGAACGGGTGTGGGTGCCGGAGCCGGCCACCCCGGCGAGCGTGGCGGCGCCCCGGCTCATATGGGCCTCCTTGAGCACCCCGGACAGGTACGGCCAGACCTCGAAGCGCCGTGCGTGCAGCGGTACCACCCCGTTGTCCAGCCGGGACAGGTCCAGGAGGTGTTCGACGAGGCGGCCCAGCCGCTCGGTCTGCTGCAGCGCCGTCCGCATCGTCTCCGGGTCCGGCTTGCTGACCCCGTCGACGACGTTCTCCAGGACGGCGCGGAGCGCGGCGATCGGGGTGCGCAGCTCGTGCGAGACATTGGCGACCAGCTCCTTGCGGTGGGTGTCCACCGCCTCCAGGTCGGCCGCCATCCGGTTGAAGGCGTCCGCCAGGTCGCCGAACTCGTCGCGGCGCTCGGAGCGGACCCGGCGGCTGTAGTTACCGTGCGCCATCGACCGGGTGACATCCGTCATCTCGTCGAGCGGAGCGGTCAGGCTGTTGGCCACGAACTGGGTGATCAGCAGCGAGGCGATGACCGAGAAGATCGTGATCACCCGCAGCTCGGTCGCCGAGTGCATCGCGACGAACACCAGCAGTGTGGTGATGATCACCGAGACGCAGACCAGCGCCCCGAGCGCGGCCTTCACCGAGCGGTACGGGTCCAGCGGGCGCAGGCCCTCCCAGACCCGCTGCCACAGCGCGCTCACGGGCGTGCGCCACCACCGCCGCGTCATGCCGGCGGGGTCTCCAGGGCGTAGCCGACGCCGTGGACCGTACGGATGCGCTCGGCGCCGATCTTGCGGCGCAGGGCCTTGATATGGCTGTCGACCGTACGGGTGCCGGAGGCGTCCGCCCAGTCCCACACCTCGGCGAGCAGCTGCTCGCGGGAGAGCACCGCGCGCGGGGTGTTCGCCAGGCAGACCAGCAGATCGAACTCGGTGGGCGTCAGATGGACGTCCGCGCCGCGCACCCGTACCCGGCGCTGGGCGTGGTCGATCTCCAGCTCGCCCAGCCGCAGGATGCCGGTGCGCGGGGTGTGCGCGGCCAGCGCGGCGCGCTCGACCCGGCGCAGCAGGACGTGCACCCGGGCGGCCAGCTCGCGCATCGAGAACGGCTTGGTCATGTAGTCGTCGGCGCCGACGCCGAGGCCGACCAGCATGTCGGTCTCGTCGTCCCGGGCCGTGAGCATCATCACCGGCACCGGGCGCTGGGCCTGGACCCGGCGGCACACCTCCAGGCCGTCGAAGCCCGGCAGCATCACATCGAGGACCAGCAGGTCCGGCTGCCAGGCCTCGGCGGTCTCCACCGCGGCCGGGCCGTCGGTGGCCGTCTGCACCTGGAAGCCCTCGGCGCGCAGCCGGGCCGCGATGGCCTCGACGATCGTCGGGTCGTCCTCGACGACCAGCACCCGGCGCTGGGCGCCCGGCGTGGCAGCGGCGGCGCCGCCCTGCGTTGTCTGAGTCTGGTCCATCGCCCGCCCCTGCATTGCCCCTGCGTGGTCCGTATTGCTGGGCAGCAGCGTACGGGCATGGTGTGACTGTCGGCTACGCGCCCTTCCGCGCAAGGTGAACTACGTCAGGGACGCCTCGGACAACGGGCACCTCTTCCGTATGTACCCCGTTGAAACCGGCATTTCGTAGCGCTTCCTCGAAGGCCGGAGAGGGCTGCGCGGACCAGACGGCGAGTACTCCGCCGGGCGTCAGACGGTTCCGGCAGGCGGCGAGCCCGGCGGGGGAGTAGAGGCTGTTGTTGTCCTCGGTGACGGTCCAGTCGGGGCCGTTGTCGATGTCCAAACACAGGGCGTCGTAGGTGTCCTGGCCCGCTTCCGTCCGCAGATGTGCGACCAGGTCGGTGTGCAGGATCTCGCTGCGAGGATCGGCCAGTGCGGCCGCCGAGACCTCCGACAGCGGGCCCGAACGGTGCCAGTCGATGACCGCTTCCTCGCGCTCGGCGACGACGATCCGGCCCCAGCGCGGCTGCGCGGCCGCGTGGACCAGGGAAAACCCGACGCCGAGGCCGCCGATCAGCACGGAAGGCCGGGCGCGTCCGGCCGGCAGCGCGGCCAGGGCGGCGTCGACCAGCAGCCGTTCGGAGCGGCCGTCGGAGGTGTCCATCAGGAAGCAGCCGTTGGCGATGATCTCGTAGATCACGGGTGCGGCCGGGGCCCCGCAACCGTCAACTCCGGGTCCTGCGGGGGGTCCGCCCCGCTGTCGCAGCACCACCTCGCCGTACGGGCCCTCGCGGCGGTCGAGCGTGCGCGGGGCCTCGGGAAGGCCGGTCGTCGCCTGGGTCGGGGTAACGGGAGCCATGCCGTCATGGTGGCCAATACGGGCCACGCCGGTCCAACGCTTTGGGCGGCCATCCCCCGCCGGTGGCGCCAACGCGGTGCCTGCCGTGCCGGTTGCCAGGTGTGAGGGATGTCACTCCCACAGCTTCTTCATGGGTTGAGCGTGCAGGCTGGTCCGGAACGTAGGGCAGGGCAGAGGAATCACGGCCGAGGGACACGGGCGTGGCTGACCGGATGCGCCATGGACGGAAGGGGCCTCGGACAAGTGAGCTGGCTGGGAACCGCCGAGAGGGCACGGGCCGATCGGACGCGGTCCGTCATACCGGGCTCAGGGAACGGGCCGGACGCGGCACCGGCCGTCCTGCCGGGCCTGCTGCCGGGAATTCCCCGGCAGCGTGACCCCCGGCAGGCCGGGGACCTCGGGCAGGAAGCGGAGCCGAGAGCCCCCCGGACGTCTCCGCAGGGGCGGCTGCTGCGGCTGCTGCCCACGCCCGCCGGCACCCCCTTCACGTTCGGCTATGCCCTTCTTCTCGTGGCCACCTCGCTCTTCGCCGAGTACGCCGACCCGACACTGGTCTCCGAACTGCTCCAGGGCTCCAGCACGGACGTGGTCCATCTCGCGCAGGCCCCGCTGCTGGTGCTGGTCGCCAGCGCCCTGTGGATCGCGGGCGGTATGACCTCCGCGTACGCCATCGGCTTTCTCTTCGTCCTGACGGGCCTGGAGCGGCGGATCGGCGGGCTGCGCACCGCCGCCGTCTTCTTCGGCGGGCATGCGCTCGCCACCCTTGCCACCGAGCTGCCCGTCGCCTTCTCGGTCGCCGCCGGCCGGCTGCCGGAGAGCTCGCTGCACCGCCTCGACTACGGCATCAGCTTCGGCGTGATGACCAGCATCGGCGCCCTCGCGGGCCTGCTGCCGCCCTGGTTGCGTTGGCCGCTGCTGGCGGGTGTCGGCTATCTGGCCGTGACCGATCTGCTCGCCTACACCGACCCGATGACGGACTGGGGCCATCTGCTCTCGCTCACCCTGGGGGTGGCGAGCTGGCCGCTGCTGCGCCGCTGGCGCGCCCGCGGCCTGCGGCCCGCCCCGCTCCTGGGCGACCTGGGCCACCCGGCATGGGGCGGCATGCGGACCTACTGAGCGTCCGGGGCCGCGGGGGCCGCGGGGGCCACGGTCCGTACGGTCGAGCGGTACGTATGGGCGATGGCGTAGGTGCAGCCGCCCAGCAGCGCCAGGCCGGACAGCACACCGCTGACGAACGGCACCCATGCCACGGCGGAGGTCGCCGCCATGCCCAGTCCGGTCGCGCCGAGCGCGGTCAGCGCGACGCCGGGGACGGCGATGCTGCGCCGCTTCCAGACCGCGGTCAGCGCGACGAAGTGCAGACCGACGATCAGTGCGATCCAGGCCACGGCGGTCTCCCCGGGGGCGCCCGCCGCCCGCAGCGCGAGATTGCCGCCGATCAGCAGCACCACCTCGGCCCCCACGACGAACGCGAACTTCCCCCGGAACCAGTCCGCTCGAGGGGACTCGGCGTCCCCGGCCGCGGACTGCTCCAGGCGCCCGGCCCGCAGCGCGAGCGCCAGCAGTCCGGCGAACGTGAGCACCGCGAGCACCCGCAGGGGGATGCCGATCGCGGGAGCGAGCGGGTCGTGCGCGTTGGCCACCACGAAGACTGTCCCGAAGAGTGCGCCGAGGAAAACTCCGGACATCCGCTGCAACATGCGGCGAACGTAGCAGTCATGACGCGGCCTGAGGGGTCACGCCGGGAGGCGTTTTCGCGCGGGCCGGCCGGGCCGCGCGGCGCTGCGGCCTCCTCGCCGTGGACGATGTCCACCCGGGAACCCGGTGGGCTCCCGCGGCGAAGGAATCCGGCCAGGCGCGGCGGGCCCTTGCCTCCTGGGAGAATGGCGGCTCGTTCCGGGCGCGGCCTCGTGCGGTGCTCGCCGGCCGCAGGAGTGCACGCACCGTGTCCCCAGACCACACGCAATCGATTCCGGACACCGTCGATCCCGGCCTGCAGTCCGACTGCGGCAGTTGCTTCGGGCTCTGCTGTGTCGCGCTGCCGTTCGCGGCCTCGGCGGACTTCGCGATCGGCAAGGACGCCGGCCGGCCCTGCCCGAACCTGCGGACGGACTTCCGCTGCGGCATCCACACCGACCTCCGGGCGCGCGGCTTCGCCGGCTGTACCGTCTTCGACTGCTTCGGCGCCGGGCAGAAGGTCTCCCAGGTCACCTTCGGCGGGCGGGACTGGCGGCAGGCCCCCGGGACCGCCCGTCAGATGTTCGACGTCTTTCCTGTCATGCGGCAGCTGCACGAACTCCTGTGGTACCTGGCCGAGGCGCTGACCCTGCCGGCGGCCCGCCCGGTGCACGCCGGTCTGCGCGCCGCGCGGGAGAAGACCGAACGCCTCACCCGCGGCAGCGCCCAGGAACTCACCGGCCTCGATGTGCCGGCCCACCGGGGCGAGGTCAACGCTCTGCTGCTGCGCACCAGCGAACTCGTACGGGCCGCGGTCCCCGGCCGCAAGAAGGAGCGGCGGGGTGCCGACCTCATGGGAGCCCGCCTCAAGGGCGCCGGCCTGCGGGGCGCCAACTTCCGCGGGGCCTGCCTGATCGCCGCCGACCTCACGGGCGCCGATCTGCGCACGGCTGACCTGATCGGTGCCGATCTGCGGGACGCGGACCTCAGCGGCGCCGACCTCACCGGCGCCCTCTTCCTCACCCAGGCTCAGCTCAACGCCGCCAAGGGCGACGCGGCCACCAAGCTGCCCCGGTCCTTGTCCCGCCCCGCCCACTGGTAGTCCGCCCCCGCGCGATCGCTCACAGCGAACGCCTGCGGGGGAACATCTCCCGGCCCGACTGCATTGAGTGAGAAAAGCTCAACTTGTTTGCCGAAGGGGAGATCATGGCTACGACGTCCACCTCGCTCACCCTGCCCGTGCTGCCCCTCGATGACGAGGTCGTGCTCCCCGGCATGGTGGTGCCCTTGGACCTGTCCGACGCGGACGTCCGGGCCGCGGTGGAGGCCGCGCAGGCCGCTGCCACCCCGGGTAACAAGCCGCGGGTGCTGCTTGTGCCCCGGGTCGACGGGACGTACACCGGCATCGGCACGCTCGGGCGGATCGAACAGGTCGGACGGCTGTCCGACGGCGATCCCGGAGCGCTCATCCGGGGGCTGGGCCGGGTACGGATCGGTTCCGGGACGACCGGGCCCGGCGCCGCTCTCTGGGTGGAGGGCACGACCGTCGAGGAGAAGGTCTCCGAGCCTTCCCCAAGCTCTCCACTCCGTTCGAGCAGGGGAGGCCCCTCTCCCGACGCGGTGGCCGAACTCGTCACGGAGTACAAGGCGCTGGCCACCAGCTGGCTGCGCAAGCGCGGCGCCTGGCAGGTCGTCGACCGCGTCCAGCAGATCGAGGACGTCCCGACGCTGGCCGACAACGCCGGCTACTCACCGTTCCTGACCATCGAACAGAAGGTCCGGCTGCTGGAGACCACCGATCCGGTCGCCCGGCTGAAGTTCGCCACCCAGACGCTGCGCGAGCATCTCGCCGAGCAGGACGTGGCCGAATCCATCGCCAAGGACGTCCAGGAGGGTGTCGACAAACAGCAGCGGGAGTTCCTGCTGCGGCGGCAGCTGGAGGCGGTCCGCAAGGAACTCGCCGGACTCAACGGCGACCCGGAGGACGAGGGCGAGGACTACCGCGCCCGGGTCGAGGCCGCCGAGCTGCCCGAGGACGTCCGCAAGGCCGCCCTCAAGGAGGTCGACAAGCTGGAGCGGTCCAGCGACCAGAGCCCCGAGGGCTCCTGGATCCGCACCTGGCTGGACACCGTCCTGGAACTGCCGTGGAACGAACGGACCGAGGACGCCTACGACATCGCCGGCGCCAAGGAGATCCTGGATGCCGACCACTGGGGTCTGGAGGACGTCAAGGAGCGGATCACCGAATACCTGGCCGTCCGCAAGCGCCGGGCCGAGCGTGGCCTCGGGCTGATCGGCGGACGCCGCGGCGGCGCCGTGCTGGCGCTCGTCGGGCCGCCCGGTGTCGGCAAGACCTCGCTCGGTGAGTCCGTCGCGCGGGCCATGGGGCGGAAGTTCGTCCGGGTCGCGCTCGGCGGCGTCCGGGACGAGGCGGAGATCCGCGGCCACCGCCGGACGTATGTCGGCGCGCTGCCCGGCCGGATCGTCCGGGCCGTCAAGGAGGCCGGGTCGATGAACCCGGTGGTGCTGCTCGACGAGATCGACAAGGTGGGCTCCGACTTCCGCGGCGACCCGGCCGCCGCCCTCCTGGAGGTCCTGGACCCGGCGCAGAACCACACCTTCCGCGACCACTACCTGGAGGTCGAACTCGACCTCAGCGATGTGGTCTTCCTGGCCACCGCCAATGTCCTCGAAGCCATCCCCGAGCCGCTGCTCGACCGGATGGAGCTGGTCCGGCTGGACGGCTACACCGAGGACGAGAAGGTCGTCATCGCCCGGGACCACCTGCTGCCCCGCCAGCTGGAGCGGGCCGGTCTGGAGTCCGGCGAGGTGACCTTGGAGGACGGTGCGCTGCGCAAGCTGGCGGGCGAGTACACCCGCGAGGCGGGCGTACGGAATCTGGACCGTGCGGTCGCCAGGCTGCTGCGCAAGGTCGCCGCCCAGCACGAACTGGGTCAGCAGGAGCTGCCGTTCAGGGTCGGCGTGGACCAGCTGCGCCCGCTGATCGGGCGGCCGCACCACACCCCGGAGTCCGCACAGGACCCGGCCGGGCGGCGCACCGCGGTGCCCGGTGTGGTCACCGGCCTCGCGGTCACCGGCGCCGGCGGCGATGTGCTCTATGTGGAGGCGTCACTCGCCGATCCGGAGACCGGGGCGTCCGGGCTCCAGCTGACCGGACAGCTCGGCGACGTCATGAAGGAGTCCGCACACATCGCACTGTCGTTCCTGCGCTCCCACGGCGCGGAACTGGAACTTCCGGTCGCCGGCCTGAAGGAGCGCGGAGTGCATCTGCACGTACCGGCGGGCGCCGTCCCCAAGGACGGGCCGAGCGCGGGCGTGACGATGACGACGGCTCTGGCCTCGCTGCTCTCGGGCCGGCAGGTCCGGCCGGAGGTGGCGATGACCGGTGAGGTCTCGCTGACCGGGCGGGTGCTGCCGGTCGGCGGCGTCAAGCAGAAGCTGCTGGCGGCACACCGGGCCGGGATCACCACCGTGGTCATTCCCCAGCGCAATGCACCGGACCTGGACGAGGTGCCGGCCGAGATCCTCGAATCCCTGGAGGTCCACCCGGTCGCGGACGTCCGCCAGGTGCTGGAACTGGCGCTCACCCCGGCGTCGACCGGAGCCGCGCCGGAGGTGCCGGTGGCGGCGTGAGGGCGGCGGCGGCCGGTCCGGCTCCTGAAGAGGGGCCGGGCCGGCCGCCGCGCGCCAGAGGGGACTTCGCACCGCCTAGCCGTTAGCCAGCGCCTGGAGGCGGGACATCGCCCCGTTGAAGCGGTTGTGGTCACCGGCCGTCGGGCCGGTCGAGGTGTACTGCCAGATGGTGTGGAACCCCCAGCCGGCCGGGAGTTCGCCGGCCGAGGAACCGTAGCGCGGTATCCACAGCGGGTTGACGGCGCCGAAGGCGGGGGAGTTGCCGGTGCACTGCTTCCACCAGCTGGTGGAGGTGTAGAGGACGGCGTCCCGGCCGGTCCGGGCCTTGTAGGTGGCGAACCAGTCCTTCATCCAGTTGACCAGCCCGGCCGTGCTCAGGCCGTAACAGGTGGGCCCGTAGGGGTTGTACTCCATGTCGAGCGCGCCGGGCAGCGTCCTGCCGTCCCTGGACCAGCCGCCGCCGTGGTCGGCGAAGTAGGTGGCCTGGGCGGCGCCGCTGGAGGTGTCGGGCGTGGCGAAGTGGTACGCGCCGCGGATCATGCCGGCGTTGTAGGAGCCGTTGTACTGCTGCGCGAAGGACGGATTGGTGTAGCCGGTGGACTCCGTCGCCTTGACATAGGCGAAACGGACGCCGCTGTTCCAGAGGGTGGACCAGGCGACGCTGCCGTTGTGGCTGCTGACGTCCACACCTTCGACGGACGCCGCGAGCGAGGACGCCGGCGGTGTGCGGCCGGCCGCGGTGCCTTCGTGCCGGGCGATCTGGGAACCGGCCCAGTCCTGTCCGGGGTGGCCGGGCTCCGGTGCGTGGTGGGTGGCCGCGGCGCCGGCGGTGCCCGGCAGTCCGAGGAGGAGGGCGAAGACGGCGAGAAGGACCCCGGTCACGCTCGCGAGGGAGCGTGCGGGTCGGTGGGGGGAGCCGGATCTGAGCACGGACATACGTGCCTCCGAAGATCTCGGTGGATCACCTGAGGGGGGAGGAGCTGACGGCATGGCGCAGGCGTGTTGACGCGGAAGTGCGAGGTGCATGCCGCGCGGCGGAGCCGTTGACACCCGGGCCGCTTGGTGTGGCCATGCCAGAAATAACGATACGCGCGTAGAACGCCGGGCCAAAAGAGGGGCCGTGGGCTGCCGTTGGTCTATTCCTGCGAAATACTGGCCGAGCTGCGGCTTCGGCCGCCGAGGGCGGAAACTTTCAGATGAGGGAAAGCGGGAAGGGGCGCTGACGTGCACAACACCGGAGCCGACGGTACGACGGCGGACGGCGAACCACTTGGTGTGGACCACGTATTTCTCGCCCTGGAACGCGAATTGGCGGTATTTCTCCGCCGGGCACGGGCTTCTTCCGGCGAATTGGCACGAGAGGTACATCCCGATCTGGAGCCCGCCGCGTACGGCCTCCTCGTCCGGCTTGCCGACGCCGGCACCCAGCGGGCCACCGGCCTCGCCGGCTTCTTCGGCGTCGGCAAGGCCACGATGAGCCGCCAGCTGCACGCCCTGGAGAAGCTCGGCCTCGTTGCCCGCGAGCCGGACCCGGCCGACGGCCGCGCCGTCCTGGTGCGCCTCACCGACGAGGGCAGCGACCGCTTCACCCGCGTCCGCACCGGCCGCCGTGCCCAGTACGCCCGCCGCCTCGCCTCCTGGGACCGTGCCGAGGTCGCCGAACTGGCCCGTCTGCTGCACCGGCTGAACGCGGAGCAGGAGGGTGACGAGCTGTAGGGGGTGGCCGCGTACGGCTGTGATGGCCGGCGCCGCGCAGCCTCGGCGCCCCCCGGCCCGGCGCCGGCCCGGCGCCGCCCCGCCTCGGCGCCGCCCCGCCTCGGCGCCGCCCCGCCCCGGATCCGTCCTGCCGGGGTGCCGTTCCGCCGCGGCCGGAGAAATTCTCCGCCCGCCCGTGATTGTCACGGAGTCACAAAAATCACCGCCGCGTCGTCCCGTGCCTTTCCCCGCGGATACGCCGTGCGCCCCGGGTCCGCCGCCTCCGCCGCCCGCACCCGGTCGATCAGCGCCTGGGGGCCCCGCTCGGCCACCAGGGCCACGCAGTCGGCCCAGGAGCCCTCGTGGAAGACCTCCACCCAGCGGCTCGCACCGTCGCTGAGCGCGGTCAGGGAGCGCAGGCCGGAGCGCGGGGTGCTGCCGGACACCGCACGGGCGGCGACCGACGGGTCAGCGGCCGCGGTGAAGAAACCGCCCTCCGCGTTGCGCAGCGCCTCGACGGCGCGGGCGTACTCCCGGCCCGCGGCGGCCCGTTCCGCCGAGCCGTGCGGCAGCGCCCGTACGGCGGCGCGCCGGTCCCGGACCGCCGGCGGCAGCTCGTCCAGCCGGGGGTCGCACACCGGCTGCACCGAGCCGTCGGCCCGCTCCAGGAGAAGTACCGAATCGGACAGTACGAGGTGTTCGACGGTGTTTTCGGACCACCGCGCGGCAACCACGGTTGCCTGAGGTG
Source organism: Streptomyces sp. NPDC054765 (assembly GCF_053612065.1). NCBI lineage: Bacteria > Bacillati > Actinomycetota > Actinomycetes > Kitasatosporales > Streptomycetaceae > Streptomyces > Streptomyces sp. NPDC054765. The sequence continues at coordinate 7,134 of NZ_JBSHBP010000011.1, read as the reverse complement.
TGCGAGGGTGAGAAAGGTCACAGGTCGCCCGATGGAATTCGGCCGCCCGGGAGATGGCCGCGGAGAGTACCTCAGGGAGCGTCATATCCCGGTGTGAAACCGACAGTTCGAGCATTGCGCCCCCGAGCCGCGCGGTGAACCACGGGACCGTGTGGAGGCAGCCGCAGTCCCCCTCGGCGGGCGTCACACCGTCCAGCAGGACGAGGGCGCCGCCCTGGCCGGAGGCCGGCAGGGCTACCGATGCGTAGTCCTCGTTTGGGCGTTGGGGATCGCCCGGCTCGGTGGCGAGTTCGATGCGCATGGCCGCAAGTCTGCCGGAGGCGCCGCTCCCGCACCCGGTGGCGGGAGGTCCGGCGGCGCCGGAGGCCGGCCCGGGTGGTGGCGTACCGGAGGTAAGGACCGCGGGGCCGGCGGTGTGCGGGCGCGCATCCTTCCAGGAGCGGTTCGCATCTCCAAACCCGTTCGGGGGGTGCGCGAGGGTGCGGCCGAATTCCTTGGCGCACGGAAGTTGATGGTCAAACTCCGATTGATGTTCACTCGTTCAGGTGGCCGGGCATGTGTTGCCGAGCCACTGCGCGGCGCCGGTGGAATGGTCGTTGCCCGGATCATGGGGTGAGGCCAGGACGTTCGTCGCGACGCGCACAGCCGGGCTGTTTCCCCTCGCGGAAGTGTGTGCTGCTGCGGTCTTCGCGCAGGTCCGCCCCGTGAGCGGAGAGCGAGCCGGGTCCGCGACGCCATTTGGCGTGGACAGGCGAGACAGGAATGCGAGCAGCGGTGCGGAAGATGCGGCTTCGAGGCGGCGCAAGGAAGCCGGGAACACCGGCCGGTTCGGTCTCGGGACCGAGCACGGGCTCGGGTCCTGGTAAGGGTCCGGGCATGACGGAAGACGGCGAGGGCCGCCAGGGAGGGCCTCCCGCGCGGGTGCGCAACCGGCTCGTCGGGGCGGTGGCCGTCGTGGCCGCCGCCGTCCTCGGGGCCGGCGCCCCCGGGCTGATGACCACGGCCGACAACGCCACCAGCGGACAGCAACTGGTCGATCTCGCCGAGCTGAACGCCCGCGCCATCGCGCTGGCGCACTCCCTCGCCGACGAACGCGACGGTATGACCGCATACGCCGCCTCGGGGCACGGCAGCCGTACGGCCACGGGGCACGGCAGCCGTACGGCCGCGGGGGCGGGCAACGCCGGCCTCAACGCAGCGGCCGCGGGCGACGCCGGCCTCAACGCAGCGGCCGCGGGCGACGCCGGCCTCAACGCCGCGGGAGCCGACGACACCACGGTTTCCACCGCCCAGCGCGCCCGCGTGGACCGGCAGGTCGGCGAGCTGCGCTCCGAGGGCCAGGACGCCTCGGGCGACACCGCCGTGTACAAGGCCGCCACCAAGCTCCTGGACATGCTCCCGCAAACCCGTCACAAGGCGCTGTCCGGGACCGGATCGGCCGAGCAGGTCTACAACGCCTACACCCAGATCATCCAGGCACTCGGGGCGATCAGCGACGACATCGCCCGCGGACTGCCCGCCCGCGCGGACTCCGGCGACGCCGACACCCGCGCGCTGCCCGCCCTCGGCCGGGCCACCGAACAGGCCGCGGGCACCCGCGCCCTGCTGCTCGCCGGACTCAAGGCGGGCGGCAGCCAGCCCCGGCTGACGACCCTCGCCCAGGTCTCCCACGTCCGCGAACAGGGCGCACTGGGCGACTTCCAGCAGATGGCGAGCCAGGACGCCCGGGACCGTTACGTCAGCACCGTCAACGGCGCGGACGTCAACGCCGCCGAGCACTATCTGGCCCGGCTGACCGACCAGCCCCGGCTGGACGCCGCCGATCTGCGCCTCAGCCGTCAGCGCGTCCAGACCACCCTCACCAGCCGCATCGGACTGATGCGCGGCGTCGAGTCCGCCATGGCCACCGCCGACATCCAGCGCCTCGGCGCGCTGCGCGACGACGACGTCACGGAGCTGGAGATCCGCATCGGCCTGGAGGGGCTGTGCCTGCTGCTGGCCGTCGGTGCCGGCGTCTGGGCGGCCCGCTCCATGACCCAGCCGCTCGCCGCGCTGCGGATCGGCGCCAAGCGGCTGGCCGCCGACCCGGCGCACGAGGAGCCCCTCACCTACAAGGGCCGCAACGACGAGTTCGCCGCCACCGCGCGGTCCGTCAACGCGCTGCACGCCCAGGTCGGCGAGCTGGCCCGGCGCACCGCCGAGATGGAGGGCGAGCGCAAGCGGCTGGTCGGTGGCCGGCAGCGGCTGGTCGCCGAGCGCGAGGTGCTCCAGGAACAGGGCGAGGCGCTCAGGGAGGAGATCGCCGATCTCACCGAGCGGCTGGCGGCCCTGCACGCGGGTGTGCACGGCCGGTTCGTCAACCTCTCGATGCGCACCCTCGGCCTCGTGGAGCGCCAGCTCGGCGTCATCGAGTCCCTGGAGGAGAGCGAGCAGGACCCGGAGCGGCTGGAAACCCTCTTCAAGCTGGACCACTTCGCCGCGCGGATGCGCCGCAACAGCGAGAACCTCCTCGTCCTGGCGGGCGCGGAACAGTACGGCACCACCAACCACCCGGGGCCGGTACCGCTGCTGGACGTGCTGCGCGCCGCGATCAGTGAGATCGAGCGCTACGAGCGGGTGCGCATCCAGTCGCTGCCGCCGCACTCCCAGGTCGCCGGGTTCGCCGCGGACGACATCAGCCACCTGGTCGCCGAACTCCTGGAGAACGCCACCGCGTTCTCGCCGCCGGACGCCCATGTCGAGCTGTCCGGCTGGCTGCTGGAGAGCGGTGAGGTCATGCTCTCGGTCCAGGACGAGGGCATAGGGATGACCTCGGAGCGGATGGCCGAGCTCAACGAGCGGCTGATGGACGTCGAGGCCGCCTCGTCCTCCGAGACCGTCGACGAGGCGCTGGGCCTGGGGCTGTACGTGGTGGTGCGGCTGGCCGCCCGGCACGGTGTCCGGGTCCAGCTGCGGGACGCCAAGCAGGGCGGCGTCACCGCCGTCATCGTCCTGCCCGGCTCGATCCTGCCCACCCGCCCTGTGCCGTCGGGCTCCCCGGCGGGTGCGCACCAGGACGTGACGCACAGCCCGGGGCTGCCCGGCTCGGTCGCCGAGGCGAACTCCAACGCGCTGCCGGCCCGGGGGGCCCGGAGGGATCCGGCAGCGGTGGGCGCCGCCGCGCCGCCGGCCCAGCAGACCGGCCGGGCACTGTCCCCGGACACCCCCGACACCCCCGCGCCCGCCGGGCAGCCCGCCGGCCCCGGCGCCGCGGGCCCCGGCCACGACGGCTCCCCGGCGCCGGTCGCCGACCCGTTCGTCGTCGCCGCCGAGCGCGCGATCGACGCGGCCGGACTCGGCGTCGCGGCCGAACCGGAACCGGCCGACGCGCAGCCGGCCGGCCCCACCACGTACGCCGCGTCCGAACCGAGCCCGTACGGCCCGCAGTCGCCCGGCCCCTATGCCGCCACCACCAGCGGCACCGGCGAGCACCTCCGGCCCGAGGACGAGATCCGCCCGGCCGCGGAGAGCGGCCGCCACGCCGCCCGGGGCAACGGGCCCGCCGCAGCCGCCGCGCCTTCGTCCGACCCGTACGCCATCGGCCCGGACCAGCACACACGTCCCGAAACGGACACCACACCCACGGACGCCGCCGCGGAACCCGCCGGCGCGTCCCCGGCCGGGACACCGGCCGGCCCGGAGACTGCCGCCACCCCGCCCGCGGGGGAGCGGCGGAAGACCTCGATGGGGCTGCCCAAGCGCACCCCCAAGGTCGTGGCGCAGCAGCAGGCGCCGACCGCCCCGCGCAAGAGCGGTGCGGCCAACGCCGAGGCGCTGCGGCGCAGGCTCGGCGGATTTCAGGCGGGGGCGCGAGACGGCCGACGCGAGGTCGAAGCCGAGATCGCGGAACGTACAGCGGAGCTGACCATCCCACAGACGGACACCGACGGAGCGGGGGCCCCGGGAGAGAGCCACGTTGTCGAGGAGGCACGCGATTGAAGGCGCAAGCGCCCACTGCTTACGGTCAAGGACTGACCAGTCAGGCAAGAAATCTGCATTGGCTGCTGACCAACCTGGTCGACGAGGTGCCAGGAATCCACTCGGTCGCGGTGGTCTCCTCCGACGGTCTGCTGCTGCTGTCCTCCGACCCGGACCGGGCGGAGGAGGCGGCACGGCCCGGCGGGACTGACGGCCCGAGGGGATCCAGCGCGGACCTCGCCACCATCGTGTCCGGGCTCGGCAGCCTCACCAACGGTGCCGCGAAGCTGATGGACGGCGGGGCGGTCAAGCAGACGATGGTCACGATGGACGAGGGCAGCCTGTTCGTCATGTCGATCAGCGACGGTTCGCTGCTCGGCGTGCATGCCACCCCGGACTGCGACATGAGCGTCATCGCTTATCACATGGCGCTGTTCGTCGGCCGGGCCGGCCATGTCCTCACCCCCGAACTCCGCAGCGAATTGCGCAAGTCGATGGAGAGCGCCCAGTGAGCGAACGTAATGAGCGAGCCATGGAGAGGTGCGGGCCGAGCGAATGCGAGGCCGGGCGAAGCGAGGTTTCGGCATGAGTACCCCCCGCAAACTCCCCGTGCGCGGCGGGGACAGGAAACCCTCGCGCGTGCGGCCGTACTCGCTCACCGGCGGCCGGACGCGATTCGGCCATGTACTGCTCGTCGAGACGTTCGTGGCCGCGCTGGAGGCGCCCGAGGAGCGGCGCGAGCTGACCTCCGGCGGCTGGGGCGACCGGGTGATGCCGGAGATGCGCGCGATCGTCGAGCTGTGCCGCCGGATGCGCTCGGTCGCGGAGATCTCCGCGCTTCTCAAGATGCCGCTGGGTGTGGTCCGCGTACTGCTCAGTGACCTCGCCGACCAGGGAAAGATTCGCGTCTACGGCACCGGGCACGGCTCCGGCCGGCCCGACCGCGCGCTGCTCGAAAGGGTGCTGAGTGGACTTCACAGGCTCTGACACGATATCGGCCGGGCCGACCGCGACCGCCGGTTCCGTGGGCCGGGCCGACCCGGCGGCCACGTCCGCCGAGGCGGGGCTGCAGAGCTGGCAGACGGACCGTTCGCGGGCGCCGATCGCCACCAAGATCGTGGTGGCGGGCGGTTTCGGCGTCGGCAAGACCACCTTCGTCGGATCGGTCTCGGAGATCACCCCGCTCCAGACCGAGGCGGTGATGACCCAGGCCAGCGCCGAGACGGATGATCTGACCTCCACCCCGGACAAGACCACGACCACGGTGGCGATGGACTTCGGGCGGATCACCCTCGACCAGGAGCTGGTGCTGTATCTGTTCGGCACGCCCGGACAGCAGCGCTTCTGGTTCATGTGGGACGACCTGGTGCGTGGTGCGATCGGGGCGATCGTGTTGGCAGACACCCGCCGTCTGGAGGACTGCTTCCCGGCGCTGGACTACTTCGAGAGCTGCGGCCTGCCGTATGTCGTCGCGGTCAACCACTTCGAGGGGACCGAGGCCTACGCCGCCGAGCACGTACGCGATGCGCTGACCGTGCCGCCGCACGTGCCCGTAGTGATCATGGACGCGCGGAAGCGGACCCCGGTGATCGAGTCGCTGCTCGCGCTGGTCGGCCACGCCCTGGAGACCACACCGGAGTAACCGGCCCCCGTACGGTGCCCCCCCGGCCCCGTACGGGCCACCCCTCACCCCCCACGTCACCCCCGAACACCAGCAGTAGCAGAGAAGAGCGCCGCCATGCGGAAAATACTCATCGTGGGAGCCGGCCAGTCCGGTCTCCAGCTCGCCCTAGGACTCCAGTCCCAGGGCTATGAGGTCACCCTGATGTCCAACCGCACCCCCGACGAGATCCGCTCCGGCCGGGTCATGTCGACGCAGTGCATGTTCGACACCGCGCTCCAGCACGAGCGGGACCTCCAGATCAACTTCTGGGAGAGCCAGGCCCCGCGCATCGAGGGCCTCGGCGTCTCGGTCGCCGCCCCCGGCAGCCATGAGGCCCCCGAGGGGTCGCAGCGCGCCATCGACTGGGTCGGCAAGCTCGACGGCTACGCCCAGTCCGTCGACCAGCGGGTGAAGATGGCCGGCTGGATGGAGACCTTCGCCCAGCGCGGCGGCCAGCTCGTCATCCACGGCGCGGCCGTCTCGGACCTGGACTTCTTCGCGAGCCGCTACGACCTGACGATGGTCTCGGCCGGCAAGGGCGAGCTGGTGTCCATGTTCGGCCGGGACGCCGCCCGCTCCCCGTACGACGCTCCGCAGCGCGCGCTCGCCGTCGCGTACGTCCACGGCATGGGCCCGCGCCCCGAGCACCCCCACTTCGAGGCGGTGCGCTGCAACCTGGTGCCCGGCGTCGGCGAGCTGTTCGTCATGCCGACCTACACCACCTCCGGCCGCGCCGACATCCTCTTCTGGGAGGGCATACCCGGCGGTCCGCTGGACGCCTTCCAGGGCGTCAAGGACCCGAAGGAGCACCTCGCCCTCACGCTGGAGCTGATGGAGAAATTCCTGCCCTGGGAGTACGCCCGCGCCGCCCAGGTCGAACTGACCGACGCCAACGGCACGCTGGCCGGACGCTACGCCCCCACCGTGCGCACCCCCGTCGGCCGGCTGCCCTCGGGCGGTCTGGTGCTCGGTGTCGCGGATGTCGTGGTCGCCAACGACCCGATCACCGGCCAGGGCTCCAACTCGGCCGCCAAGTGCGCCGCTTCCTACCTGACCTCCATCGTCGAGCGCGGTGACCAGGCCTTCGACGCGGACTGGATGCAGACCGCCTTCGACCGCTACTGGAACACCGCCCAGCACGTCACCAAGTGGACGAACGCGATGCTGGCCCCGCCGCCCGAGCACGTCCTCAACATCATCGGCGCGGCCGGCCAGCTCCAGCCCATCGCCGACCGCTTCGCCAACGGCTTCAACGACCCGTCCGACTTCGAGAACTTCTTCTTCGACCCGGACAAGGCGAATGCGTATCTGGCGTCGCTGACGGGCTGAAAACCGCCTGCGGCGGGGGCTTGTCCTCCCACGTGGGCGGGTGACACCGCCGTGGACACCCCTCCCCGCCTTCGGTGGGGAGGGGTGGTTTGTGCGGACTGCCGCCGCGGCGCGTGTTTCGTCGTGGTGGCGGTGGTGGGCCGGAGGTGGTGGGGTGCGGGACTGCTGCGCTTTACGTCCCGCAC
>NZ_JBSHBP010000010.1:0-161177 GCF_053612065.1 Streptomyces sp. NPDC054765 | reverse complement strand
CCTGCAACGCACCCACCGCGTCCTGCGGCGGCGCATCCACCGCCCACACCTCGTCGATCAACGTCTCCACCGTCACCGGCCGGCCGCCCCGCAGGCCCACACCCGCCGCTCACCGACGGGGGCCGCGCCCCGCACGGCCGGCCCCGGACACCCCACACGGACGCACACCCAGCACGGGACCGGCACACACCCGGCACAGCCACCCGGCACCGGCACCGGCACCGGCACCGGCACCGGACTCAAGTCAGCCGCGCCCGGGGAACCACTCCCCCCGCGACCGCCTTCTGGCGCGGCGCCCCCGCCCCCGTCCAGCACGTCCCCCGCCGCGCCACCAACCGCCGCAGCCATAGCTCCGTGGAGACCAGCTCGGCCAGTCCGTCCAACGGCAGCACCGCCCCCTCCGCGGCCGACCGCAGTGCCTTGCGGACCACCCGTGCCTCCACCAGCCCCGCATCGGCCAGCAGCGGTGTGTCGAAGAGCCGCACCAGGTCGTCGACGGCACCGCGCAGCCCGGCCCGTACCGCTGCCGCATGGCTCAGGTGCGAGGTCGCACCCCAGCCGGGCGGCAGATCCCGTACGCCGGCCCCGGCCAGTACGGAGCGCAGCACGGCGGCCCGCGCGCCCGGCTGCACCCGCAGGGTGTCCGGCAGGGCGCGGCAGGCGAGCACCACCTGGTTGTCGAGGAACGGGGCGTGCAGCCGCTGGTCGCGGACCTCGGCGGCCTGCTCGAAGACGCGGTGGTCAGCGGCCTGGCGGGCCAGCGCGGCACGGGCCCGCCGCTCCCCGGGGCGGCCCACGGCGGGCGAGCGGTGCAGCGAGTCGCCGAGCCGAACCGATACTTCAGCCAGCGCCTCCCCCGTGAGCCAGCGCGCCGCGGGCCCCGGCCGGCACCAGGCGAGCGCGGCCAGCGAGGCGTCCACGGCCCCGCCGGCCACCGGCTCGTCGGCGAACTGCCGCTCCAGGAGGCGCCGCGCCGTATCGGCGATGCCCGCCGAGTACGGCGTACGGGCGAGCCTGCGGGCCGCACGGTAGACGGTGAAGGGGACGAGGACGGACTGTGCCGAGGCGCCGTCCGCCTTGGCCAGCGCGGTGACCGGACGCAACAGATGGCGTCCCCGCCGGTCCATGAGGAGGTCGGCGAGGCGGGCCGGGTGGGCGTCGAGGACCTGGCGGGCGCCGTGCCCGACGAAGTGGTCCGCGCTGCCGGCCAGCAGCCGGCGGCGGTGGCGGCCCGCGGTGGTGAGGGAGGGGCCCGGCTCGTCCGTGAGCGGGCCGCTGCCGAGGTCCGTGTACGGGAGGGCCTCTTCGCCGGCCGCGACGACGACATGGTGCAGCCGCGGGTTGTCGGCAAGGGTGCGGGCGCGCTCCAACTCGGCGTCGCGGTTGGCCTGTCCGCCGTTGGTGGCACGGTCGTTGAAGGTGACGGCCAGGAGGCGTTCGCCGTGACCGCCCAGCCTTCCGGGCCGGCCGGGGAGACCCGCGGCCAGGAGGGCGAGGGTTCCGGAGGCGCTGCCTCCGGAGAGGTCGGCGCCGATGCCGGGGGCCGGTCCCCCGCGCGCCGCGCGCCGCTCCGCGGGCCCCATACCGGGCACCGGACCGGGATCGAGGCCGTCGGGTCCGTCCGGGGCGGGGGCGTGCCGGGGGCCGGCCAGCCGGGCGCGGACGGCTTCGACCAGGGCGTCGCGGACGCCGTCCACGGCTTGTTCAGGGGCGAGTGGGGGCGCGGCGACGGCGAGCGAGGCGGTCGGTTCGAAGGAGGTGATGTCGCTGGCGCCGCCGCGCAGCACCAGGGCGTGTCCCGGCGGGATCCGGCGGACCCCTTCGTACGGCGTGCCGGCGCCGAGCGCCTCGGGGACGTCCGGGCAGGCCAGCAGCGCGGCCAGATGGCCGATGTCGAGGCCGGCCTCGACGAGGTCGGCGAGCGGGAGGGCAGCGGTGGCGTAGGCGGTGCCGCCGGCCCAGGGGGTGTGGAAGACCGGGCGGGCGCCGGCCAGGTCGCCGGTGACGGTGAGCCGTCGCCCTACCTGGACGACGGCGGTGTAGCTGCCGGGCCACGCGGTGAGATGGCGCAGTGCGCCCCCGCGGGCCGCGAACAGGCCCACCCGTAGTTGGTCGTTGGTGGCGCCGCAGACACCGAAGACCGCGAGCCGGGTCTCGGGGTCGGCCTGTATGACGCGGACCTCGTCCGGCCGCCAGTCGCCGACCGCCCAGAGGGGATCCGGGTCGCCCCACAGGAGTTGGGCTCCCACGGGGAGGACCGCGCGGCTCTCCTCGCCGGCCGCCGGCCCCGTGACTGCCGGCCCCGTGGTGGCACTGCTCCACCCCACCAACCAGCGCATCGCCGCCTCCACCCGATTCCCCGTGCGCCGGGGCCAACGGCCGCCCCGTACAGCGAGTTGCCCGGCTGTCACCGGGCTGTTGTGGCGACCATGCTGCCATGACAGGGGCGCGGGAGAGGCGCCGGAGCGGGCCCGTATACGGGCGGTTCGCGGCGCGTGCGGCCACCGAGGGGCCGCAGGCGGGTCCTCGGGGGCGTCCCGGGCCGCGCCGGGCGGGTCGTGAACGGCGGAGCAGGCGAGGCGCGGAGCACCGTCGGGGCGGCCTGCGGGCCCGCCCGCGGTACGCCCTCGCGCCGGCCCCGGTGCCGGCACCGGCACCCGGCAGCCCCGGCCCCGGGAGGCCCCCCGTGTGGCCCCCGGGGCGACCCCCGAGCGTGCGACGGCGTGAAATCATCACCCGTCGATTTTCAGCCAAAGTACGTTCCGCACAGTCCGGTTGACGCATTCGGGCACTGCGTCGGCCGGTGCCGCGACCGGCCGGCGACCGGTCCGCGCGACGGTCCGGGAGACGGGCTGCGCCCCCCGGACCGGACCGTCACCCGCGGGGAATGGGGTGACGGTATCCCCCAGCCCACTGGATCCAGTGCAGCGGGCCGACCCACGCAGAAGACATGGAAGCGCTCCCGATATCGGGCGGCCAGCGCGCACGGACGGGCGCACGGGCACACGTACCCGGAGCACATGCCAATTCCCGCACCCCTGTTTGAACACGAATCTCGCCATCCGGGATACCGACTCTTAACGGTCGGGATCCGGCGAACTACTCTGGGTGGACGCATGCCCCGGGGCACCGGGGCGGCCGTCGCTGTGTCGAGGGGTGCGCATGTCCAGGGATATACGCGGGCCGAACGAAAAGCTCGGCACCGTTCTCGCCCTCGCGGGTATCAGCAATGCCGGACTGGCACGCCGGGTCAACGACCTCGGTGCGCAGCGCGGACTGACGCTTCGCTATGACAAGACGTCGGTGGCGCGCTGGGTCTCCAAGGGCATGGTGCCCCAGGGCGCCGCGCCCCATCTGATCGCGTCCGCGATCGGCAGCAAACTCGGCCGGCCGGTCCCGCTGCACGAGATCGGGCTGGCCGACGCGGACCCGGCACCCGAGGTGGGCCTGGCATTTCCCCGCGATGTGGGCGCCGCGGTGCGCTCCGCGACCGAGCTGTACCGTCTCGATCTGGCCGGACGGCGGGCGGGCGGCGGCGGCATCTGGCAGAGCCTGGCCGGATCCTTCGCCGTCAGCGCGTACGCCACCCCCGCCTCGCGCTGGCTGATATCCCCGGCGGACAGTTCGGTGGCCCGGGAGGCGGCCGAGGCGCGCGACAAGGACGCCGCGGCGGCCGGCGACGGCGGGATTCCGCAGCACGTCGGCCACAGCGACGTCAGCAAGCTGCGCGAGGCGGCCGAGGACGCGCGCCGCTGGGACTCCAAGTACGGCGGCGGGGACTGGCGTTCCTCCATGGTCCCGGAGTGCCTGCGGGTGGACGCGGCGCCGTTGCTTCTCGCCTCGTACAGCGACGAGGTGGGACGGGCGCTCTTCGGGGCGACCTCCGAACTCACCCGGCTCGCGGGGTGGATGGCCTTCGACACCGGCCAGCAGGAGGCCGCGCAGCGGTACTACATCCAGGCGCTGCGGCTGGCCCGCGCGGCCGCCGACGTCCCCCTGGGCGGATACGTCCTCGCCTCGATGTCCCTCCAGGCGACCTACCGCGGATTCGCCGACGAGGGCGTCGACCTCGCCCAGGCCGCCCTGGAACGCAACCGCGGCCTCGCCACCGCCCGCACCATGAGCTTCTTCCGCCTGGTGGAGGCGCGGGCACAGGCCAAGGCCGGCGAGGCGCGCGCCTGCGAGGTGGCGCTGAAGGCCTCCGAGGGCTGGCTGGAGCGCTCCCGCGGCGGCGATCCCGACCCGTCGTGGCTGGACTTCTACTCGTACGAACGCTTCGCGGCCGACGCCGCCGAGTGTTACCGCGATCTGCGGCTGCCGCGCCAGGTCCGCCGCTTCACCGAGCAGGCGCTGTCCCGCCCCACCGAGGAGTTCGTCCGCTCGCACGGTCTGCGCCTGGTCGTGTCCGCGGTCGCCGAACTGGAGTCCGGCAATCTGGACGCGGCCTGCGCGGCGGGCACCCGCGCGGTCGAGGTGGCCGGCCGGATCTCCTCCGCCCGCACCACCGAGTACGTCCGTGATCTGCTGCACCGCCTGGAGCCGTACGGCGACGAGCCCCGGGTGGTCGAGCTACGGGAGCGGGCGAGGCCGCTGCTGGCGGCGCCGGCTTAGGGATCGGGCTGTACGGGGGCGGCCGGCACACCGCCGCGTCGGCGTCTCGGGGCTGTCCGATCGGCATTGTCAGTGCCGGCCGTCATGATGGGATACGTCGTCGGCGATGATGCGCAGGTCCGCGGCGACGGGCGAGCCTGCGGTCATGCGGTTGGGGAGGTGCAGTGGCGGCGTACGACTGCGATGTGCTGGTGATCGGTGCCGGCATCGTCGGACTCTCTACGGCCTACGCGCTCACGCGTGCCGCGCCCGGCACGCGTGTCGTGGTCCTGGAGAAGGAGTCCGGTCCGGCCCGCCATCAGACCGGGCGCAACAGCGGCGTGATCCACAGCGGTATCTATTACCCACCCGGCTCGCTCAAGGCCCGCTTCGCCCTCCAGGGCTCGGCGGAAATGGTGAAGTTCTGCACCGAGCACGACATCCCGCACGAGGTCACCGGCAAGCTGATCGTCGCCACGGACCGCAGCGAGCTGCCGCGGCTGCACGGCCTGATCCAGCGCGGCCGGGAACACGGCCTGCCGGTGCGCGAGCTGGGCCCCGCCCAGATAGCCGAGTACGAACCCGAGGTGCGCGGCCTGGCCGCCATCCATGTCGGCACGACCGGCGTCTGCGACTTCGGCGCCGTCGCCCGCCGCTTCGCCCGGCTCGCCGAGGACGCCGGCGCCCGGATCGCGTACGGCTCCGAGGTGACCGCCATCGGCCGCCGCCCCGGCCGGGTGGCGGTCCGTACGGCCGACGGCACGGTCCACCGCGCCCGCGCCCTGGTCAACTGCGCCGGTCTGCAGTGCGACCGGATCGCCCGGCTGGCCGGCGACGCCCCGGGCATGCGGATCGTCCCGTTCCGCGGCGAGTACTTCACCCTCGCCCCGGAGCGCGCCGCCCTCGTCCGCGGCCTGGTCTATCCGGTCCCCGATCCGGCCTTCCCCTTCCTCGGCGTGCATCTGACCCGCGGCATCGACGGCGCCGTCCACATCGGCCCGAACGCCGTCCCCGCCCTGGCCCGCGAGGGCTACGACTGGCGCACCGTCCGCCCCGCCGAGCTGGCCGGCACCCTCACCTACCCCGGCTCCTGGCGGATAGCCCGCCGCCACTGGCGCTACGGCGCCGGCGAACTGCACCGCTCGCTGTCCCGGCACGCCTTCGCCGATGCGGTCCGCCGCCTGCTCCCGGCCGCCCGCGAGGAGGACCTGCTCCCGTCGCCGGCCGGCGTCCGCGCCCAGGCCGTCCTCCCCGACGGCACCCTCGTCGACGATTTCCTCTTCGCCGAATCCCCCGGCATGATCCACGTCCTCAATGCCCCGTCCCCCGCCGCCACGGCTTCGCTGCCCATCGGGCGGGAGGTGGCGCGACGGGTGCTGCGCCTCGTGGGGCAGGGCCGGGCATGACAAAAGGTCTCGAAGGGTTCCGCACCGGCCGCCCCGGCCGGTGCCGCGAAGGCCCCGGGTGAGCCCCGGGACCCCCGCCCCCCGAACCTGCGCCCCGTAGAATCGACGCACTGTGTCCGAGAACCCCACCACCCCCGCCACCGCCACCGCCGCCGCGGAACCAGACGCTCCGGGAGCCGTCGCCGCGACGGCCGCCCGGCCTGCCACCCCGGCCCCGCGCCGCGGCGAGCCCATGTTCCCCGACGGGACCGGCCCCGCGGCCGACCCCGCGGGTTCGCATCACGAGCGTCGGATCCGCTCCTTCCAGCCGCGCCGCAGCCGTGTCTCGCCGACCCAGGCCGATGCGCTGCGCCGCCTGTGGCCCACCTGGGGACGGGACATCGACGGGCTCTCCCGTATCGATCTCGATGCGTTCTTCGACGGGCTGCCGGTCGTCCTGGAGATCGGCTTCGGCATGGGCGAGGCCACGGCACAGATGGCCGCCGCCGACCCGGCCACCGGCATCCTCGGCTGCGACGTCCACACCCCCGGGCAGGGCAATCTGCTCGGTCTCGCGGAGCGGAACGGCCTGTCCAACATCCGGGTGGCCAACGGTGACGCGATCATCCTGCTGCGCGAGATGCTGGCCCCCGCCTCCCTCGCCGGCCTGCGCATCTACTTCCCCGACCCCTGGCCGAAGAAGCGCCACCACAAGCGCCGCCTCGTCCAGCCGGAGTTCATCGCCCTGGCGGCCACCCGGCTCGCGCCCGGCGCCCTCGTGCACTGCGCGACCGACTGGGAACCATACGCCGAGCAGATGCTGGAGGTCCTCTCCGCCGAGCCGGCGCTGGAGAACCTCCACCCTGGCTATGCGCCGCGCCCGGACTTCCGCCCCCTCACCAAGTTCGAGGGCCAGGGCCTGGACAAGGGGCATGTCGTCCATGACCTGCTCTTCCGCCGCCGCGACACATAAGGCGAGCGCCGCTCGTTAGGGTCGACGGGTGTACCCGTCCCAGCCGCCCCCGCACCCGCCGTCCGCGCCCGCCGCTTCCCCGTACACACCCCCTGCGCACGAGCACACGGCCGCGCGCCACCGCCGGACGGCCCCCTGGCGCAGCAGAACCCTCCGCGCCGTCGCCCTGATCTCGCTGCTGGCACTCTCCGGCGTGATCATCATCGGCCTGGTCCGCCAGGAGACCGGCACCGAGGGCTTCCTGGTCGGCCTCGGCCTGGCCGTCTTCCCGGTACCGCTCCTCGTCGCGGCGTTCTGCTGGCTCGACCGCATCGCGCCCGAGCCCTGGCGCAACCTCGTATTCGCCTTCGCCTGGGGCGCCTGTGCCGCGGCCCTGGTCGCGCTCCTCGCCAACGGCTTCGCGACCGACTGGCTGGCCGCCAACATCGCCTCGGCGTCGCCCTCCGAGGCCGAGGCCTGGGGCGCCACGGTGATCGCCCCCGTCGTCGAGGAGGTGGTCAAGGCCGCCGCCGTACTCCTCCTCTACCGCTTCCGACGGAGCGACTTCGACGGCATCACGGACGGCATCGTCATCGCCGGCATCACCGCCACCGGGTTCGCCTTCACCGAGAACGTCCTCTACCTGGGCGCCGCCTTCGGTGAGGACCAGTCCATGGGCCACTCCGGCCTGGACTCGCTCACCGCGGGCACCTTCTTCCTCCGCATCATCGTCTCCCCCTTCGCCCACCCGCTCTTCACGATCCTCACCGGCCTCGCATTCGGCATCGCCGCCACCCGCTACCCCCGCCGCCGCGCCGCCCGCATCGCACTCGCCCTCCTGGGCCTGCTCACCTCGGTCCTCCTGCACGCCATCTGGAACGGCGCGTCCTCCCTCGGCGACCCCGGCTTCCTCATCGTCTACGGCCTCTTCATGGTCCCCGTCCTCCTCGCCCTCACCTGGCTGGCCATCTGGGCCCGCAACCAAGAACTGCTCTCCCTGCGCGGCTACCTCGCCCCCTACATCACCGCCGGCTGGCTCACCCCCACCGAACCCGCCGCCCTCTCCTCCCTCAAAACCCGCGCCCTGGCCCGCGACATCGCCCACGACACCCAGGGCCCCGCCGCCGCCCGAGCCGTCACCGAATACGCCACCATCGCCACCGCCCTCTCCTTCCACCGACGACGGGCATGCCTCCTGGGCCCCACCCCCGACTTCGTACACCGGGAACAGCATTTGCTGGAGCATTTGCGGCATTACCAGGAGTGGGGACGGGCGGCGTTGGTGGATGCTTGGGTGGCCAGGGGGCAGCCGTAAGACTGCCGAGAACGGCACGCACGAGCCATGACTGCTCAGGGCTGTACGGGCCTGACCTCTGAGGCCAACAAGCTAGAGAGCATCGGCCATCCCCCACTCGACCGCTGAAGCAGATCCCGCCCACCCATCGGCGGTACGCCAGATCGCACCGATTCCATGGTCCTCCAGGTAGTCGGCATAGACGCCGATGCTCTCGGAGAAGAGACCGAGGAGATGGGGCTTCGCCGCCCCCTTGTGCCCATAACAGAAGTAGCGGTACTCCAGCAGCTGTCCAACTGCCTCGCGAACGGCCTGGGTGGAGTTTCCTTTCTTCACTGCCTTGGCTTCCACCAGCCACTCTGTGTCACGGGCCCGCAATACGAGATCGCGCGGGTGCACCTGCTTGGTGATGGGAGTGAAGCCACGGTCGTGAATGTACGGGCCGAAGCGCCGAATCAGTCCTTCATGTACTTGCTTCCGCTTCTGCTCGCGGGCAGCGATCTGGACGACATAGTCGTCTCCCGTCTTGGGCTGAAATCCTTCCAACCCGTGGTAGCTGTCGTGCGCCTGGGCGATGTACTCGGCAGCCGGTCCATCAGCAGCATTGACGACCCGGATCTGCGACTCTGCGGCAAGCGCAGCCTTCAAGATCATGGCCATGTTGCCGAGGTCGGCGCAGAGGTCGCCTTCACTGGGAAGGGCACCGACGTCATAACAGCGGGCCGCCACGCTGCTTGCCTCGTAAGCACGAGGCCGCCACTCGTGGTGCTTCAGCTGCGGGCGATCCCCCCAGGCCTCGACAAGATCATGCGGAAGCTCGGCCAGGAGGGCCTGCGCCCTGAACTCCAAGTGAGTGCGGAGCTTCTTCCCTTGCGTACCCAACTGTTGACGAACCGACGTGACACCTTGCTGCAGCGTGAGCGTCACCGACGAGAGGTCCGCCGAGAAGATGTAAGCGAGGTAGAGACCGTCGGTACCTGACCCTCCGGCGGACGGATCGAAGATACGGATCCATGGCGTTGCAGCAGCTCCCCCTTGTCCACCGCGCCCTGTCGCCTTCATCCCGTACGGCAGAGCATCTACCAGTCGCTCACCAGCGGCCTTGAGCACCCCCTGGCCAGGATTCCCACTGGTGGTGGTGAGGGTGGTATCGAACTTGGTGGCCACATCGAGGAGGAGGTCGCGTATACCCATGATCGAAAAGGTACTTGAGATCGATCAACTTCGAACATCTATTATATTGAATGTCCCGATCGATACGCCCCGACCCGGATCCACTTCGCACACAGCACATACCTGACACATCAGGACAAGCGTCGACTACCGGGTACGCGTGCGCGCTCGCCCTCTCTACCGGTACTTACCCCTGTGACTCGGCGCGCATCTCACTCAGCGAAGCGGCCAGCCCAGCGCGCTCGATGCTGACGCACACAGGCCACTTTGATCTGGTGCTCCTTGGCCATATTCAGGGCCCCTACGAATCGCTGCGTCAGCCCATCAAACACATCGAAATTATCGCTGAGCTGAAGCGCTCCTCGATCAAAGAGTGCATGACAGTTCGCACAGAGGCATAGAACATTCCACAACTCATCCGGACCGCCGTGGGGTTTCCCCAGCGCATGGATATGAGCCGCTTCGCTATACGCCTCGCCGCCAGGTGACACCACCAGTCGGCAGTTGCAGATCTGACACGTGTTGTCGTAGATCTCTTTCACTTTCCGGACAACTTTAGTGTCACGAATCAGCCGCTCATAAGCGACGATGCGACGCAACTGCTCTTCCATGGTGGTGTCTTCACTCCCACCCGGAGAGACGGGATGCGGACTCGCGGTCTCGCCCGGCTCCAACTTGAGCAGTCTGAACTGACAGATGCGGAAACCTTCCTTCCCGACCGTCGTCCAGTGTTCCGCGACACGAAAGAGCCCGCAGTACTCGTATCCCCCGGTCGCACGGCGCCGCGTATTTCCCCGGATTTTCAAGCCGCGCACCACACGGACCGGGTGACCAAGTCCTTCGTTGAGCAACAGGCCAGCGTTACCGGGTGCCGCCAAGGTCTGATCTGCGTAGAGGCGGCCAGACTCCCTGTCACGACCACCCTCACCCGTGTAAATGATCTCCCGCTCACCGTACTCGTCGTCGATATATCCACCAGAGAGAACGATGGAATCGACACCCCCGCGAGCGGTGCCAGAGATGCCCTGTCCATACGCACGATGCACACCGGCTGCGTGCAACTCCGCATGTCCCGCGAACCACTGGCCCTCCTCAACGTCCTGAGGAGGGCCAAAACGGACTGGGTTGGATGACCGCGCCTTCGCCATAGACGAATCTTGCCAACCCGTCGCCTCCCACGACGCATGCCTCCAGGGGGTGTGGTCAGCACCACACCCCCTGGAGGGCTGTCTATCGGCATGGGCTAGACGCTCAGGCCTCCACAGGCTCAGCAGTCACACAGGCCACGCGCACTACTCAGCTCCGGTTCGCTGTCTCTGCCTCCACTGGCTCACCGTCGCCCCGTACGGGAATCCGGTCGCCGCGGCTCTCAGCGACACGTAGGGCATCACGGAGCGACTCCATCAACCGGTATGCAAGGAATCGAAGTTCATGAGGAGCAACCTTGCTGTCATCGAGGAGTTCGCGCGCAAAGTCGAGAAGATCGATTCCCATGTCGAGCTGCATCTGCTCCATCTCGTCAGCGAGGCGCGACAAATAGCCCGTCCCATCTGTGGACAGGTAGCACGGTTGGCCTGCTGCGTTCGGCCAGGGAAGCAGGCGCAGAGGCTGCTGGGCAATCATCAGGCCCCCCTCCTCATGCCACACATCGTTTCGGAGCGGATGTCCAAGCCGCGGGCAACTAGCATGACGCCCCGTCGTCGGCACTGCGGTGGGAGTCGATGCCCCTCCTCTCGCACCTGTGCGAGCACGTACGGCCGGACCAGGGTGTCCTCTCCGCACAGCGGAAGGTCAGGTGTGTGCCTTCGCGGCTCGGTGATGGGCGAAGCTGTGCGGCTCGCGATATGTGTGGGGTCGGCTCCTGGCCTATGCCGGCCCGATGTAGGTAACAGGGCCTGCAGAACGGCCTCGAAGATTCGGGCGACACCGTGCACCACGTTGACCTGCTCTCTCAGGTTGGCCATGCCCCCGGGCCGTGTAGAGCGGTCGCGGGGGTCCTCGTCAGTCAGTCCAATCTGACCGTAGGGCCACGCGGAGAACATCAGGGGCACAGTTTGTGCCCCCTTACTCATGCGAGCAACGCACCGATCTTCACTGCGAGTTCACTCGCACGTCGGCGCTGCGCCGGACTCCTCGACTCGGTCTCTTCCAAAACGATCCGCCGCGCATATCCGTTGTAGCGGATGGTTTCGGGTGCGGCCTGGTAGGCCTTGTCCAGAACTGCCAGAGCAGTCTCAGCCTGGCCGTCGAGGTGGTACCCACGCGCCTCTTCAATGCGGTGGCGAGCACTCCGCGGGCGAGACGGAATGCGCGTCACGTCCGCAGCGGCGGCTTGTCTGACACTTTCACCACCTGCGTGCAGCTCCACGGCTACGGTCACTGCGTGTGCACCCATGATCGCTCTAGAAAACGAGGTCACGGGGTGAAAATAGTTCGCGGGAAGTCGCTCTGACATGGACCGTGCGGCGTCCCAGTAGCGCCAAGCAGTTCCGGCGTCTCCTCGCCGGGCAGCGGTATATCCGGCCTCGAAGTTCAGCGCCCCAGCGATGGCTAGTACGTCATCGTCCGCCTCTGAGAGGAAGCGTTCCAGGTAACGGAGAGTCGCAAGGTTTACGGCGTCGGCGGCATCGTAGTGCGCGGGGCCACTGTCGCGATGCGCCTGTGCGGCAAGCCACGCCGCAACACCAATGGTGTGTGGATCTTCGGATTCTTGAGCGGATACCAACCCGCGCTCCGCTACCCGCCACAACAGCGACGAGTCAGATTGGTACGCAAGGAAGAACTGGCTGAGGCTATAGACCTCGGACACCACAGACTGTGCAGCCCTCCGTTCCGTTCCCGACTCCGCTTGAGCCAAGAAGGCTTGAGCATCGCGAATGAGATGAGGGAGCAGTTCGCCGATCACGTCACGGTGATGAGGGGCAGAGTGTCGCGCCTGCCACGCATGGGCAATGCGGTTCTTCAGATGCGCGGCGGAAGGGGCCTGGCGCAAAGTCGTCAGCGGATACTCATTGATGGCGTCCCGCACCTGTGGGAGGCGGGCATGGCCGGGACCAGCGAAGAGCGAGATTGCCGTTGCTTGATCGCCAACAAGATCAGAAAGACTCGGCACGCGGAGAGCCTCAGCAATCCGCAGGACCACGGGGAGTTTGGGCATCTGGAGCCGTCCCCCCTCAACTTGTTTTACCCAGCTGGGGGACTTGTCCAGCAGGCCGGCTAGAACCGTCCGGCTCATGCCGCGACGAAGACGGAGAACCTGCATCCGCTGACCGAACGCAATCGGCTCGTTAGACAGTTCCGGAGTAGCGCCAGGTGACACGTTCGACCCCTCTCTGTACACGCAACGTCACTGCCAGAGTACGTGTTCAGGCTCAACTCGTTACTGTGCTTGCCGAGTCCACGATGCTGTGACACACGAATCTGACGCCGATGGTGCGACGTAGGGTCGAAAGATGAGAAGTGTCGTTGTTTGTAGAAGGGTGTGCGTGATGGCTGGGGTTCCTACGGCAGTGGTGGCCGCAGGTGGGCTCGTCGGCGGCTACGCCACCGCCCGCTGGACCAAGAAGCGGCCGCTCGGTGGTGTGGCGCTGGCCGCCGCCGGGGCCGTGGCGGCCAAGGGGTGGCGGCAGAAGGCGGGGAACGCGACGGCGGTGGCGCTCAGTGGGGCGTACGTGGCTGCGTTTGCCGGGTCGCATCCGTTGGCCAAGAAGATCGGGGCCTGGCCTTCGGTGTTCGCGGTGGCGGGTGGGGTGGCGCTCGCTTCGTGGGTGGCGGTGGACCGCCGGGCGTGAGGCGGCGCGGCGCAACTACGGGCCGGGCGCTGGTTGCCCCGGCCCGTAGGCGTACCCGGGCGGTGCGGTGGATCAGGCCGACGCCTCCGTGAGGAGGGTCAATTCGGCGTCGCTGAGCGTCAGGTCAGCCACCGCAAGCAGCGCCGGCAGCTGGGACACCGTGCGGGCGCTGGCGATGGGGGCCGCGACGGTGGGCCGGGCGGCGAGCCAGGCGAGGGCGACGGTGGCCATCTCGGCCCCGTGGGCGGCGGCGACGGTGTCGAGGGCCCGGAGGACGCGCTGACCGCGGTCGGTGTCCACGTACTTGAGCGCGCGTCCGGAGCGGGCGCTGTCAACGGTGGCTCCCGGGCGGTACTTACCGGTCAGGAAGCCGGCGGCGAGGGCGAAGTACGGGACCGCGGCAAGGCCGTGGCGGGCGGCCACATCGGCGAGTTCGCCCTCGTAGGTGTCGCGGGAGACCAGGTTGTAGTGGGGCTGGAGGGCGACATAGCGGGCCAGGCCCTCGCGGGCGGAGAAGGCCAGGGACTCTTCCAGGCGTTCCGCCGAGATGTTGGACGCGGCGATCTCGCGGACCTTGCCGGCCCGGACGAGGTCGTCGAGGGCGGTGAGGAACTCCCCGACCTCGACCGATTCGTCGTCGTAGTGGGTGTAGTAGAGGTCGATGTAGTCGGTGCGCAGACGAGTGAGGGATGCATCGACCGCGGACTTGATGGTGGCGGCGGACAGGCCCTTGTAGTTGGGGTGGGAGCCGACCTTGGTGGCGATGACGACATCGGAGCGATTACCGCGGGAGGACAGCCAGTTGCCGAGGACGGTTTCGGATTCGCCGCCCTTGTTGCCGGGGACCCACGCCGAGTAGGCGTCGGCGGTGTCGATGAAGTTGCCACCGCCCGCCACGTAAGCGTCCAGCACGGCGAACGATTGAGCCTCGTCGGCCGTCCAGCCGAAGACATTGCCACCGAGGGACAGCGGGGAGACGGAGAGCGAACCGAGGGAACGACTGTTTCGGGGGTTTTGTGTCGTGGCCATGCGTTACTACAGCGTCGGGGGGAGCGGAAGTATTCCTTCCGCTTACACCCCCGACCCCCGGCCCTCGACCCCCGGCCCCCGTCCGCCGCCTCCTCAGCGGTGTCACACGTGCAGGCCGTGATCGCGTAGCCACGGCATGGGGTCTATCGGGTCGCCGGCGTCGGGGCGTACCTCCAGATGGAGGTGCGGACCGGTGACGTTGCCGGTGGCGCCGACGCGGCCGATGACGTCGCCCGTGCCGACCTTGCCGGAGGTCTTCACCATCGAGGACAGATGGCAGAACCAGAGCTCGGTGCCGTCGTCGAGGGTGAGGACGATGCGGTAGCCGTACGAGCCGGCCCAGCCGGCCTGGGTGATGGTGCCGGAGTGCACCGCCTTGACGGGGGTGCCGGTCGGCGCCGCGAAATCCTGTCCGGTGTGGTCCGCCGCCCAGCGGTCACCGGACTGGCCGAAGCTCGCGGTGAGGGTGTACGAGGAGACCGGGGTGATGAAGTTCTTCGCCAACTTGGCGAGGCGTGCGGCCTCCGCCTTCTGACGGGCCGCTTCTTCGGCCTCGTGCTTGACCTCCATCTCGGCCGCCTTCTTGGCTGCTGCGGCCTTTTCGGCCGACTTCTGGTGCGTGGCGGCTTCGCTCTCGGCCTTCTGGAATGCGGTGTGTTCGGCGGTCTCCCGGGCCTCCTGATCGGCGGCGCCCTGCTGCGCGTCGGCCTGCTGGAGGATGCGGCTGCGCAGCGCCTCGCCGAGCCCCGAGTCCGTGCCCGTCCGGGTGGCCCGGGTGAGCGGCCCGGAGGCGTCCTGCGCCGCATCGTCCGTGGTGGAGGCGGAGCCGGCACCGTCGGCCGCAGTGGAGTCCGCGCCCGGGTCGGATATGAGGTCCCCGATGCCGGGGACGGAGGTGGCGTCCGGCAGGTTGTCGGCGAGGTCATCGGCCATCGCGCCGACGTCGGGCATCGAGATCGGGACCGGCGGGCGGCCCTCGGCCGTGGCCATGCCGCCGGCTCCGACCGCCGCGATGACGCCGACGCCCAGGACCGTGCCGCCGCGGGCGAGTCCGCCGCCGCGCTGCTTGGCCACCCGGTGCTTGCCACGGACCGAGCGGGGGGAATCCTCGGTGGGATTCCATTCCTCCCACGGTCCGTCGTTGTTGCTGTCCGCATCACCGGGGCCCTGGAAGGCACCTCGGTCATCGAGGTCGTAGGCGGACGGACCCTCGGGGGCAGGCCTGTTGGACGCCACGGGGGCGCTCTCCTTTCCTTCCTTCTCGCCTACCGGGTTAGCTGACGGGTTCGGAGCAGGAAGGTCTCCTACGGGCGCCCGCTGGCGGGGAGCGTCCGATTCACCCCAAGGAAGTGGTTCCCCGGTTCCCTTGGTGCAGTTCGAGGTGCTGGAGGTGCGTGAAAAGCGCGTGCGGGATTCGGCGTCGGCGCGCGGTGCCGCCTCTTGCGACGGCTGGGACGACCGCGCTGCGTTATCGGACAGTAATAGAGATCGCATCCGAATTCCAAGCCTTCGCGTGAATCCATATGGGCTCCGCGGGAGCTTCGGCGTGGACTTTTTCGGCCAACACAGCTACAAACCGGGCGAGTTGACCGTGCGGCTCTAAACGATCTCCCGTTGATTGTGCGTCAGTTGTTATGCGGAGGGGCGCCCCTCCGTCACGGAGCGTGAGAGCAGTAACGTCGGATCATGGTCGTCAACGTCGGGAACACCGGGCACACCGGGCACACCGGGCACACCGGGAACGTCGAGAGCGCTGCCACCGGCGCATGGGGAGTGGCGGAGCGGTACCGGGAGTTCTCCTGGCATCAGGCGCGGGGGCGGTCCGGGGCGCACGCGGAGCTGAGCGCGCGGATCGGCCAGGACCCGGAGCTCTGCGATCTGCTGTCGGGATCGCTGCCGGCCGGCGGCAAACAGCAGCCGGACCTCCTGCTCGCCGCCGTCCGCTATCTCGACGGCCCGCACGCCGAGCTGGGCCCGCGCGGAGAGATGGCGTACGGGCGCTGGCGCGAGTGGACGATCCGGCACTGGGACGAGGTGCGCGCGGTGATCATGCAGCGCTCCGCCCGGACCGACGAGCCGGGCCGCTGTGCCGCGCTGCTGCCGCTGCTCGCCCGCCTGCCGCAGCCCCTGGCGCTGCTGGAGGTCGGCACGTCGGCAGGACTGTGTCTGCATCCCGACCGCTATCGCTACCGGTACGACCGGTACGACCGGCACCACCGGTACGAGAATGACGCCGCGGCGGGCGGGGGCGCCCTCCGGGGCGATACCCCACGCGGCGATACCCCACAGGGAGACACCCTCCGGGGCGATACCCCACAGCCAGACCCCCTCCGGGAGGATGCCCCACAGCCGGACACCCTCCGGGCCGAGGTGGGGGAACCGGGCAATCCGCTGGTGTTGGGGTGCCGTACGGAATGGGCGGCCGACGAGCTGCCCGACCGGCTGCCGCGCATCGTCTGGCGGGGCGGTATCGGCCTCGATCCGCTCGACCCGGTGGCCGAACCGGACGATCTGCGCTGGCTGCAGGCGCTCGTCCGGCCGGGCGATGAGGAGCGGGCGGCGCGGCTGTCCGCGACCGTCGACGCGGTGCGGCCGGCGCCGCGGCCGCGGATGGTGCGCGGCGATCTGGTCGACGAACTGCCCGCGCTCGCCGCCGAGGCGCCGCCCGAGGCGCCGTTGGTGATCTTCCACAGCGCCGCGCTGGACCACCTCCCGCCCGCCCGACGCGAGGAGTTCGCACAGCTCGTCCGGTCGCTGCTGCGCGGACGGCCCGGCGGCGGGCACTGGATCTCCCACGAGCACCACTCCGTCCTGCCCTGGATCACCCCGCCGGCGCACCGCTCACCGCACCCCGATGACACGCTGCTGACCCTCGCACTGGACGAGCGCCCGGTCGCGCTCACCGGTCCGCACGGCGAGAGCCTGCACCGGCTGCCGGGCGCCGGGGGCATGTCCGCGAACTGAGGGCGCGTCCGGCTGCGGAGGGCGCGTCCGGCCGCGGAAAGGGCGCGTCCGGGAGCGGCGGCCGTGCCCAGGCGCTGAGGGCGCGTCCGGGGGCTGAGGGCGCGTCCAGGAGCTGAGGGCGCGTCCCGGGGCTGCGCGGACGCCCCGCACGCCCCCCGGCCCCCTGCGGCCCTCCGCCCTCCTCTCCGCCCGCCCCTACGCTCCCATCGGCCGCTTACGCCCCATCAGCCGCTTACGCCCCCATCGGCCGCTTACGCCCCCATCGGCCGCTGCACCGCCAGCAGGGCCATATCGTCGGCCGGGGCACCGCCCGTATGCCGTGCGACGTCTTCGGTGAGGGTGTCCAGGAGGGCGTCCGGGCCCGCGAAGCGGCAGCCGCGCAGTCTGCTCGACGGGTTGTAGAAGCGGCCCAGCAGGTCCCGGGCCTCGGTCACACCGTCGGTGAAGAACAGCAGCAGGGCGCCGGCCGGGAAGAACGTCTCGTCCGACCGGTCCGGCCAGCTCGCCACCTCGCTCATCCCCAGGGGCAGCGCGGGCGCCGCGGGCACCAGCTCGCACAGACCACCGTCCGGGGTGAGCAGCAGCGGGGACGGGTGGCCCCGGTTGAGGACGCGCAGTACGGACTGCCCGTTGGCGGGGATCTCGGCCAGGACGGCAGTGGTGAACCCCTCGAACTGATCGAGCCCCGCACGCCGTCCGCCCTCCCGTTGCAGCGCCCGCTCCAGCCGGCCCGCCACCGCCTCCAGGGTCGTCTCCTGTTCCGCCGCCTCACGGAAAGCGCCGATGACGATCACCGCGGCCTCCACCGCCTCCAGCCCCTTGCCCCGTACGTCGCCGACGATCAGCCGTACGCCGTGCGGGGTGTCCTGCACCGCATAGAGGTCGCCGCCGATCCGGGCATCCGCCCGCGCGCCCACATAGCGGGCGGCGATGGCGAGGCCGGCGAGCTGTCCGGGCGGCGTGGGCAGTACGGCGCGCTGGGCGGCCTCCGAGATGTCCCGTACGGAGGCCAGGTGGGCATCGCTGATCCTGGCGACCCGGTTGAGGCCGAGGGCCAGCAGACAGACGAGGGCGACCATGGCGATCTCCGTCACGGACGCGATGAGGTCCGGCGCGACTCCCCGGTAGAGGACGGCCCAGATCTCGCCGAGTACGGCGGCCAGGGCCGTGAGGGCGGTGGTGCGCAAGGAGGAGAGCGACGCGGCGATCAGCGGGGCGGCGCAGAAGAAGGGGGTGGCGGTGTAGCCGGCCGGCGTCAGGATGCCGAAGGCGAGGCCGGCGACGATCAGCAGGGCGGGGAGCCCGCGCACCGGAGCCCGGCCGGAGGGGACCGGCCGGCCGTGGCGCACCCGCCGCTCCCCGTCGTCCTTGGAGGGCGCTTCGTCTTGGAGCATCCGCACCGGCCTCTTCCCACTCCCGCCCGTCCGTACGAGCACCGTGGTGGCGGCCGCGTCGACGTCCCCAGGGTTTCCGCTACGGCGCCGGGCGGCGAATCATCGGGGGCCGGACGGGTCACGGGCCGCCCGCCGCCCACCGCCCGCCGCACAAGATCGCTTCCCCCGGGGCCACTTGGGAGCCGCCCCCGCCCCGGCGGCCCGCATCGCTCACGCGTCGCTCACGCATCGCTCACGCACGACGGACAGCTGACGGCGGACGGCTGACGGCTGATGGCCCGGCCGGCTTGCTCTCCATACCGGTGTCCCGGTGGCGGGGCAGCCGCAGCAGCATGCGTGCGCCGCCGAGGGGGCTGGGGTGGGCGGTGAGGGTGCCGCGGTGGGCGTGGGCGATTTCTCTGGCGATAGCGAGGCCGAGGCCGGTGCCGCCGTCGTGGCGGGCGCGGGCGCGGTCGAGGCGGGTGAAGCGTTCGAAGACCCGCTCACGGTCGGGTTCGGGGATGCCGGGGCCGTCGTCGTCCACGGTCATCTCCACCGAGTGCTCGTCGGCCTTCACGGTGAGCGAGACGGTGTGGTGTGCGTGTCTGCGGGCGTTGTCGGTGAGGTTGGTGAGCAGCCGGGACAGCTGGACGCGGCTACCTGTCACGACGGCGGCCACCGTGCCGTCGCCCGCGCCCTCGCCCGCGCCCTCGCCCGTGCCGTCGCCCGCGCCCGCGCCGTCACCCGCCCCGTCGCCGTCCGGGGCGAGAAGTGTGCCGGGGTGGCGTCGGGCCTCCTCGGTCGTCAGCGCCGCCAGGTCCACGGGAGACGTCGGGGGTGCTTCGTCCGCATCGAGGCGGGCGAGCAGGAGCAGGTCGGCGGCCACGGCTTGGAGCCGTTCGGTGTCCTGGAGAGCCTTGTGCACGGCGGTCGGCCAGTCCGTCCGCGAGGGGCGGGCCAGGGCGAGTTCGAGTTGGGCGCGCACCGCTGCGATCGGGCTGCGCAGTTCGTGCGAGGCGTCCGCGACGAACTGGCGCTGCTGGGTCATGGCGCGCTGGAGACGGTCCAGCGTGGCGTTCATGGTCCGCGCGAGCCGGGAAATCTCGTCACGTGCCCTGGGAACGGGGACGCGCCGGTGGAGATCGCGTTCGGTGATCTCGGTGACTTCCTGGCGGATCGCCGCGACCGGGCGCAGGGCGCGGCCGACCAGTAGCCAGGTGAGTGCCGCGACGAAAAGCACCAGACCGGCGGCGGCGGGGGCGACGACCCGCAGGAGGAAGCCGGTTGCGTTGTCGAGTGCGGTGTTCGAGGGTGCCACGTCCACGGTGTAGCCGGTGGCCGCTCTCGCGGTGGCGTGGGTGCCGTTGACAGTGGTGTCGCCGGGGGTGCTGCTGTCGTCCTCGGGGGCCTTCGCCGCATCCAGGGGCGCGGGACGGATGATGCGACCCTCCGAGTCCCGGATCGTGACGTTTTCGGGCGCCGCGGCAACAGTGTCGGACACGTGGGTCTTGCCGGCGGCCAGCTGAACCCTGACATCGGCGGCGGTCTTCTGGGCGTCCGCTCGGGCGCTGTCGCGGAGGTTGTGCTGGAGGGCGAGCACCAGGGCCAGCATGCACACCGCGAGGGCGACGCCCACGGTGCCGGCGGCTGCCAGCACCGCTTTGCCGCGGACGCTCATCCCAGGTAGGAGACTCATACGCGCTCACCCTCCGTCACGGGCGAGTAGATATCCCGCGCCCCGCATCGTGCGGATCGCGCGACGGCCGTAGGGCACATCGATCTTCCTGCGCAGGCTTCTGATGTAGACCTCGACAAGATTGGCACCGCCGTCGTAGGCGGTGTCCCACACGCTCTGCACGATCTCGGTCTTGGAGACCACCTGTCCCGCCCGGCGGGCGAGGTATTCGAGTACCGCGAACTCCTTGACCGTGAGGGTGACGTCCTTACCCCCACGGTGGCAGGCCAGTGCGGCCGGTTCCAGTCGCAGGTCACCCAACTCCAGCACCTCCGGCCGCTCCAGACCGCCCCGCCGGACCAGGGCGCGCAGCCGTGCGATCAGGACGACATAGGAGAACGGCTTGGTCAGGTAGTCATCCGCTCCGACGTCGAGCCCATCGGCCTCGTCGTACTCGCCGTCCTTCGCGGTCAGCATCAAGATGGGCGTCCAGTCGCCGCCTTCACGCAGCCGGGCGCAGACCCGGTAGCCGGACAGGCCGGGGAGCATCACATCCAGCACGATCGCGGCATAGCCGCCGCGCTGGGCTCGGGCCAGTCCGCTCGGCCCGTCACCGGCCGTGTCGACGCGGAAGCCCTCCTCCTCCAGCCCCTCCTTGAGCAACTCACGGAGCCGGGGGTCGTCTTCCACCGCCAGAATGCGCATGGCGCCAGAGTGCCACGGTCGAGCTGAAGGCCTGCTGAAGGCCGAGGCCCGCGGGGGTGGGCGCGGGCGGCCTTCAGGGGGGCCTCAGCTCTTCAGCGAGGACTCAGCACCGGCCCGCCACGGTGGGTGCAGCGACGGATCAACGGTCCGTCCTCACCGTTGGAGGAGAAGTCCATGAACACCACGCAGGCTGCGTCCCGAACCACCCTCACCAAGCGGCGTCGCGCTGCCCTGGGCGCCCTGGCCGCCGGCGCCCTGGCCCTGGGGATCGCCCTCCCCGCCTCGGCTTCCGCTACCGCCCATGGCAGTGCCTCCGGCGCCGTGACCAGCCAGGCCAAGCAGGCCAAGCAGGCCAAGCCGGCTGAAGGCGGGATCCCGGCCGACGACAAGACCGTGCCCTGCAAGACGGTCACCATCGTCATCGCCGACGCCCACACCCACACCCACACCCACAAGGCGAAGGCGAAGACCGGGCCCGTGCAGCCCACCAAGCCCGGCGGCGAGTGCCACATCAAGGTCCACCAGGCGAAGTCCGTGGAAAGCAGGATCCCGGCCGACGTCAAGGCCGGCCAGGCGAAGCCCGTGGAAGGCACCATCCCGGCCAAGGGCAAGGGTGTGACCCCGGCGGCAGGCACGGTCGTCATCGCGGACGCCGACGCCCACAAGACGAAGGCCCTCACCACCCAGCGCTAACGGCACAGGGGACTGGTACGGCAACTGGGTCCGTGGGGGACCCGGTTGCCGTACCCCTCCTCAATCCACACCTGTCCCCACCCGGAGAGGGACGGCACGGGAGCCGAAGCCCGAAGTTGCCCCCGGCCCCGGGCCCACACCTCCCCGATCCGCCACCGGGAACTCCGCCGGCGCAGGGAACCGCATGATCGCCTGACTCCCGGGCCGGCAGCGGGCCGGTACGACCCGCTTCAAGGCCCCCGAGAAAGGCAGCGGCCCCGCCGCCTGGACGCTTCGTTCCAGGCGGCGGGGCCTTCGCTTTGGTGGGCCATCAGGGGCTCGAACCCTGAACCAATGGATTAAAAGTCCACTGCTCTGCCAATTGAGCTAATGGCCCGCAGCGAGCAGCATAGCCCGAGGACGTGCCACACCTCGAAGCCATTAAGGATCAGGCCGCCCGCCAGGGTGCCCGAGGGCCCGTCCGCAGGCCGCGCGGGGCGCGGCTTCCCTGCTCAACACACAGGGCCCGTACGGCACTTGAGTGCGTACGGGCCCTGCGGATCAGCGTGGGTGATCAGCCGTTGCGCTTCCAGCGCGGCTTGTCGTCACGGCGGCCGTAGGAGCCGGTCGTGGCGCCGCGGTGGTCGTCACGACGGCCGTACGGACGGTCGCCGCCGGTGCGGTGGCCACCGGAGGACGGACGGCCGCCGGAACGGTCGTCACGGTTGAAGGGACGGTCGCCGCCACCGGAGCGGTAGCCACCGGAGGAGGACGGACGGCCGCCGGAACGGTCGTCACGGTTGAACGGGCGGCTCGGA
Source organism: Streptomyces sp. NPDC054765 (assembly GCF_053612065.1). Lineage (NCBI taxonomy): Bacteria > Bacillati > Actinomycetota > Actinomycetes > Kitasatosporales > Streptomycetaceae > Streptomyces > Streptomyces sp. NPDC054765. The sequence goes on along the minus strand of NZ_JBSHBP010000010.1, from coordinate 138,756 downwards.
CGGTCGCCGCGGTCGCGGTTGAAGCCACCGCCGGAACGGTCGTCACTGCGGTCACGGTTGAAACCGCCACCGGAACGGTCATCACGACGGTCACGGTTGAAGGGACGGTCACCGCCACCGGAGCGGTCATCGCGACGGTCACGGTCGAAAGAACGGCCGCCCGAACGGTCGTCACGGCGGTCACGGTTGAAGCCGCCACCGGAACGGTCGTCACGACGGTCACGGTTGAAGCCACCGCCCGAACGGTCGTCACGACGGTCACGGTTGAAACCGCCACCGGAGCGGTCATCACGACGGTCACGGTTGAAACCGCCACCCGAACGGTCATCACGACGGTCACGGTCGAAGGAACGGCCACCGGAGCGGTCATCGCGACGGTCGCGGCGGTCGAAGTTGCCCCGGTCGTCGCGGCGCTCGTCCGAAGCACCGGCCTGGGCCGGTACGGCGGCCTCGGCGGCGGCCTCGGCCTCGGCGGTCACGGCGGCGGCGGCAAGCGCCTCGGCCGGGTCCTCGCCACGCTCACGGGCGGCGCGGGCGGTCAGCCGGTCGGCCTCCTCGCGCAGCTCGGCGGCGCGGCGCTGCAGCCGCTCCAGCTCGCGGGTGAGCTCGTTCACCTCGCGCTCGACCTGCTTGGCGGTGTTGTTGGCCGACTCGGCCTGGACCTCGGTGAGCGAGCGCGCACCGGTGATCCGGGCGACGTCCTCGTCGAAGGCGCCGGAGCCGCCGACGATGTGGCGCGAGGCGTCCACGCCCGCGTCCTCCATCAGGCGGAAGATCTGCCGGCGCTGGTGCGGCAGCGACAGCGAGACGACGGTGCCGGACTGGCCGGCGCGGGCGGTACGGCCCGAGCGGTGCAGGTAGTCCTTGTGGTCACCAGCGGGGTCGACGTTCAGGACCAGGTCGATGCCGTCGACGTGGATACCGCGGGCGGCGACGTCGGTGGCGACCAGCGCGTTGACGTAGCCGTCCTTGAAGTCCGCGAGCACCCGGGTGCGGGCGCCCTGCGTCATGCCGCCGTGCAGCGCGTCCGCCTTCACGCCGGACTCGACGAGCTGCTCGGCGATGCGGTCGGCGCCCAGCTGGGTGCGGACGAAGATGATGGTGCGGCCCTTGCGGGCGGCGATGGCGGCGGTGACCGGCGCCTTGTCCTTCGGCTTCACGACGAGGACGTGGTGGGTCATGGTGGTGACATTGCCCTGGGCGCTGTCGACCTCGTGGCTGACCGGGTTGGTCAGGTAGCGCTTGACCAGCGTGCCGATCTCGTTCTCCATCGTGGCGGAGAACAGCATCCGCTGACCGCCCCCGGGGATCTGGTCGAGCAGCTCGGTGACCTCGGGCAGGAAGCCCAGGTCGGACATCTGGTCGGCCTCGTCGAGGACGGCGACCTGGACGTTCTCCAGGGAGCAGGCGCCACGGTTGATGATGTCGCGCAGCCGGCCCGGGGTGGCGACGAGCACGTCGACGCCGCGCTCCAGGGCGTAGATCTGGTTGCCCATGGACGTACCGCCGCAGACAACCTTCATCTTCAGGCCGAGGACGTCGCCGTAGGGCTGGAGGGCGTCCGCGACCTGCATCGCGAGCTCACGGGTCGGGGTGAGGATGACCGCGCGGGGCTTCTTCTTCTCGGTGTGGCCGCCGGCCAGCGTGGCCAGGGTCGGCAGACCGAAGGAGAGCGTCTTGCCGGAGCCGGTGCGGCCACGGCCGAGGATGTCCTTGCCGGCCAGCGCGTCCGGGATGGTCGCGGCCTGGATCGGGAAGGGGGTGGTGACGCCGTTCTGCGCGAGCTTGCGGACGACGCCCTCGGGCAGTCCGAGGTCGGCGAAGGTGGCGGTGTCGGTGTCGGTGTCGGTGTCGGCCGGTGCCGCGTCGGTCTCGGGCGACTCGTCGGCCGCCGTCACCTCGGGAACCGTCTGCTCGTCGATTGCGGGCATGACGGACTGCTCAGTGGAAATGGACATGCGAAATGCGAAACCTTCCGGAGTCTCGGCACGCGCCCAAACTCCGTGTGTTTCACACGACCGCCTCTATGCGGTCAGCCACGGCAAGGGAGAGAACGCGCCACGCGGCGCGCTTCTGTTCTGGCGCCGGGCAAATGGGATCAAACGATCTACCACCATACGCACTCCGCCCCCCGGATGGCAAATGACCTTCCGGCCCCGCCTTCCACCCCCTGCCCGGACAAGACCGATCGCCCCGCCCCGGCTCCCCCCGCACCTCTCCCCCGACACCCCTTCCCCCCGTTTCTCCCTTATTTCCCCCCTCTTCCGCCCTGCCCTCTCCCCCTATGCCCCTATGCCCCTATGCCCCCCCTACGCCCCCTCCTCGTACAGGTCCGACTGCGACGACGACACCGGCGCGACCGGGGACGGCCCGGAGGCCTGGGAAGTCGGCGGCGGGGCGCTGCTCGGCGGTGGGGTCGGCGGGGCGGTGGCCGTGGGGGGCGGGGGCGGCGAGGCCGGCGGGGTGGCGGGGCGATCGGGGTGGGACGGCAGGGGCTTGGGATGACCGGGACGGCCGCCGTGGCCGTCGGCGCCGCCATGGGCGCCCGTTCCGGGCTCCGGGCCCGACGGCTGCACCGGGTGGGACGGCGTACCGGGCTCGGACGGCGACGGCTCGGCACTGCCCGACGACTCCTCCGCCTTGTCGTCGCCGTCGGCCGGGCGCCCCGCGCCGTTGTGGCCCATCCGCCGCGGACCGCCGCCACGGCCGTCCGCGCTCACCCCGCCGGGGCCGGGCGGCCCGCCCTTCCCGTCGTGCCGCGCGCTGCTGCCGGACGGTCTCGGTTTCTCCGGATCGCTCACGCTCATACAGCCGGCCAGCGACGCCGCCAGCACGGAGACGACCACGGCCGCGGCGACGGCCCGGGAGCACATCCGGCTCGCCGGCGAGCGCGACGAGGAGTCAGGGGTGGCGGACGACGACGGGGACGGTGTCGGCGTAAGGGGCGAGTGGTGAAGGGGGCTCGGGCGCACGGCGGGACCTCCGGATCCGGAGCGCAGGGACGGCGGCACGGACGCCCTGCCCAACTCCCGCTCCCCGCCCGAGGACACGCACCCGGCCCGTCCGATCGCACCGGTCACACCTTCCGGCCGGGTCCGGACCCGCGCCGCCCCAGGAGACCCGGCCGGACGCCACGCCCGATATGTGCCGCCGCCCGGGGCCCGCCCTACGGGCGAACGACGGGACGGCGCGTACGGGACGGCGCGTACGGGACAGCCCTCAGCCGTAGCCGAGCGCGTGCAGCCGCTCGTCGTCGATCCCGAAGTGGTGCGCGATCTCATGAACGACCGTCACTTCGGTCTCCGCGACCACGTCCTCACGGGTGTCGCACATCCGCAGCGTCGGCCCCCGGTAGACGGTGATCCGGTCCGGCAGCACGCCCGCGTACCACTCCCCCCGGTCGGTCAGCGGAGTCCCCTCGTACAGCCCGAGCAGCTCGGGGCCGTCGGCCGGGGGCTCGTCCTCGACGAAGACCGCCACGTTGTCCATCAGCCGGGTCAGCTCCGGCGGGATCCGGTCCAGCGCCTCGGCGACCAGTTCCTCGAACTCCTCGCGCGTCATTTCCAGCACACCACCATTCTCCGCCACCCGGCCCCCACCGATCGTCGCGGCCCGGCCGCCGCACCGCACCCCAACCGGAAGCCGCCGCTCCTCACTCAACGGCATCACGGCCGGGCATACGGGACCCAATGGCCCGCGCTGCGCGCTCCGGGACACCGCACCCCGGCGCACCGCAGAACCCACTGCACCGGCTGCTCCTCGCCTGGCCCGACGGCGTACCCGCGCCGCCCGCAGCCGTCCGGCTCCCCTCACCCGTCCGGCCCGCCGTCCGGCGCCCTTTCGCACCCGGCCGGAAGCCCTTCCCGCGGCCGCCGGTAAACCGTTTTGGCGAACGGTCCTCCCATCCCATATGCTTCTCACGTCCCCGACGGCGCCGGTAACGACGCCAAGGTGGCCACCAGCCCTCATCGTCTAGTGGCCCAGGACGCCGCCCTTTCAAGGCGGTAGCACGGGTTCGAATCCCGTTGGGGGCACGCATCACCGTGTGCGAGACTGGTTCACGCCGCTTTCGCACAATGCAAGGTCCTGTGGAGCAGTTTGGAGTGCTCGCCACCCTGTCAAGGTGGAGGCCGCGGGTTCAAATCCCGTCAGGACCGCTGCGGCTGGGTAGCTCAGTTGGTACGAGCGATCGCCTGAAAAGCGATAGGTCGCCGGTTCGACCCCGGCCCCAGCCACACCCTTTGGGAAAGGCCCCGATTCCATGAATCGGGGCCTTTCCTCATATCCGGTCGGCGACCACACCTCCGGCGCGCTCGTTCTTCGGCTGCCGCAAGACCGGCCCGGCTCCCCCGCTTGCGGCCCGGCTCCCCCGCTTGCGGCCCGCTGCCTCAGGCGTCCGCGGCAGGCGTCACCGCCGTCCCGCGGTCACCCGGGTGGCGGTGCCGCCAGGCCCAGAAGACCGTGCACGAGAGCACCGACCAGCCGGCCGGCACCAGGAAGGGGAAGGCGCGCTGGTGGCCGTGGAAGGAGACCGCGGTGTGCCGGGCGTTGACCGAGCCGCCCGGAGGCAGCCGGCGGCCGCGATCCGGCCGCGCGCGCAAATGGTTCGCCAGTCGATTACGTGAGGTGAGATCCTGGGGGACGTATGTCCAGTCAGCCTGCCTCCGCCCTGCCCGACGGCACTGCTCCCGCCTTGCCGGGCACCCCTCCCACCCTCCACGCCCTGCTGGAGCGGCTGCCCGAGCTGATGCTGCGCGACCAGCAGCGGCTGGGACGCCGGCTCGACGGCGCGCGCCGGATCCGTAAGCCCGAAGCCCGGTCGGCCGTCCTCGCCGAGATCTCCGACGGCATCGACGAGGCGGAGCTGCGGGTCGCCCAGCGGCGCGCCGCGGTGCCCGCGATCACGTATCCGGAAGAGCTGCCGGTCAGCCAGAAGAAGGACGAGATCCTCGCCGCGATCCGCGACCACCAGGTCGTGATCGTCGCCGGTGAGACCGGCTCCGGCAAGACGACCCAGATCCCCAAGATCTGTCTGGAGCTCGGCCGCGGCGTCCGGGGCCTGATCGGGCACACCCAGCCCCGCCGGATCGCGGCCCGTACGGTCGCCGAGCGGGTCGCCGAGGAGCTGAAGACCCCGCTGGGCGAGGCGGTCGGCTGGAAGGTCCGCTTCACGGACCAGGTCGGCGGCGACACCCTCGTCAAGCTGATGACGGACGGCATTCTGCTCGCCGAGATCCAGACGGACCGCGAGCTGCGCCAGTACGACACGATCATCATCGACGAGGCCCACGAGCGCAGCCTCAACATCGACTTCATCCTCGGCTATCTGGCCCAGCTGCTGCCCCGGCGCCCGGACCTCAAGGTCGTGATCACGTCCGCGACCATCGACCCGGAGCGGTTCGCGCGGCACTTCGGTTCCTTCGCCGCCGTGAACGGGTCGAAAGCTCCGGATGCTTCGGGTGCTCCGGGTGCTCCGCCTGCCTCCGGAAGTGGCGACGGGACGAAGCCGACCGCACCGGTCGTCGAGGTCTCCGGGCGTACGTATCCGGTGGAGGTGCGCTATCGCCCGCTGCTGGAAGAGGGCGGCCAGGCCGCGCACAATCTGGAGGGCGACCGCGACCAGATCACCGCGATCTGCGACGCCGTGGACGAGCTGCAGGCCGAGGGCCCCGGCGACATCCTGGTCTTCCTCTCCGGCGAACGGGAGATCCGCGACACCGCGGACGCGCTCAACAAGAAGGCCCTGCCGTTCACCGAGGTCCTCCCCCTGTACGCGCGACTGTCACACGCCGAGCAGCACCGCGTCTTCCAGCGGCACACGGGCAGACGGATCGTGCTGGCCACCAACGTCGCCGAGACCTCGCTGACCGTCCCGGGCATCCGGTACGTCATCGACCCGGGCATGGCCCGGATCTCCCGCTACAGCTACCGCACCAAGGTCCAGCGGCTGCCGATCGAGCCCGTCTCGCAGGCCAGCGCCAACCAGCGCAAGGGCCGCTGCGGCCGTACCAGCGACGGCATCTGCATCCGCCTCTACTCCGAGGACGACTTCCTCTCCCGTCCCGAATTCACGGACGCGGAGATCCTGCGGACGAACCTCGCCTCGGTCATCCTGCAGATGACCGCGGCCGGTCTCGGCGACATCGAGAAGTTCCCGTTCATCGACCCGCCGGACCGCCGCAACATCAAGGACGGCGTCGATCTGCTGAGCGAGCTCGGGGCGCTGGACACGAAGCAGAAGGACCCCAAGAAGCGGCTGACGCCGATGGGCCGCAAGCTCTCCCAGCTGCCGGTCGACCCACGGCTGGCACGCATGGTGCTGGAGGCGGACCGCAACGGCTGTGTCCGCGAGGTCATGGTCATCGCGGCGGCACTGTCCATCCAGGACCCGCGCGAGCGGCCCGCCGACAAACAGCAGCAGGCCGATCAGCAGCACGCCCGCTTCAAGGACGAGACCTCCGACTTCCTCGCCTTCCTCAACCTCTGGCGCTATATCCGCGAGCAGCAGAAGGAGCTGTCCTCCTCCGCCTTCCGCCGGATGTGCCGGAGTGAATTCCTGAACTATCTCCGGATACGTGAGTGGCAGGACATCTACTCCCAGCTGCGTTCGGTCGCCAAGACCATGGGCATTCACCTCAGCGAGGAGGACGCGGCACCCGACCACATCCACACCTCCCTGCTTTCCGGTCTGCTCTCCCATATCGGACTCAAGGACACGGACGCCAAGAACGAATATCTCGGCGCCCGCAGCGCCAAGTTCGCGGTGTTCCCCGGCTCCGCGCTCTTCAAGAAGGCGCCGCGCTGGGTCATGTCCGCCGAGCTCGTCGAGACGTCCCGCCTCTGGGCGCGGGTGAATGCGAAGATCGAGCCGGAGTGGATCGAGCCGCTCGCCCAGCATCTGGTGAAGCGGACGTACAGCGAGCCGCACTGGGAACAGAAGATGGCCGCGGTGATGGCGTACGAGCGGGTGACGCTCTACGGCGTCCCGGTCGTCGCCCAGCGCAAGATCGCCTACGGCCGTATCGACCCGGAGACCTCGCGGGACCTGTTCATCCGCAACGCCCTGGTCGAGGGTGACTGGCGCACGCATCACCAGTTCTTCCACGACAACCGCAAACTCCTCGGCGAGGTCGAGGAGCTGGAGCACCGCGCCCGGCGCCGCGACATTCTCGTGGACGACGAGACGCTCTTCGACTTCTACGACCAGCGCATTCCCGCCGATGTGGTCTCCGGCGGGCATTTCGACGCCTGGTGGAAGAAGCAGCACCGGGAAGAGCCGGAGCTGCTGAACTTCGAGCATTCGATGCTCATCAATGACTCCGCCGAGGCCGTCACGAAGGACGACTATCCGGATTCCTGGCGGCAGGGAAAGCTGAAGTTCAAGGTCACCTACCAGTTCGAGCCGGGCGCGGACGCGGACGGCGTGACCGTCCACATCCCCCTCCAGGTCCTCAACCAGGTCGCCTCCGAGGGCTTCGACTGGCAGATCCCGGGCCTGCGCGAACAGCTGGTGACGGAGCTGATCCGCTCCCTCCCCAAGCCGGTCCGCCGCAACTACGTCCCCGCGCCGAACTTCGCGGCCCGCTTCCTGGACTCCACGGTCCCCCTGCAGGGCGCCCTGACCACGTCTCTGGCCGCCGGGCTGCAACGGATGGTGGGCGTACCGGTCGACGCCGCGGACTTCGACCCGGACAAGATCCCCGGCCATCTCAAGATCACCTTCCGGGTGATCGACGAGCGCCGCCGCAAACTCGCCGAGGACAAGGACCTGGAGGCGCTGCGGCTGAAACTCAAGCCGAAGACCCGGGCGGCCATCTCCAAGGCCTTCGAGCAGGCCGCCGAGCGGCCCGCCGGGGACCGCCGGGGCGGTGCGGACGCCGGGCAGGCGCCGGCCGGCCCGGAGCAGCGCACCGGTCTGACGTCCTGGACGATCGGCACCCTTCCCCGCACCTTCGAAACCCGTCGCGCCGGCCAGCCGCTGAAGGCCTACCCGGCGCTGGTCGACGAGGGCAGCAGCGTCGCCGTACGCCTCTTCGACACCGAGGGCGAACAGCTCACGGCGATGTGGACGGGCACCCGCCGCCTCATCCTGCTCAACATCCCCTCCCATCCGGCCAAGTTCGCGCAGGGCAAACTCAGCAATCAGCAGAAGCTCGCACTGTCCCGTAATCCGCACGGCTCCATCGCCGCCCTCTTCGAGGACTGTGTGACCGCCGCCGCCGACCGTCTGATCGCGGCCCGGGGCGGCCCGGCGTGGGACGAGGAGTCCTTCCGGAAGCTCTTCGACGCGGTCCGCGCCGACCTGGTGGACGTGACCCTCAGGACCATCCAGCAGGTGCAGGAGGTGCTGGCCGCCTGGCAGGCGTGCGAGCGCCGGCTGAAGGAGACCTCCTTCCCCTCCCTGCTGCCGTCGCTCACGGACGTCAAGGAGCAGCTGGCCGCGCTGGTCACACCGGGCTTCGTGACGGCGCACGGCGCCAAGCGGCTGCCGGACCTGATGCGCTATCTGGTGGCCGCCGACCGCCGGCTGCAGCAGCTGCCCACCCACGCCGAGCGGGACCGCACCCGGATGGCGAAGGTGAAGGAGATGCAGGACGAATACGCCTGGCTGCTGGAGCAGTTCCCGCAGGGCCGCCCCGTACCGGCCGCGGCGCTGGAGATCCGCTGGATGATCGAGGAGCTCCGGGTGAGCTACTTCGCCCATGCCCTGGGCACCGCGTACCCGGTCTCCGACAAGCGGATCGTGAAGGCGGTGGACGCCGCCGCGCCGTAGGAACCAGCGCTGCCGGTATCGAGTTCGACCGCACCCCCTGACCTGCTGTAGAGTCTTGCTTCGCAGCCCGCCGCAAGCGGAAAGCGAAACGCAAGGTCCTGTGGAGCAGTTTGGAGTGCTCGCCACCCTGTCAAGGTGGAGGCCGCGGGTTCAAATCCCGTCAGGACCGCCTCTTTACGGCCCGCATCCCTCCCGGATGCGGGCCGTACTGCTTCCCGGGCCAGGCCGCCCCACCACTGTGGCCGGCCCCCGGACACCCCACATCCCGTCAGGACACTCCCGTACGGCCCGTATCGCGCACCGATGCGGGCCGTGCCGCCATCCGCCGTCCGTTTCACGCGGCCCCCGGGCCCGTGCCCCCCTCTCCGTCACTGGCCTCGCCCCCGGGCCGGGCCGGCCCGGCCGCAACGAACGTGAGCCGCACCTCTGCCCACATCCGTACCGCTGTTCACCTCCACCCCTTCCGAATGCGGTGTGTAGCCGGTTTGCCGCCCGCTGTATTGACGACGGCACGTACCGCCGGTACTCACTGAGGGAGAAACGGGGCCGGGGAGGATGTGCAATGACGACTGCGGTACGGCACGAGACCAGGGCACTGCTGAGAGCCCATCTGTCGGCGGCCACGGGCTATCGCCACTTGATGCGGCACTGCCCCATCTGCCATCAGCTGCTACGGCTCGCCATGGAGCCGCACACGGCCCGCTCCGGGCCCCCGGCGGCCGCGCCCGCTCCGGCCCCGTCCCCGGCCGTCTGCGAGGCGACGACGGCCGGGGACGAAAGTCCCGCGGCCGGATGACCAATGACGGATGTGCCACGCACTGTGCGGTGGCAGGCTGTTGGGCGTGGCGGGGGGAAGTTCTCTACCGCAGCGGACGTATCGTCTTCAAGCGCCGCGTAGTGTGACGGGTGTCACCGAACAAGTTCGGCGGGATGTGGAACTTACACCTGTCCTACAACCGGTCAATTTAATATGTGCAATTGCACCCCTCCCGAACGGGCCGGTAACGAGCCCGCCGGGTCCGCGCACAGAGGCCCCCGCACGACCCGTGAAGGCACCCTGAACGGCGCCCGGGGGGACGCCGGCGCCAGGCCGGCCCGGCCGCCCCGACGGCCCCTGAAGCGGGCGCACACAAAAAGATCGCGCTGGACCCGGCGGAGTCCAGCGCGATCGGTGACGTACCCAGATGGAGCGGGTATGGGGCCCGTTGGGGCAGGCGCCGCGTCATATGAAGCTGTGTCAAGCATGGTGGAGCAGGTCGAGCTAGGGGTGCAAAGCGGGCATTTTCGGGTTGGGGGCCCCGAAAACGACCTGGTTATGCGGTTGTTCAGGCCTCGCTGCGCTGCTGCGGGATACCCGCAAGCAGTGCGCGGACCTCAGCCTCGCGGTAACGCCGGTGCCCTCCGAGCGTGCGGATGGACGTGAGCTTGCCTGCCTTGGCCCAACGGGTCACCGTCTTCGGGTCCACGCGGAACATCGTGGCAACCTCGGCAGGGGTAAGCAGCGGCTCGGCGTCAGGGGTGCGAGCGGTCATGAGCGGCCTCCTCGGGAGAACCGAACCATCACGGTTCTTTCCTCTAAATTCTGCACCTTGACCCACGTTGCCCGAAATGGCGGACGCGGGCCGAGTCGGTTATAGGACGAACGGCTTGTCCTCGGCACTACAACTACACCATCCGTCCAGCCACGTCGGCCAAACCGATGGAATTGCCCTCTCAGGTGTTCAACCTCGGCGGAAGCCGATGGACCGTGCCATAGCGGACAGTCACTCGTCCGTGACGATCAGTCACAGCATGCTCAGCCGCCACGAGACCCCTCAAGGAACGCAATACCGATCTATCCGCCCTTAGTTGGACGGAAGGAGCCCGCGTCGGGCTCCTTGTCCTATTTTGACACGAGGGTATGGCTTGAGAGCAAGACCCGAAGTCAGTGCTTTAGGTCACGCTTGAGGCAATCGCCCGGATCGGGACCTACGTCCTTTACCGTCCGGCCACCGGACGGCGAACCCGGCGCCACCGCGCCACGAACTTTGCCCCACGCCGGCGCTCAGCTGGAGAACTGGCGCTCGCGCACCGCACGCCACCGCTGGGAAAGCTTCTCGTACGCGACCCCGGCCCGCTCGCCGTCCCCCTCGCGCAGCGCCGCCAGTCCTTCCGCCACCTCGGCGGCGGAACGGTCCTCGGCGAGCTGCCCCTCGGGCACCGCGTGCACCAGCCCTCCGTAGTCCAGCTCCACGAGCGAACGCGGATGGAATTCTTCGAGCCAGCGCCCCACATCTACCAGGCCCTCGATCAGCGGCCCCTCTTCCAGGGCGTCCCGCAGCGTCCGCAGCCCCCGAGCGACCCGCCGCCGTGCCTGCACCATGGGCGTCCGGTAACGCAGCACGGGCGCCTGATCACCCTTCGTGTACTCCCGCTCACCGTCGTCGAACAGTACGAACCAGCGGACCGGGACATGCCACGTCGCCCCGCGGATCCACGGCCGGGCGTCCGGGTTGCGCTCCCGCCACCGCTCGTAGTCGGTGGCCGCCTGCAGCCGCACCACCGGGGGCAGCGCCGCATCCAGCACCGACGCCGGCAGCAGCTCGTCCAGCGCCTCCAGGGCCTGCCAGCCGCGCAGCCGGGTGCGCCACGGGCAGACGCAGGTCACCTCGTTCACGACGGCGACGAAGGCGTCCGCGCTCTCGTGGACCGGCACCGGGACCGGCGGCGTCGCCAGCAGATCGGCCAGCGCCCGGCGCTGTTCGTCCTGGGCGGTGGGGGTGTCCTCCCGTTTGGCGTAGCGCGCCCAATGGGAGCGCTCCGGCTCGGGGAACGCGGCCAGCGGCTCGTAGACCCGCAGATATGCCATGTACGGGACCTTCACCGACGACGCCAGGGCCACGCCCGCTCCTTCAGAGGGAAGTCCGCCGCGGGAGATCCCGAGGGCCCCCGCCGGCCTGCGATACGACCAGATCGTCCCATGTCCTTCCCTCGGGAGAGGGTGATCCTGGGCACCCGGCCGATCAACCGGCCCGGCAGGTCTTACGCTCTTTTCAACCGGCCCTCCCCACCCGAAGGAGGGCACCCTTCGCGACATATGGGAGTCACCACCGTGACTGACGTACGTCCGGCCCACGCCGGCACCGACGGCGGCGTTCTGCACACCCTGTTCCGGTCGGAGCAGGGGGGCCATGAGCAGGTCGTTCTCTGCCAGGACCGTGCCAGCGGCCTGAAGGCCGTGATCGCCATCCACAGCACCGCCCTGGGCCCCGCCCTGGGCGGTACCCGCTTCCATGCCTACGCCTCCGAGGAGGAGGCCGTGCTGGACGCCCTGAACCTGTCGCGCGGCATGTCCTACAAGAACGCCCTCGCCGGGCTGGACCACGGCGGCGGCAAGGCGGTGATCATCGGTGACCCCGATCTGGTCAAGACCGACGAACTCCTGCTCGCCTACGGCCGGTTCGTGGCCTCCCTGGGCGGCCGCTACGTCACCGCCTGCGACGTCGGCACGTACGTCGCCGACATGGACGTGGTGGCCCGCACGAACAAGTGGACCACCGGCCGCTCCCCCGCCAACGGCGGCGCCGGCGATTCCTCCGTACTGACCGCCTACGGCGTCTTCCAGGGCATGCGCGCCTCGGCCCAGCACGCCTGGGGCGACCCGACGCTGCGCGGCCGCAAGGTGGGCATCGCGGGCGTCGGCAAGGTCGGTCACCTCCTCGTCGAACACCTCCTCGAGGACGGCGCCGAGGTCGTGATCACGGATGTCCGGGCCGATTCGGTGGAGCGGGTCCGCGCCAAGCACCCGCAGGTCACGGCCGTTGCGGACACCGAGGCGCTGATCCGCACCGAGGGCCTGGACGTCTATGCGCCGTGCGCGCTGGGCGGTGCGCTGAGCGACGCGTCGGTGCCGGTGCTGACCGCGAAGGTGGTGTGCGGCGCGGCCAACAACCAGCTCGCCCACCCCGGCGTCGAGAAGGACGTGTCCGACCGCGGCATCCTCTACGCCCCCGATTACGTCGTGAACGCCGGCGGCGTCATCCAGGTGGCCGATGAGCTGCACGGCTTCGACTTCGACCGCTGCAAGACCAAGGCGGCGAAGATCTTCGACACCACGCTGGCGATATTCGCTCGCGCGAAGGCCGACGGCATTCCGCCCGCCGCGGCCGCCGACCGCCTGGCCGAGCAGCGCATGGCGGAGGCGCGGCACGCCTGACCCCAGGCCGGAAATGCGGCCTTGTCGGCCGGAAACACAGCCTTGCGCGGCCCGCCGCGGGGCGGTCGGGGAGACATCCCTCACCACCCGTCGGCGGGTCGCCGTACGGGACAGGTTAAAATCGCAGTTGACCAGCGGGGACGGGGCGCCTTGCAGGTCGTGCCGAGCGGCGGGTGATGCGGGCGACGTACCGTATGGCCGCGGAAGCAGGTACCGTTAAAGCCCTACGGGCCGGTCTCTCTGTCGAGAGCCCGCTCTGATCCATGAACGCGTGTCAAGACTCTGGGGCCATCGAGCCCCGTCATTGAGGGGGTCGACCCATGGGGCGCGGCCGGGCCAAGGCCAAGCAGACAAAGGTCGCCCGCCAGCTGAAGTACAGCAGCGGTGGGACGGATCTCTCACGACTGGCCGACGAGCTGGGTGCATCACCGTCGAACCAGCAGCCTCCGAACGCAGAGCCGTTCGAGGAGGACGAGGACGACGACCCGTACGCACGGTACGCAGATCTGTACAACGGCGACGACGACGAAGAAGACGAGGGCGACTCGTCCCAGCAGCGTCGTCGCGCTTGACCATTCTGCGCGCTCGCGGCACCCATAACAGCATCACGGACCCGGTCCTGGGCATCGCCCGGACCGGGTTCTGTGCTGCCCGGATGACCCTGATGCCCCTGGGGGCGGTGGCCGCACCGACGACTGCCGGGGCGGCCGCCCGTCCGCTCAGCTCGCGTAGTCACCGGTCAGGGTCACTGCTTCTGCGTGGTCACCGCGCTCGACGATCTCGCCGCTGACCCAGGCGTCCACCCCGCGGTCGGCCAGCGTGGTCAGCGCGGCCTCCACCGACTCCTGCGGGACGACGGCGATCATGCCGACGCCCATGTTCAGGGTCTTCTCCAGCTCCCGGCGCTCGACCGAGCCGGCCGAACCGACCAGGTCGAAGACCGGGCCCGGCGTCCAGGTGGCGCGGTCGACGGTGGCGTGCAGACCGTCCGGGATCACCCGGGCGAGGTTGTTGGCCAGCCCGCCGCCGGTGATGTGCGAGAAGGCGTGCACGTCGGTCGTGCGGGTCAGCGCCAGGCAGTCCAGCGAGTAGATCTTGGTGGGCTCCAGAAGCTCCTCGCCGAGCGTACGGCCGAACTCCGGGATGTCCCGGTCCAGGGCCATGCCCGCGCGGTCGAACAGCACATGGCGGACCAGCGAGTACCCGTTCGAGTGAAGCCCGGAGGACGCCATGGCGATCACCGCGTCGCCCGTACGGATACGATCCGCGCCCAGGACCCGGTCCGCCTCGACGACGCCGGTGCCGGCACCGGCGACATCGAACTCGTCCGCGCCCAGCAGCCCCGGGTGCTCCGCGGTCTCGCCGCCGACCAGCGCACAGCCGGCCAGCACACAGCCCTCGGCGATGCCCTTGACGATCGCGGCGACCCGCTCCGGGTAGACCTTGCCGACGCAGATGTAGTCGGTCATGAACAGCGGCTCGGCGCCGCAGACGACCAGGTCGTCGACGACCATGCCGACGAGGTCGTGGCCGATGCTGTCGTAGACGCCCATCTTGCGGGCGATGTCGACCTTGGTGCCGACGCCGTCGGTCGCGGAGGCGAGCAGCGGGCGCTCGTACCGCTTGAGGGCGGAGGCGTCGAAGAGGCCGGCGAAACCGCCCAGACCGCCGACGACCTCGGGGCGGGTGGCCTTCTTCACCCACTCCTTCATCAGGTCCACGGCGCGGTCGCCGGCTTCGATGTCGACGCCCGCGGCTGCGTAGCTGGCACCGGAGGATTCAGCGGACATGGCTGAGAACTTTCCTGTCGTGTGTGTACGAGCTCTACGGGCGACGCAGCGCGTCGGCCCCGCCGACCCCGGCGGTGAGCGTCTGGACGCCGTCCACGTCGGACTTCGTCCCGCTCGCGGTCTCCGACTCCAGGAGGTGCTTGCCCAGCAGCCCCGGGTCGGGCAGCTCCATCGGGTACTCGCCGTCGAAGCAGGCGCGGCACAGATTCGGCTTGGCGATCGTGGTCGCCTCGATCATGCCGTCGATGGAGATGTATGCGAGCGAGTCGGCGCCCAGCGACTTGCCGATCTCCTCCACGCTCAGCCCGTTGGCGATCAGCTCAGCGCGGGTGGCGAAGTCGATGCCGAAGAAGCACGGCCACTTGATCGGCGGGGACGAGATCCGGATGTGGACCTCGGCCGCACCGGCCTCGCGCAGCATCCGGACCAGCGCCCGCTGGGTGTTGCCGCGGACGATCGAGTCGTCGACGACCACCAGGCGCTTACCGCGGATGACTTCCTTGAGCGGGTTGAGCTTGAGGCGGATGCCGAGCTGGCGGATGGTCTGCGAGGGCTGGATGAAGGTCCGGCCGACGTAGGAGTTCTTCACCAGACCCGAGCCGTAGGGGATGCCACTGGCCTCGGCGTACCCGACGGCGGCCGGGGTGCCGGACTCCGGCGTCGCTATCACCAGGTCGGCGTCGGCCGGCGCCTCGGCGGCCAGCTTGCGGCCCATCTCCACCCGGGAGAGGTACACATTGCGGCCGGCGATGTCGGTGTCCGGGCGGGCGAGGTAGACGTACTCGAAGACGCAGCCCTTGGGGCGGGCCTCGGCGAAGCGGCTGCTGCGCAGACCGTTCTCGTCGATGGCGACCATCTCGCCGGGCTCGATCTCGCGGATGAAGCTGGCGCCGCAGATGTCCAGGGCGGCGGTCTCGGAGGCCACCACCCAGCCGCGCTCCAGGCGGCCCAGGACCAGCGGGCGGATGCCCTGCGGGTCGCGGGCGGCGTAGAGCGTGTGCTCGTCCATGAAGCAGAGCGAGAAGGCGCCCATGACCTTCGGCAGGACGCGCGGGGCGGCCTCCTCGACGGTCAGCGGCTTGCCGCCCTCGTCCACCTGGCCGGCCAGCAGCGCCGTCACCAGATCGGTGTCATTGGTGGCCGCGACCTGGGTCGCCCGGCCGCCCTCGCGGGGCAGCGCGGCGACCAGATCCGCCAGCTCGGCGGTGTTCACCAGGTTGCCGTTGTGGCCGAGCGCGATGGAGCCGTGCGCGGTGGCACGGAACGTCGGCTGGGCGTTCTCCCACACCGAGGCACCGGTGGTGGAGTAGCGGGCATGGCCCACGGCGATATGGCCCTGGAGAGAGCCGAGCGAAGTCTCGTCGAAGACCTGGGAAACCAGGCCCATGTCCTTGAAAACGAGGATCTGGGAGCCATTGCTCACCGCGATGCCCGCGGACTCCTGTCCACGGTGCTGCAGCGCATACAGCCCGAAATAGGTGAGTTTGGCGACCTCTTCACCCGGAGCCCAGACACCGAAGACGCCGCAAGCGTCCTGGGGGCCCTTCTCGCCGGGGAGCAGGTCGTGGTTGAGTCGTCCGTCACCACGTGGCACGACCCCGAGTCTAGGGCAGGTCGCGCATTCATCCGAACCGGGGAGGGCCCGGCACCTGGAGGAGTGCATGAACGGCGTGGGCAGCGCGGTGGGCGTGACCGCCGCGGGCCGGTCGCGCCCTCCCCCTCCGCAAGCCGCGCAACCACCGCGTCCCACGCTTCAGCTGATCTTGTTCCCGCCGCGCTGAGCTGCGCTTTCCTCATCCTTCTCGGATTTCCACGTTCCGCTCCCGGGCCCTTCGCGGGCGGCCCGGTATGGGCTCGTTGCTCGCTTTGCGGTACTTGTGATCACACGGTGCCGTCCTGCCGGTGTGAGATAGGCGACGCGCGCCCGCCCGGCGGCCGCCCGCCACCGCGCTTGGCCCGCCCCCTCCCTTCGGCTCGCCCCGGCTCAGCTCAGCTCAGCAGGGGCAGATACCCGCCGATATCGGCCCGCTCGCCGCTGGCGCCGACCGTCGCCGCGTCCAGCGCCTCGGCCCATGTCGTACGGCCGGCGGCCAGCCGGATCCACGTCAGCGGGTCGGTCTCGACGACGTTCGGCGGGGTGCCGCGGGTGTGCCGGGGGCCCTCGATGCACTGCACCACGGCGAACGGCGGCACCCGGACCTCGACCGCGTTACCGGGCGCCTTGGCGGCCAGTACGTCGGCCAGCAGCCGGGTGGTGGTGGCCAGGGCCTGACGGTCGTACGGGATCTGCAGGCCGGTGGCCGCCGCCAAGTCGTCACTGTGCACGACGAGTTCGGCACAGCGGGTGACCAGGTAGTCGGCCAGCCGCATCGCACCGGGGCGGACGGCCAGCAGGCGGTCGTCGGGCTCCGGGGCGAGGACGCGGGAGTATTCCTCGGCGGTGCGCTCCAGCAGCTCCACGGGGTCGTGGGCGGCGGCCAGGGCGCGGGTGCGGTCGTCGATGGACGAGGCCAGCCGGGCGGCGGCGGACGGCCAGTCCACCAGGGCTGCCTCCGTCCGCGGCGGAACCGGCTGCTCAAGACTGCGCGCCACGCTGCCGACCACCATGGACAGATGCGCCACCAGCTCCCGCACCGTCCAGTCACCGAGCCGGGTCGGCAGCGCGAACTGCTCGGGCGCAAGGCCCCGTACCGCCTCCCGGACATGATCGAACTGGGCCGTGACGGCGGCACGGGTCTTCTGTGCGTCGTACCGACGGGCGCGCGGCTTCCGAGTGGCAGGAGGCATGACGATCAGCCTAGGCGGCACCTGTGACAACGGTCCCGGGAACGTGACGACGGTCCCGGGAATCCGGCGACGAAGCCGGGATTCCCGCGGCGAGCCGTCGCGCATCCTGCCCGCACGGTGCCGCCCGGCGCCTCGGCCGTTTTCCGCGCAAGCCGCGGGGCCGCTCAGCTCGCGGGCGTCGTCACCTGCGCGTCGGCGTCGAAGAGGTCGCCGTTGTGCGGCACGCCGATCCCCCGCCATGTGAAGGGAACACCACTGGCGGTCTCCGGGTCGGCGTGGTCCATGAGCTGGAAGTGGACATGCGGCTCCGTGCTGTTGCCGGAGTTGCCGCACCGGCCGAGCGGCTGCCCGGCCGTCACCCGGTCGCCGGTGCGGACGGTGAGCGAGCCGCGCCGGACATGGGCGTAGAGCGCGTACGCACCGTCGCCCAGGTCGAGGATCACGTGGTTGCCGATGATCCGGCGGGAACCGCCCAGGGTGCGGGCCAGTCCCTCGACGGCCAGGAAGTAGACCACCGCGGGCCACGAGGTACGGCTGAGGTGGTCGCGCTGCCGGTCGTCGGCCCGCACGACGGTGGCATCGTCGACGGCGAGCAGGGGCACGCCGAAGGCCGGGAAATCTTCGTTGCGGCGGGCGAGGGGCCACCAGCCGAAACCGGGGCGGGAGCCGGGCTCGGGCTCCGCCACGATGTCGATGGCGTAGGCCTGTCCGTATGCCCGGGTGCCATGGCTGGGGACCTTGTCGGCAGGACTGTTGAGGGCCTTCCAGCGCCCGGTGACCGGCGCGCCGACCTCCAGCGCCTCGGGGGCCGGGCCCGCCGAGGCGTGCTCCTCCGCGCGGGCCACCCGGCAGTTCACACCGAACCCGATCAGCAGATGGAGGCCCAGCGGGACCCAGGTCCACCCATACGGAAAGTCGACGAAGAAGCCCGTCACGAACATGACCAGGAAGGCCAACAGGCAAAAACGAGCGGAGTGTTCGGAGATTTTCCGCAAGGGTATGGACTTCATTTTCTTCCCCCTGAAGTCGGCCGGGCGTCAGCGCCCGGCGGCGGTCAGCATCACCAGCAGCGGTACGACCCGGTGGGCCGGGACCTCGTAACCGCCCCGGGCGGCCGTGTGCAGCCAGCCGGCGGCGGTGAGCTGCCGGAGGTGGTGGTAGATCTGGCCGGTCGTGCCCATTCCGTCCAGCTCGGTGAGTTCGGCGGCGGTACAGCGGCCGCCGAGGATCTCGCGCAGCAGCCGCAGCCGTACGGGCCGGCCGAGGGCCGCGAACGATGCGGCGGCCTCCGCCCGGTCACCTTCCAGGACGGTGTCGGTGGGCAGGCCGTACTGCCACTCGTAGCGCTGTCCGGCCGGTGTCCGCACCGCCCCGGCGAAGAGCACTCCGCCGTTGTCGGCGCCCAGCTCGGCGAGCTGGGCCTTCAGGCCGTTCAGTGCCCACAGCTGGTCGTCGGGGTCCCGCTCGGGCGCGGTGGCCGGCCGGTCGGCGGCCCGTTCCAGCGCGGCCAGCCGTCGTTCCAGCCCGGCCAGCCGCTGTTCGAGATCCATGTGGAGAGATTACGTAATTACGTAACTTCAGGCAAGGCGTGAAGGCATTCAGGAAGAACGGGTACGAGATCTCCCGGAAACAGCCGAAACGGCCCGCCGGACGGGCCGTTTCGGCTCAGGCTTCCCGGGCCACCGGCCCGGCGGAGTACTAGGCGATCAGATGCGGGATCGTCGCCTCGTGCGCGTCCTTCAGCTCGCTCAGCGGGATGCTGAACTGACCCTGGACGTCGATCTCTTCGCCGTCGATCACACCGATCCGGGTGGCCGGCAGCCCCCGCACCCCGCACATGTCGGTGAAGCGGAGTTCCTCGCTGCGCGGAACGGCGACGACCGCGCGGCCCGCCGACTCGGAGAAGAGCAGCAGGAAGGGGTCCAGCCCGTCGGGAACGACGAGGCGGGCACCCTTGCCGCCGCGCAGACAGGACTCCACCAGGGCCTGGATCAGACCGCCGTCGGAGAGGTCGTGCGCGGCGTCGATCATGCCGTCACGGGAGGCGGAGATCAGCACCTCGGCGAGCAGCCGCTCGCGCTCCAGGTCCACCTTCGGCGGCAGACCGCCGAGGTGGTCGTGCACCACCTGCGACCAGGCCGAACCGCCCAGTTCCTCACCGGTGTCACCGAGCAGGTAGACCAGCTGGCCCTCCTCGGCGAACGCGATCGGCGTACGACGGTTCACATCGTCGATGACGCCGAGCACCGCGACGACCGGGGTCGGGTGGATCGCCACCTCGCCGGTCTGGTTGTAGAGCGACACATTGCCGCCGGTGACGGGCGTACCGAGGGTCTGGCAGGCGTCGGCGAGACCGCGGGTGGCCTCGGCGAACTGCCACATCACGGCCGGGTCCTCGGGCGAACCGAAGTTCAGGCAGTCGGAGACCGCCAGCGGCTTGGCACCGGACGCGGCGACATTGCGGTACGCCTCGGCCAGCGCCAGCTGCGCGCCCGCGTACGGGTCGAGCTTGGCGTAGCGTCCGTTGCCGTCCGTGGCGAGCGCGACACCGAGGTTGGTGTCCTCGTCGATCCGGACCATGCCGGAGTCCTCCGGCATCGCCAGGACGGTGTTGCCCTGCACGAACCGGTCGTACTGGTCGGTGATCCACGCCTTCGAGGCCTGGTTGGGCGAGGCCACCAGCTTCAGGACCTGCGCGCGCAGCTCGTCGGCGTCCGCCGGGCGGGGCAGCCCGGCCGCGTCGTCGGCCTGGAGGGCGTCCTGCCAGTCGGGCCGGGCGTACGGGCGCTCGTAGACCGGGCCCTCGTGGGCGACGGTGCGCGGCGGTACGTCGACGATCTGCTCACCGTGCCAGAAGATCTCCAGCTGCGCGCCCTCGGTCACCTCGCCGATGACGGTCGCGATGACGTCCCACTTCTCGCAGATCTCCAGGAAGCGGTCCACCTTCCCGGGCTCGACGATCGCGCACATCCGCTCCTGCGACTCGCTCATGAGGATTTCCTCGGGCGAGAGGGAGGAGTCCCGCAGCGGGACGGTGTCCAGCTCGACGCGCATACCGCCGGAGCCGGCCGAGGCCAGCTCGCTGGTGGCGCAGGACAGCCCGGCGCCGCCGAGGTCCTGGATGCCGTCGACCAGGTCTTCCTTGAAGATCTCCAGGGTGCACTCGATGAGCAGCTTCTCCTGGAAGGGGTCACCGACCTGGACGGCGGGGCGCTTGGCGGGCTTGGTGTCGTCGAAGGTCTCCGAGGCGAGCACGGAGACACCGCCGATGCCGTCGCCGCCGGTGCGGGCGCCGTAGAGGATGACCTTGTTGCCGGCGCCGGACGCCTTGGCGAGGTGGATGTCCTCGTGCTTCATGACGCCGATGCAGCCGGCGTTGACCAGCGGGTTGCCCTGGTAGCAGGCGTCGAAGACGACCTCGCCACCGATGTTGGGCAGGCCCAGGCAGTTGCCGTAACCGCCGATACCGGCCACCACGCCCGGCAGGACGCGCTTGGTGTCGGGGTGGTCGGCGGCGCCGAAGCGCAGCGGGTCGACGACGGCGACGGGGCGGGCTCCCATGGCGAGGATGTCGCGGACGATGCCGCCGACGCCGGTGGCCGCGCCCTGGTAGGGCTCGATGTACGAGGGGTGGTTGTGGGACTCCACCTTGAAGGTGACGGCGTAGCCCTGGCCGACATCGACGACACCGGCGTTCTCGCCGATGCCGACGAGCAGCGCGTCGTTCTCGGGGGCCTTCTCGCCGAACTGCTTCAGATGGACCTTGCTGCTCTTGTAGGAGCAGTGCTCGGACCACATCACCGAATACATGGCGAGTTCGGCGCCGGTGGGACGGCGGCCGAGAATCTCCCGGATGCGCTGGTACTCGTCCTGCTTCAGGCCGAGTTCGGCCCACGGCTGGTCGGTGTCCGGCGTCTCGGCTGCGTGCTTGACGGTGTCGAGGCTGTGCTTAATGGTGCCCTCGCTTCGCTCGGCCATCATGCGTTGACCAGCTTCTTCAGGATCGAGGTGAAGAATCCGAGGCCGTCGGTACGGCCCGTACCGATCAGCGGCTCCACGGCGTGCTCGGGGTGCGGCATGAGGCCGACGACATTGCCCGCCTCATTGGTGATGCCGGCGATATCGCGGAGCGAGCCGTTGGGGTTGCCGTCCAGGTAGCGGAAGGCGACCCGGCCCTCGGCCTCCAGCATGTCGAGCGTGCGCTCGTCGGCGACGTACCGGCCGTCGATGTTCTTCAGCGGAACGCTGATCTCCTGGCCGGAGGTGTAGTCCGCGGTCCAGGAGGTCTCCACGTTCTCCACCCGCAGCTTCTGGTCGCGGCAGATGAAGTGCAGGTGGTTGTTGCGCAGCATGGCGCCGGGCAGCAGGTGGGTCTCGGTGAGCACCTGGAAGCCGTTGCAGATACCCAGGACCGGCATACCGGCCCTGGCCTGCTCGATCACCGATTCCATCACCGGCGAGAACCGGGAAATGGCCCCGGCCCGCAGATAGTCGCCGTAGGAGAAACCGCCGGGCAGCACCACGGCGTCGACCTGCTTGAGGTCCTTGTCGCGGTGCCACAGCGGCACCGCCTCGGCACCGGCGACCCGGACCGCGCGCTGGGTGTCGCGGTCGTCGAGCGTGCCGGGGAAGGTAACGACTCCGATCCGCGAGGTCATGAGTCGACCCGCACGGTGAAGTCTTCGATGACGGTGTTGGCGAGGAAGGTCTCGGCCATCTCTTGGATGCGAGCGAGGGCGGCGTCGTCGACCGGACCCTCCACCTCAAGTTCGAAACGCTTGCCCTGACGGACGTCGGCGATCCCCTCGAAGCCCAGGCGTGGCAGTGCGCGCTGCACCGCCTGCCCCTGCGGGTCGAGGATCTCCGGCTTGAGCATGACGTCGACTACGACGCGTGCCACTGGCACTCCCGGTGGTGTGGTGCGTAAGGCGGTGTCCTCACAGTACCGTGTTCGAAAATCTACGCGCATAGATATGCGGGAGGACCGATCACGGACCGGTATCGGCAGGAGTGCGGCTCAGGAAAAATTCTCGAAAAGATCCGGGGTCCGGATTGCGGGAAGACACGCTGACAAAATTAACTGGGCTTCACAATGCAATGCCCATCGCTGTACAAATGAAAAAGCATTGATTCCGATCAGCCGGATCCGGAGCATCACCCCATGTCAACAAGGGGTTGCTCCCCGAAAGGACCGATATCCGTGGCGCAGCGCGTAGTAGTAACGCTCTCCGATGACATCGACGGAGGAGAAGCCGCAGAGACGGTCACCTTCGGATTGGACGGGAAGTCGTACGAGATCGACCTCAATCCCGCCAATGCGAAGAAACTGCGCGGTGCCCTCGCTCCGTTCGTCGAGGCAGGCCGCAAGCGGGCCAAGTCCGGCAAGGCCTACCACCGGACCGCGGTGAACCCCGACCCCGCGGCCGTCCGCGCCTGGGCCCGCTCCCACCAGATGGACGTCCCCCCGCGCGGCCGGATCCCCAAGAAGGTCTACGAGGCCTTCAACGCCGCCAACCACTAACCGACTTGCCGGCGTCCCCCGGCTCGGGCGCAGCCGACTTGCACAGCACCCCTACTGATCAGCTAGAGTCTGGAGCACGCCGAGGGGCGAGGCCGAAAGGCCGGACCTCACGGAGTCACGCGGGTGTAGCTCAGTAGTAGAGCGCCCCCTTTCCAAGGGGGAGGCGCAGTGTGCAATCCCTGTCACCCGCTCTGACAGCTCGACCGGTCATTGGATCAGGTACAGTAGCTGTCGCGCCGCTCGGTGAAAGCCGAGTGGATGCCTGCGGACGTAGCTCAGTTGGTAGAGCGCAACCTTGCCAAGGTTGAGGTCGCGAGTTCGAGCCTCGTCGTCCGCTCAGAAAGAAGAAGGCCCCGGTCATTGCGACCGGGGCCTTCTTCTTTTATCTCCGGGCCACTCGACTCGCTCCTGCCTCTCCCGTCGCTTCCCCTTGCTTCCCCACGCTTCCCTTCGCTTCCCCTCGCTTCCCCTCGCGTCCGGCGCCGGCAACTGACATTTGTCATCGGCTGCGATGACAGATCGCACTGCCCGGAACCTTGATCCGGCGAAACGCTGGACTCATGAACATCGGGGAGAAAACCATCGCGGAGGCCGGGCGCGGCATCGCCGCGGGCGCCGGCTCCGGCTCCGACGCCGGCTCCGGCATCGGCGTGATCGAAGTCACCGAACTCCGCAGGCGCTACGGCACCGCCGGGCAACGTACCAAGGAGAAGCCGGAGCGGGGCGGGGGCGGCGGAACGCCCGGTGGGGTCGGAGCGCGGAGCCGACCGGGTGCGCGGGAGGGTTTTGAGGCCGTGCGCGGTATCGACTTCTCCGTCGACCGCGGCGAGCTGTTCGCGCTCCTGGGGACCAATGGCGCGGGCAAGACCTCCACTCTCGAACTGCTGGAGGGGCTGGCCGCGCCCACCACCGGGCGGGTCCGGGTCCTCGGCCATGATCCGTTCCATGAGCGGGGCAAGGTGCGGCCCCGTATCGGCGTCATGCTGCAGGAGGGCGGCTTCCCCTCCGAGCTGACGCCGGCGGAAACCCTGCGGATGTGGGCGGGATGCACCAGCGGGGCGCGTTCGGTCGAGGAAGCCCTCGGCTCCGTGGGGCTGGACCGGCGCAGAGATGTCCGGGTCAAGCAGCTGTCCGGGGGCGAGCGCCGTCGGCTGGACCTCGCGCTGGCGTTGCTGGGGCGGCCCGAGGTGCTGTTCCTGGACGAGCCGACGACGGGGCTGGACACCGAAGCGCGCCATGCCACCTGGGAACTGGTCCGGGAGCTGCGGGACTCGGGGACCACGATCGTGCTGACCACGCACTATCTCGAAGAAGCCGAGTCGCTGGCGGACCGGCTGGCGATCTTGCACGACGGGCGGATAGCGGCGTCGGGACATGTGGCGGACGTGGTCGCCGCGCACCCCTCGCACCTCTCCTTCGAGCTGCCCCACGGTTTCCAGCTCGGCGATCTCCCGCCGCTGGGGGAACTGGGCGTCATCGGCCATGAGGTGAGCGGGCGCACGGTCCGGCTGCGGACGGACGAACTGCAGCGGGCCGCGACCGGAGTGCTGCTCTGGGCGCGGGACAAGGGGATCACGCTGCACGGCCTGGACGTCAGATCCGCGTCCCTGGAAGAGGCATTTCTGCACATCGCAAAGGGGCTGGAGAACACATGAGTGCAGGTACGACCGAAGCCGCCGGCAAGGTGCGGACGAAAATTCCCGCGGAAACCCGCACCGTGGGCCGTCTACTCTCCCTGGGGCGGGCCGAGTTGACGCTTCTCGGCCGCAACAAGACCGCGCTGTATGTGTCGCTGATCCTCCCGATTGCCATGGCGGTCGCCATGAAACAGACGGTCAGCTCGATGAACCTGGCCGGCACGGGGCTATCGGTCGAAACGATGCTGCTGCCCGGCACTCTCGGATGCGTGCTGATCTTTGCCGTCTACTCCAACCTCACCGGCGCCTATGTCGCCCGGCGCGAGGAACTGGTGCTCAAACGGCTGCGCACCGGAGAGCTGCGGGACCTGGAAATACTGACCGGCACCGCGCTGCCCTCCGCGCTGATAGGGCTGGCGCAGTGCGCGCTCCTCATCGTCCTCGGCAGCCTGGCGCTGGACACCGGACTGCCCACGGCGCCGCACCTCCTGATCGCCGGGGTGCTGCTCGGCATGGTCGTGGTCATCGGGCTCGCAGCGGCGTCCTCGGCCTTCGCAAAGTCCAGCGAGGCCGCTCAACTGACCGTGCTCCCCTTCACCCTGGTGTCGCTGGCCGGGTCCGGGATGATGGTTCCGCTGGACGTCTTTCCGAAGAACGTCGCCGCGTTCCTCGAATTCCTCCCGCTGTCACCGGCAATGGAGCTGATACGGGCAGGCTGGACCGGCGGCGGTGACGTCAAGCAGACGGTGCAGCAGCTGATTACCGGCGTGGTCTGGGCCGGGCTCGCGCTGTTGGCCGTACAGCGGTGGTTCCGCTGGGAGCCGCGGCGCTAGCGACACAGGGCGATCGGGACGACGGGGGCGGGCAGCGCATGATCGGACGGCTACGGGCGATGTGGCGGCGGCGGGGCCAGCTGGGCATGGTCGATGCGTACTTCCGCTGGACGCTGTACGCCCTCCCCTGGTTTTCCGTGTACGGCGGGGTCGCGCCCCTCATGGGCCGGACGGCAGACAACCCGTTGCCGCTCACTTTGGCCGCTGTCGCCGGGGCACTGAATGTGGTGCAGGGTGTGCTCGCCGTACCGCTGTTGAAGCGGGCTCTGGACCGCTATCTGAAGCTGAGGGCGACACCGCACAGTCTGCTGCTCGTCTCGGGTGCGCTGACCCTCGCCGCCGAGATCGCGCTGTGCACACTGGTCGCGGTCACGGGAACGGCCGACACGGAGAGCCTGGGCACGGTGGCCGTGGCGCTCTGCGCCACCCTCACACCGTTCTTCATGGCGTACTGCCTGGTGGTGTCCAAACGGAGATTTCTGGCAACGCTGGCCGGCGCCGCCGCGGCGCTCATCCTGCTGCTCGCCCTGATCACGGGGTCCTGGCCGGTCCCGCTGGCCCTGGCGATCCTGATGGTCGTCGCCGGCGTGTGGAGCTTCGGTACGGCCCGGCCCACGGGCTGGACACTCGGCGTCTTCCAGAAGCTGGACGCGGCGCGCAGCACGGAGACACGGCTCGCGATCGCCGAGGAACGGCTGCGCTTCGGCCGGGATCTGCACGACGTCATGGGCCGGAATCTGGCGGTGATCGCCCTGAAGAGCGAACTGGCGGTCCAGCTGGCCCGGCGGGAGCGGCCGGAGGCCATGGAGCAGATGGTGGAGGTGCAGCGGATCGCCCAGGAATCACAGCGGGAGGTGCGGGAGGTGGTGCGCGGCTACCGGAAGGCCGATCTGCAGGCGGAGTTGGCTGGCGCCCGCTCCATCCTGCGCGCGGCCGGGGTGGACTGCCGCGTCGAGGGCGAGGCGGAGACACCATTGTCACCGGAGGTGGAGTCGGCGCTCGGCTGGGTCGTACGCGAAGGCACCACGAACGTCCTGCGGCATGCTGCCGCGGTGCGGCGCTGTGCGGTGCGGACCCGGATCGATCCGCAGCGCTCGGTGCTCGTGATGACCATGGAGAACGACGGCGTCACCCACCCGCCGGCCCCGCCCGGCGCCGGCGCGCTCCCCGGCAACGGCCTCAAGGGACTGCAGGAAAGGCTCCATCCCCTGGGCGGCACCCTGACCTCGGGCCCGGTCCTGGACGGCTCCTACCGTCTGACGGTCGAACTCCCGATGGCAGCGGCTGCGGGATAGGGCGAGGGTATGGACGGTATGGACGGCTCGGTTCGGGGGTTCGTGGTGGGTGGAGAGGCGGTGGCGGGGTGAGTGACGGGTGCGTGACGCGATGATCCGGGTGTTGCTCGCGGATGACGAGCATCTGATCCGGGGGGCGCTGGCGGCGTTGTTGTCACTGGAGGACGATCTGCTGGTGGTGGCCGAAGCGGCCTCGGGTCCGGAGGCGCGGGCGATGGCGCGGGCCCACGGACCGGATGTGGCGGTGCTGGATCTGCAGATGCCGGGGGCGGACGGTGTGGCGGTGGCCACATCGCTGCGGGGTGAGGTGCCGGGGTGCCAATCCATGATCGTGACGAGTCATGGGCGGCCCGGACATCTGAAGCGGGCGCTGGAGGCCGGGGTACGGGGGTTTGTGCCGAAGACGGTGTCGGCGCAGCGGCTGGCGGAGATCATACGCACGGTCCATGCCGGAAACCGTTATGTGGACCCGGAGTTGGCGGCGGATGCGATCAGCGCCGGAGAGTCGCCATTGACGGTCCGGGAGGCGGAAGTGCTGGAATGCGCCGAGGACGGGGCGCCGGTCACGGAGATCGCGGAGCGGGCGTCGCTGTCGCCGGGGACGGTGCGGAACTACCTCTCGTCGGCGACCGCGAAGCTGGGCGCTGAGAACCGTCATGCCGCGGCGCGCCTCGCCCGGGAGCGAGGTTGGCTATAGTGGTGCCCGCACCGCGCGGCGGCGACTGATTCCAGGAGCTTGTGCCC
The DNA here is from genome assembly GCF_053612065.1 of Streptomyces sp. NPDC054765. Lineage (NCBI taxonomy): Bacteria > Bacillati > Actinomycetota > Actinomycetes > Kitasatosporales > Streptomycetaceae > Streptomyces > Streptomyces sp. NPDC054765. The sequence goes on along the minus strand of NZ_JBSHBP010000010.1, from coordinate 111,181 downwards.
GGAGCATGCGGACGTAGCTCAGTTGGTAGAGCGCAACCTTGCCAAGGTTGAGGTCGCGAGTTCGAGCCTCGTCGTCCGCTCAGCAGAAGAAGGCCCCGTCCGGCAGTGATGCCGGACGGGGCCTTTTCGTATGACAGGGGGTGCGGTGGCGCCTGGGGACGTACGGGTTGTCCCGGCCGGCCCGGCCCGGTGCGGGCCCCGCCGGGTGGCGGGCCCGGCCCGGGTGGCGGCCCCGGGCCGGGTGGCGGCCCCGGGCCGGAGAGAGGTCAGGACCAGCTGAGGCCCGTGAGGCGCTCGTAGGCCTCGACGTACTTGGCGCGGGTGCTCGCGACGATCTCATGCGGGAGGGCGGGCGGCGGCAGCTCGCCCGTACGGTCCCAGCCCGCGGCGGGGGAGGTCAGCCAGTCGCGGACGAACTGCTTGTCGAACGAGGGCTGGGCGTGTCCCGGCTGCCACAGGTCGGCGGGCCAGAAGCGCGAGGAGTCGGGCGTCAGAACCTCGTCGGCCAGGGTCAGCTGCTCGCCGTCGAAGCCGAACTCGAACTTGGTGTCCGCCAGAATGACGCCGCGCTCCCGGGCGATGTCACGGGCCCGGCCGTAGACGGCGAGGGTCGTCTGCCGAAGCTGGGCGGCCACCTCGGGGCCGACCTGGTGGGCGACCTCCTCGTACGAGACGTTCTCGTCGTGGTCGCCGACGGCGGCCTTGGTGGCCGGGGTGAAGATCGGCGCGGGGAGTTCGGAGCCGTCGACCAGGCCCTCGGGGAGGGCCAGCCCGCAGACCGTACGGGTCTGCCGGTATTCGGCGAGGCCGGAGCCGGTGAGGTAGCCGCGGGCCACACACTCGACGGGGACCATCCGCAGCGACTTGCAGACCAGGGTGCGGCCCGCCCAGTCGGCGGGGGCGCCGGCCGGGACGTCGGTGGAGACGACATGGTGCGGGACCAGGTCACAGAGCTGCTCGAACCACCACAGGGACAGCTGGGTGAGGACGCGGCCCTTCTCCGGGATCTCGGTGGGCAGCACCCAGTCGTAGACGGAGGTGCGGTCGCTGGCGACCATGATCAGGTCACCGGCGGCGTTCTGGTAGAGGCCGCGCACCTTGCCGGTGTGAAGGTGGGTGAGCCCGGGAACCTCCACCGGCTCAGGCTTTTCTACAAAACCGGGCACGCTTCCTCCGCGTAGGTTGATCCAGGAGTCATACCGATTCTCCCTTACGCGGGGCGGTGGTGGCGGACGGGGGCCGGGTACGCCGGTGGAGCCGGGCGTCAGACGGTGGCGCGGGCGCCCCGGCGGGCGATCAGCGCGAGGGTGGCCGCGGCCGGAACGACCGCGGCGAGCAACACCGTGGCCGGGGCGAACGGGCCGGTGAGCAGTGTGATCACGTACGGGGTGCCAAAGCCCAGGTAGCACAGGGCCCAGAAGCGGGCGGTCAGACGGGCCAGCCGGTCCGGGGGCGCAAGGGCGGCGACCTCGGTGAGGCCGTACGCCACGCACAGTCCGTATCCGGCGCCGAGTACGGCGGCGGCGAGCAGTGCGGCGTCGGGCCGGATGCGGGCCACCGCGAAGGCGGCGAGGAGCAGGCCGACGATGACGGCGGCGAGTCCGGCCACGGCGGTGGCGACACGGTGCCGGGCGGCGAGGCGTCGGGCGAGGGGTGCGACGAGCAGACCGGTGCCGGGGGTGACGGCGGTGACGATCCCGGCGTACACGGTCTGCCAGCCGGTGAGCCGGGCATCGACGAGCCCGGGGAGGGTGGCGAGGGCGATGCTGGGGGCGACGAACACCCAGGGGGCGACGGGGGCGACCAGATGGCGGAAGGCCGGGCCGGGGGCGGTGGACGGTTCCGGTGCGGGGCCGGGCGGCGCGGCGGTCCGGGCCGTCGTCGAGCCGTCGGGCACGGTTGCCGGCACCGACGCGGAGGCATCGAGCACGGTTGCCGGCACCGACGCGGAGGCATCGAGCACGGTTGCCGGCACCGACGCGGAGGCATCCGGCCCGGGAGCCGCCGGCCGGCTGCCGGTGCGGGCGGTTTCCGGCGCGCGGGCCGCCAGGAGCGCGGCCGCCGCGGAGAGGACGAGGTGGGGCAGGTACGCCGTGATCATGGGCGCCGGGGCCCACTGGGCTGTCAGCGCCGCCACCAGCCCCCCGGCGGCGAAGCCCGCGGAGAGGAAGAGTCCCGCGCGGCGGGCCGCTGCACCGCCCGTGGCGCGGGTGTCATAAGGAGGCGAGGACAGCTCCTTGATCCAGGCGCTTCCGGCGCCGAGCAGGGCGCCGGCGCCGATCCCGGTCAGGAAGCGGCCGGGCCACAGCAGGCCGGTGGCCACCGAACCTGCCATCAGCAGCACGGTCGCCAGCGCGGAGAGCGCGAGAGCGGCGAAGACGACGGGGCGGCGGCCGCGGCGGTCGGCGGCCGGACCGCCCAGGAGCAGGCCGGGGATCAGGCCCAGGACATAGACGCCGAAGAGGGCGGTGGTCGTGGCCACGGTCAGACCGAGACCGGAGTGGTAGGCACCGAGGAGGGCGGAGAACTGGTTGGCACTCCAGCCCGAGGTGGTCATCACCCAGCCCGTGCGCAGCCAGTGGCGGTGACCGAGCGGCCGGCGGGTGGTGCGGGGTGTGGCAGGGGGTGCCGTGGTCGTCATGGAACGTTTTGTACGGGCCGCGCGGGCCGCGGCGCCTCCCCCGTTCAGGAAAAGTGAACGACCCCCTGTGGCGGCGCGGGCCCGGAATTATTGTGGACCGCATGGATCTGCGGCGGCTCTCCTCCTTCCTTGCCGTGGTCGAGGAAGGGCACTTCGGGCGGGCGGCGGCCCGGCTGTTTCTGTCTCGCGCGGCGGTGACCGGCCATGTACAGCAACTGGAGCGGGAGTTCGGCACGCCCTTGCTGGAGCGCAGTCCCGTGGTGCCGACCGCGGCGGGGCGGCGGCTGGTCTCCCACGCCCGTACGCTGCTCGCCGCCGCCAACGCCGCCATGGACGATGTGACGGACGTGGCGCAGGGGACGGCGCCGGCCCGGCCGCTGCGGGTCGGCGTCATGGGGCACGGATCGGCGGAGGTGACCCCGGCCGCGATCAGCGCCTTCCGCCGGGCGCGGCCCGACGTCCCGTTGTCGCTGGAGCAGTTGACCTTTACCGAGCACTGCAGTGCGCTGTGCGAGGACCGGGTGGACGTGGCGTTCGTGCGGCCGTTGGTCCGGAGTGCGGAGATCGAGATCGATGTGCTGACGACCGAGCAGCGGATCGTGGCGGTGCCGGCGGCGTCACCGCTCGCGGACGCCGCACAGGAAGGGGTGCGGATGCCGGACATCATCGACCTGCCGTATCTGCGGCTGCCCTCCCACACACCGCAGCCCTTCACCGACTACCTGTACTTCAACGAGGGCCGGCGACGCGGCCTCGACCACGCGCTGACCCCGCAGGATGTGCTGACGAGCGTGGCGGCGGGGCGGGGAGCGGGCTCGGGGCTGAAGTCGTTCGCGCGCTACTACCCGTGGCCGGGGGCGGTGTTCGTACCGGTACTGGACGCGCCGTGGGCGCAGAGCGTGCTCGCCACTCGCGCCGGGGACCCGAATCCGGAGGTGCGGATCTTCCGGGCGCTGACGGTCGCGCTGGCACGGGAGTTGGGGCCGGCCGCCGCGCGCTAGCAGGCGGAGGCCGCGGCCCCCTCGGCGGGCGGGGCGCGGCAGGGGGCGGACGACGGGCGGGGCGTTGCGCGGAGGCGGGGCGTTGCGCCCAGGCGAGCCTCGGGCGGATGGCGGATGGCGGATGGCGGACGGGCTCAGTCGCGTTTGCAGATGCGGTCGAGGAGGTTGGCGGTGGCGCGTTGGACGCGCTCGTCGACATGGCCGGGGCGGTCGAGGGCCGGGGACCAGGCGAAGGTGCCGGAGGCGAAGACCCAGGCGCCGCTGGGGGCGCGGTAGAGGGAAGTCTCCTGATGGCGGCGGGCGCCTTCGCTGTCGCGGTAGGGGGAGTGGGCGAGCAGGATGCGATGGGTGTGCTCGGGGAGGCTGGTGCGCGGGAAGTAGCGGTCGGCCTCGCCGGCGACCAGGCCGGGGAGTTCGTCGCCTTCGTGGGCGCCGGTGGCGTCCCACAGCCAGTGCGCACCGTTGCGGACGACCATGGGGGCCGGCTCGGGGACCCGGCCCGCGTACTGGATGCCCATCAGCCGTTGTTCGGGGTCGCCGAGCTCCCGCCAGAGCGCGGGGCGTCCGGGGCCCTGGCGTTTGCGGCAGTGGAGCAGGGCGTCCGGGCCCGAGGGGGACGGGGAGAGTTCGACCTGCCAGTACATGGTGTTGGCGGAGAGGAAGACGAGGGAGGTGCCGGTGTCGCGGGCGTGCTCGACCGTACGGCGCATGGGCACCGACCAGTACTCGTCGTGGCCGGGGAAGACCAGGCCGCGGTAACGGGACGGGTCGACGCGGCCGGCGTGCAGATCGCGGGCGTCGGCGTAGGCGAGGTCGTAGCCGTAGCGCTCGGCCCAGCGGATGAAGTCGTAGGCATGGCCGACATGGAGGGGCAGTCCTGCGCCGGCGTAGGGGCGGTCGAAGGAGACGGTGGTGGCGGCGTCCGCTTCGCCGAGCAGGGCGCCCTGTTCGTCCCAGGCGTGGTAGAGGCTGGCGCCGGTCCGGCCGTCCTCCGGGTAGAGGTTGTAGGCCTGCCAGGTGATGTCGGGGAGCAGCAGGAGGAGGTCGGCGGGCTGGTTGTCGCGGACCGTGAAGGGGATGTGCGAGCGGTAGCGGCCGTCGGCGGTCGTCAGCACGGCGACATACGCGCCGAGCTGCCAGTAGGTGGGGACCTGGAGGCGCCAGGACAGCCACCAGTGGTGGCACGAAGCCGTGCGGTCGGCGGTCAGCGGGGGCGGCTGGACGATGCCGGCCAGCCGGGGGCTCGTGGTGATCTTGGAGGCGCCGGTGCCGGCGTAGTGGCCGATGCGGTAGATGTCGATGTTGAACGGCTGGGGTGGATCGACCGAGACCCGGAAGTCGATGGCCTCGCCGGGGGCCACCGCGCCGGGGCCGGCGAAGCCCTTGATCTGGCGGTGGACGTCATCGGCGGTCCGCGGGCCGTTGTGCTTGCTGGGGGCGGGCACCCGCAGATCGCCCTGGGCGACGGCGGGGTTGACGTACCAGGGAATGATGCGGCCGGAGTCGAAGTAGTTCTCGCTGCCGCGCAGCCAGGGCAGCGGGCCCTGGCCGAACGGGTCCGTGACCGCGTGGGCGAGCGCGCCCGACTCCCAGCGCCTGATCTGATCCGTCGCCACCTTCCACTCCCCTCCCGCGTCCCCGATCGGCCGCGACCGATCGGGCCGGTGCTGCGTCCGTCCGGGCTAACCCGGCCGGCCATCCCCCAGCACATCACATTACGCACTCACTTCGTCACCCTTCGTCGTGAATTTAGAGGGCACCGCACCCGAAATGCGAACTGGAAGGGAACATTCAGCCGGTGGTGCGGGAGATCCGGAACGACGGCCCCGGCCCCCGCCGGGCGGATAAGTGCGGCTTTCCGTTCCTACCGGCGGGACCGTTCCTACCGGCGGGACCGGCCCTACCGGCCCTACCGGCCTACGGTCCGGACCGTTTCCGTCTGCCGGACCGTTTCTGTCAGCCGGACCGCTCCCTACCGGTCGGACCGTTCACACCAGCCGGACCGGCTTCTCGGGGCGTACGCCGATCGTCATCAGCCAGCCGCGGAGCGGCTCCGCATCGCCGTCGTCGACGAGGCTGAGCACCGGGCGGCCGAAGTCGGCGCGGCGGGCGCCGTCGACCAGCAGCGCCGGGCCGTCGAGCCAGTCCAGGCCGGGGGCGGCGCCGGCGGTGTCGACGGCGGCGCAGCAGACCATGGCGGTGACGTGGTCGGCGAGGAGTTCGCGGCCCGTACGGGGCGGCTGCAGCGGGAACAGCGGCAGGCCACCCTCGGCGACCAAGCCGTCGCCCCAGGCCAGGCCGGCGGCGGCGTCCTGCGAGGGGCCGCCGCGGGCGGCCTGCCGGGCGGCTTCCTCGCGTTCCTCGCGCGCGACCTCGGCGCCCAGCCCGGCGGCGACCAGGTCGCCCGCCCGCTCGTCCTGGACGAGCCGGTCGATGACGCGGGCCAGCGTCGGACCCGGGGCCGGTGCGGCGGGCGGGTCGGCGGCCGGCGGGTCGGCGGGTCGGTGGCCGGCCGGGTGGTGGCCGGCGGGCGTACGGGCGGAGGAGCGGGCGTACGAGAGGGGCGGCGCGGAGGCGGGGTCCGGGGCGGGGGCCGCCGCCGGGAGCGCGGTCGCCGGAAGGTTGTCGAGAACGCGGTGCAGACGGGCGGCCTCCAGACGCCATTTCCGGTCCACGACCTCTTCCGGGTACTGGTTCCAGCCGACCGGCGACCAGTCCGGTCCCGCCTCGGCCGGGCCGCCGTGGAAGAGGCGGGCGGCCAGCAGGGAGGCGGCGCGGTCGATGGCGCCGGGCTCCTCCAGGAGGTCACAGGCGGGGCGCTCGCCGAGACGGGAGGCGAAGCCGTTGGCGAGGCGGTCGCGGCGGGAGAGTTCAGTGAGCGCAGCGACCACACCGGCGTCCAGCCGGGAGGGCCAGCGGCCCATCCGCCAGGCGGGCAGCGCGACCCGGGTCAGCAGCCGGTCCCAGCCCGCGTAGGCGAGGCCGACCTGTTCCTGGGCGACGATCCGCAGGCCGTAGTCGACGGTCTGGGCGCGCTCGGAGGCGGCGGCCGCAACGGCGCGTTCCATGATCGTGGCGTGTTCGCGGCCGGCGCGCAGCAGCAGCCGCGCGACCCGGCCGACGAAGCGGAGCGGGAGCGCGCGCAGCGGTCCCCGGGCGCGGGCCGCGACCGCGACGGCGGCGTCCAGGCCGCGGATGAAGCGGCGGGCGGCGGCTATGTCCGGGTGGGCGGAGGGGCCGGTGCCGGCGACGACGGGGGCCAGCAGGGCGCGCAGCTCGGCGACCCGCATCCACCACAGGAAGGGGGAGCCGATGACCAGGACGGGCGCCTCGGGCGTCCGGCGCCCTTCGCCGGCGGCCGCTCCCCCGCGGCGGGGCGGGCCGTGAGCGCGGTGCGTACGGTCCTCCAGCCAGCTGTCGCAGTCCGGGGTGAGCGCTATGGCCGAGGGCGCGGGGACCTCGAGGCGGTCGGCGAGATCGCGGACGAGGCGGTAGAGATCGGGGGCCGATTTCTCGGAGATCGGCACGGACGGGCTGAGCGCGGGTCTGGCGCGCGCGACGACGACGGCGACCAGCGCGGCCAGGAGCAGACTGAGCACCGCGAGGCCGCCGGCGATCCAGCGGGCGAGATCCCAGCCCGCGCCCGCGCCGAGATGGCCGGTCGCCCGGCCGGCGAACAGCACGACGGCGACGGCCGCCGGCAGCAGTGCGACGGCCAGTGCGGTGCTGCGGATCCGCAGCACGGCGAGGGCGCGGGCACGCGCCGCCAGGACGCCTGTTTCCGGACTTGCCACGAGCCTGTACACCCCCTGCTGTCCTGAGGAGCCGGACGGAGAGAACACGGGACGGACGTACGAGAATTGCGCGAGGTGCGGAGCGAGGGCACTCCACCACCACTGTGGCACCGGCCACTGACATCGCAATGCCGGTGAGCCACTTGCCGGACGCCGCCGTGGCAACCGTGCCGGATTCCGGCCCGGCAGTCACAGGACGCTTGCGCGGCACCCTAGTTGGGGGTGCGGGCCTCGTCAGCCGTATACCTGGTGCGGTCACTCGATGGAATGGCTTTGGGGAAAGCCGGGAACCGGTGGCGGGCGGGTATGGGCCGTGGACACCCCGGCCCGGTCTGCGCCGGGAGGACTGGGGCACATGTCAACGTATGTGGCATATGCCCCAGGAGAGATGTTACCGACCGGAGCGGCCGCGCCGAGCGCGCCCGCACGCCCGGCGCGCGCCGGGCCCGGTCCGCCGGACCGGGGCCGGAGAGTTCCTACGCGCCCTGCGCCCGGACCGCCGCGTCCGCGACCTCGGCGGCGATGTCCGTGCGGTGCTGCGAGCCGTCCAGAAAGATCCGGCCGACGGCGCGGTAGGCACGCTGCCGGGCGGTGGTGAGGTCGGCACCGGTGGCAGTGACGGACAGCACCCGGCCGCCCGCGCTGAGCACCGCTCCGGAGTCGTCGCGCCGGGTACCGGCGTGCAGGACGTACGCCTTGGGGCCGTCCTGCTCCGCGACGTCGGCGAGGCCGTCGATCGGGTCGCCGGTGCGCGGGGTGTCCGGGTAGTTGTGGGAGGCGATGACGACGGTGACCGCCGCGCCGTCGCTCCAGCGCAGCGGAGGGAGGGTGGCGAGGGTGCCGGTGGCCGCGGCGTGCAGCAGACCGGCGAGCGGGGTCTTGAGGCGGGCCAGGACGACCTGGGTCTCCGGGTCGCCGAAGCGCGCGTTGAACTCGATCACGCGCACCCCGCGGGAGGTGATCGCCAGGCCCGCGTAGAGCAGCCCGGAGAACGGGGTGCCGCGGCGGCGCAGCTCGTCGACGGTGGGCTGCAGGACGGTGGCCATGACCTCGTCGACCAGCTGGGGGTCGGCCCAGGGCAGCGGGCTGTACGCACCCATGCCGCCCGTGTTGGGGCCCTGGTCGCCGTCGTAGGCGCGCTTGAAGTCCTGGGCGGGCTGCAGCGGGACGACACTCTCGCCGTCGGTGACCGCGAAGAGGGAGACCTCGGGGCCGTCGAGGAACTCCTCGATGACCACGCGGTCACAGGCCAGGGCGTGCGCACGGGCCGCCGCGATGTCCTCGGTGACCACGACGCCCTTGCCGGCCGCCAGGCCGTCGTCCTTGACGACGTAGGGAGCACCGAAGGCATCGAGGGCCGTGTCGACCTCGGCGGGGGTGGTGCAGACGTAGCTGCGGGCGGTGGGGACGGCCGCGGCGGCCATCACGTCCTTGGCGAAAGCCTTGGACCCCTCCAGCTGGGCGGCCTGGGCCGAGGGGCCGAAGACCGGGATGCCACGGGCGCGTACGGCGTCCGCGACGCCCGCCACCAGGGGGGCTTCCGGGCCGACCACGACCAGATCGGCCTGCAGACCGGCGGCGAGTTCGGCGACGGCCGCGCCGTCGAGGGCGTTGACCCCGTGCAATTCGGCCACCTCGGCGATGCCGGCGTTGCCGGGAGCGCAGTGCAGCGCGGTGACGTCGGGGTCGAGGGACAGAGAGCGGCACAGGGCGTGTTCGCGGGCGCCGCCGCCGATGACGAGGACCTTCACGGTGGCAGCCTAGACGAGAGTGCCGGGCCGCCGGACGGCGGCCGGGCGCGGGCGGCGGGAGGGCCGGGCGCGGCCGGAAACCGTGCGTCGCCGCGGTGGCAACTCTTTCGGGTGAGATACCCGGCGGCCTTATATCCGATCCCGCACCACTTCCGGGCGGAAAGAGCGTGATCGTGGGGCCGACGCCAGCCGTTCGGCGGTAGGAAGGGGGCTGTGCGCAACGGCCGTCTCGTACGTCACGCATGCACCGCACGTATCCGTGGAGAGCTATAGAGAGGGAGTGCACGGGTGAGTCATCCGGAGATGCAGCCCGAGGGGCCCCCTCGGGAGGGCGGCCGCCCCACGCGGGAGAGCGGCAGCCGGGGCCGCGGCCGGAAGGATCTTGCGGGGCGGGTCTTTCCGCTCGGCGACTGGGGGGAGCCGGCCGACCGGCTGGACACGCTCTATCTCTGGACCGAGGCGGGCGCGCTGCGCGCCGCCGACTGGTATCTGCACGGCCGCCTGGCCAAGCGCCGCGGCGCGCGGGCGCTGCGGCTGGGTGCCGCGGCCGGAGTGGCCATGGGCGGGGTGCTCCCGCTGCTGGATCTGGCCGGGATCTGGGAGGGCGGGGCGCCCTGGGGCTGCCTGTCGCTGCTGCTGGCGGCGGTCTGCGTGGGCGGCGACCGGTATTTCGGGGTGACCGCGGGCTGGATGCGGGATCTGGCGACCGCCCAGGCGATTCACCGGCGGCTGGAGGCGCTGCAGTTCGACTGGGCGGTGGAGAGCGTGCGTGAGGTGCTCGGGCCGGCCGAGGGCACGGCGGGCGAGGCGGCGGAACGCTGTCTAGGCGTGCTGCGGCGGTTCAACGAGGACCTCGGTGAGCTGGTGCGGGCCGAGACGGCGGACTGGATGGCGGAGTTCCGGGCCGGTCCGGTGCCGCAGACCACCCAGTCGATGGTGCCGTGGGCGGCGGCGCGGCAGGAGGGTGCGGGGCAGCCGGGACGGTTCCCGCTGCCGCCGCCCGGTGCGCGCCCGAACATGCCCCGGCAGCGTCCGCCTGAGTCGCCGCGCTGAGGACCGGCCGCCCGCGCCTCCGTATGCGCGCGGCACCGCGGTCGTACAGCACCGCGGTCGTACGGCACCGCGGTCGTACGGCACCGCGGTCGTACGGCACCGCGGTCGTACGGCACCGCGGTCGTACGGCACCGCGGTCGTACGGCGCGGGGACGGCCCCAGTGCGCTCCCCCGGCCGTCCCCGCCCGCACCGGTCCCGTATCAGCTGAAGACGATCATGGAGCCCTGCCCCAGGCTTCGGGTGGCGGCCGCGTGCAGGCCCAGCCACACATGCCGCTCCCGGGCGAACGGGCTGTCGTCCAGGGGCACCGCGCCCGCCCGCTCCTCCAGAGAGGTGGGGCCGGCCGGCGGCGCGGGGGCGGCCGGCGGATTGGCCGGATCGATACCAAGAGATGGCGCAACCAGTTCCAGCTCGCGCAGCAGGCCGTGCGAGGAACCCAGCGGGCCGCCGCCCTCCAGCAGTTCGTCATCGGCGAGCGGGTGCGGGAAGTCGACCGGGACGTACGCGCCCGCATGGTCGTAGTGCCACACCAGATGGGACTGCTGGGCGGTGGTCTCGAACATCTCCAGCAACTGCTCGTAGTCGCCGCCCAGTTCGTCGACCGGCGTCACCTCCAGGCCGCACAGGCGCAGCAGGTAGGCACGGCGCAGGAAGTGCAGTGCGTCGTAGTCGAAGCCGGCGACGGGGGCGACGTCACCGGACAGGCCGGGCATATAGCTGAAGACCGGGACCGGTGGCAGGCCCGCTTCCGTCAGGGCCTTGTCGTAGACGGCGATCTCTTCGGAGAACGGGTTGTCGGGGCTGTGGCACAGCACATCGACGAGGGGTACCAGCCACAGGTCACATGCCACGAGTGAGGGCTCGCTTCCGGTCGGGAACAGGGACACCGGGCGCACGTACAGCTACGGGTACGGCCCATTACGGCCCATTACGGCCGATGGTCGGGACAGCGTAGTGCTAGCCGCGCGTTCCGACGAGAGCGAGGGAGTGCTCGTTGTACTCCGCGATCAGCCGCTGGACCGCGGGCAGGTCGTGCTGGAGCAGCGCGTCGGCCAGCGCGCTGTGCGCCGACCACAGATGCCCCTTGAGGTCGGCCTCGCGGCGCAGCAGCGGCACCGCGAACATCCATGTCTGGACGCGGATCCGGTCCAGGAAGTCACTGATGTAGGCGTTGTTCACCATGCAGCTCAGCTCGCGCCAGAACCGCAGGTCGTAGCCGATCAGCACGTCCAGGTCGCCGCCCCGCGCGGCCCGTTCGGCCTCGTCGGCGCGGCGCCGGATGGAGATCAGCACCTCGGCGGGGGTGTCCCGCAGCGCCCGCTCGGCGCCGCTGCGGAAGATGCCCTCGATGATCAGGGTGCGGGCCTCGACCATGGCGCGGAAGTCGTCGGCCGTGAAGGCGTGCACCTTGAAGCCGCGGTGCTGTTCGACGTCGAGCAGGCCCTGCGCACACAGGTCGAGCAGCGCCTCGCGCACCGGGGTGGCGGAGACGCCGTACTGCTCGGCGATCTCCTTGACGGTGAAGGGGTGGCCGGACGGCAGCCGGGCGGCCAGCACCTCGTCACGCAGTGCCTCGGCGATCTGCTGACGCAGGGTGCTGCGTTGTATGACTGGGCTGTCTCCGCCGGCGGCCATCGTGTGCGTCTCCTTCGACGTCCCTGACCGCGCAGGTGGGAGCGGCCCCCGCCCACGATAGGCGAGGGCCGTGCCGGTACGCCGCGCGAGGTGACCGCCGGTCGGCCCCGGGCCACGCCCGTGACCTGCGGTTCCGCTCACCCCGACGGCGTCGCCCGGCGGGCTCAGACGGTGTGGGCGTCGGCCGCCGCCAGCGCCTCGTCGAGGGCCGCGAGGCCCTCCTTGGCCTCGGCCTCGGTGATCGTGCAGGCCGGGACGACATGCGTCCGGTTCATGTTCACGAACGGCCACAGACCGCCGCGCTTACAGGCCGCGGCGAATTCCGCCATCGGGGCGTTGGCGGCACCGGCGGCGTTGTAGGGGACCAGCGGCTCGCGGGTCTCCTTGTTCCTGACCAGGTCCAGCGCCCAGAAGACACCCATGCCGCGGACCTCGCCGACGGACGGGTGCCGCTCGGCGATCTCGCGCAGCGCGGGGCCGATGACCCGCTCGCCGATCTCGGCGGCGTTCTCCACGATCCGCTCCTCGGCCATCGCGTTCATGGTGGCGACGGCGGAGGCACAGGCCAGCGGGTGGCCCGAGTAGGTCAGACCGCCCGGGTAGGGGCGCTGGTCGAAGGTCGCGGCGATCTCGGCGCTGATCGCGACGCCGCCCAGCGGGACGTAGCCGGAGTTGACGCCCTTGGCGAAGGTCAGCAGGTCGGGGGTGACACCGAAGTGGTCGGCGGCGAACCAGCTGCCCGTACGACCGAAGCCCGCCATGACCTCGTCGAGGATGAAGACGATGCCGTGGCGGTCGCAGATCTCGCGGACGCCGGCGAGGTAGCCGGCCGGCGGGACCATGATCCCGGCGGTGCCGGGGACGGTCTCCAGGATGATCGCCGCGATCGACTGCGGGCCCTCGAAGGCAATGGTCTGCTCCAGGTGCGCGAGGGCGCGCTCGCACTCCTGCTGCTCGTTCTCGGCGTGGAAGGCGGAACGGTAGAGGAACGGGCCCCAGAAGTGCACGACACCGGCCGAGGCGGTGTCGGAGGGCCAGCGCCGCGGGTCGCCGGTCAGGTTGATCGCGGTGGCGGTGGCGCCGTGGTACGAGCGGTAGGCGGACAGCACCTTGGCGCGGCCGGTGTGCAGCCGGGCCATCCGGACCGCGTTCTCCACGGCCTCCGCGCCGCCGTTGGTGAAGAAGATCTTGTCGAGGTCGCCGGGGGTGCGCTCGGCGACCAGCCGTGCGGCCTCGGACCGGACGTCCACGGCGAAGCCGGGCGCGATGGTGCACAGCTTCGCGGCCTGCTCCTGGATCGCCGCGACGACCTTGGGGTGCTGGTGGCCGATGTTGGTGTTGACCAGCTGCGAGGAGAAGTCGAGGTAGCGGTTGCCGTCGTAGTCCCAGAAGTACGAGCCCTCGGCGCCGGCGATCGCCAGCGGGTCGATCAGGCCCTGGGCGGACCAGGAGTGGAAGACGTGCGCGCGGTCCGCGGCCTTGACCGCCGCGCCGGCGGCGGGGTCGGCAGCGGCGGAGGAGGAGTGCGTCGTGGTCACGTTCAGTACCTCGGATCGGGTCGCTCGGGTCCGCCGGGGGATGGGCGCGGCGAACGCTCTCAGCCTAGGGATCGCCGTCCGGCGACCGGTACCGACACTGTGTATGGCACTCACCACGCGCACGGACAGAATGTCTACGGGCTGGAGGAAACTCCAGGGGAGGGGGCCCGGCGAGGGGGGTGTCCGAGGGGGACAGCCGGGGCGGCCACGGGAACGGCGGCCGGGAAACTGCCGGAAGGCCCTCAGCCCGCTGCGGGAAAGGCACCCGCCGGAGCGTGCAGCGCATCGCCGGCCTTCCGGTGGACCGTGGTCCGGCCGCATACCGGCCCGCTCCTGCGCACCGCCGCGCCCAACTCCTCGCCGTCACCGGCGAAGGCCGCCCACCGTTGCCCGTATCGCCCCCCGCCCTGCGGAGTTCGCAGGCCGGCCGGGCGAACAGCCCGGCGGACCGGGCGACTTCCGGCGGGTCATGACGGCGCCGGAAGAGCTGTCGGCGGCGCTCGAAGAGCAGCCCGGCCCGCCGCGGACACCGCCCGCGGCCCAGACTTGAGGACCCACGGCCTGCCGGGAGCCGGGGAGCCCTCGATATCCTCATTGCAGAGGAGGGGCCGCGGGCAGTCCGTGCAGGCATGCGCCTGCGCCTCCTCGCCCGCAGGACGGATTCGGGGTAAAGGGCGGGGATCGTGGAACAGCCAAGACAGCCAAGACAAACGGGTCAGCAGGGACGGCCGGGACGCACGGGAAAGTCCGGGGGACTGGCCCCCCTGGGGGCGCAGGATCCGCGGCGGATCGGGGACTACCACCTGATCGGGCGGCTCGGCGAAGGCGGCATGGGGCGGGTGTTCCTGGCCCGTTCGGACCGCGGCCGGACGGTCGCGGTCAAGCTGGTGCGTGCGGAGCTGGCCGGTGAGGAGGAGTTCCGGACGCGCTTCCGGCGGGAGGTACGCGCCGCGCGGCAGGTCGGCGGGGAGTGGACCGCGCCCGTACTCGACGCGGACACCGAGGCCGAGACCCCCTGGGTGGCCACGGGCTACATCGCGGGCCCTTCCCTGCAGCAGGTCATCGGCGGCAGCGGCACTCCGCTGCCCGAGCGGACGGTACGGATCCTGGCCGCCGGGCTGGCCCGTGCGCTGGGGTCGATCCACGCCGCCGGCATCATTCACCGCGACCTCAAGCCGTCCAATGTGCTGCTCACCATCGACGGGCCGCGGGTCATCGACTTCGGCATCGCGCGGGCGCTGGAAGGCTTCCCCGGCGGTGGTGTGACCCATACTGGCGGGGCGGTCGGCTCGCCGGGCTTCATGTCGCCCGAGCAGGTGCGCGGCGAACCGCTCACCCCGGCCTGCGATGTCTTCTGCCTCGGGTCCGTGCTGACGTACGCGGCGACCGGGCGGCAGCCGTTCGGCACGGCCGACAGCATCGCGCACACCATGATGTACCGCATCGTCCAGGAGGAGCCCGAACTCTCCACGCTGCCCGAGGGGCTGCGGGAGCTGATCGCCGGCTGCCTGGCCAAGGATCCCGCACAGCGGCCCACGCCCGCGCAGTTGGTGGCGCAGGCGGAGGGCGGCGGTGCCGGGGGCGGGCCGGCCGCGGACGACGAACCATGGCTGCCGGGGGCGCTGACCGCCCGTCTGGGGCGGCACGCCGTGGAACTGCTGGAGGCGGAGCACCCACAGGGCCCGGGAACGGCGCACCCACCGGGGCTGGAGCCGCAGACCCCGCAGAGCGGGGCGACGGCGAACCCGCAGAGCGGGGAGGGCACCCCGGGCGGTACGGACCCGGCCGGCGCACCGTCCCCGGCGCCGTCACCGCCCGCCGCCGACACCCCCGGGCGGTACGCGCTGCCCACCGCCGTCCCGCCCATCCCCGCGCCGGGCGACACCCCGGCGACACCGCCGCCTCCCCCGGGCCGGGCCCCGGCGTCGTACCCGCCCCACGAGGCCCACCACGGTGCCACGGGTCCGGCACCCGCCGTGCGACCGCGCCGCCGTGGTGTCGGTGCCGCCGTGCTCACCGCGGTCGCGCTGACGCTCGCCGGGGCCGGTGCGGCCACCGGCTACGCCCTGCTGACCGGGGACGACGGCGGCGTACGGTCGACGGACGCCAAGGCCGGTGACGGGAGCGACAGCCACGTCCAGGGGGCGGGGCGGCCCGCCGCGAACGGGGGAATTCCCGCGGAGTACCTGGGCATCTGGGAGGCGAGGGTCGGCGACTCCGCCGCCGATGTCCGGCGCTTCACGCTCACCCAGGGCAAGCCCGGTGACACCGTACTGACGATGACGGCGACCGGGGCGGCCTACCGCTGCGAATTCGCCGCCACCCTGGCCGACCCGGGCCCCCCGGTCCGCCTCGGCCCCTCCACCGTCGTCTCCGGACCGGCCGACAGCTGCAGTCCGGGCTCGCCCAGCACGCTGGAGATGGTCGCCGGCAAACTGCGCCGCCTCTTCGACGACGGGAAGGCACTGTCGTACAGCCGAAGCCACTGACGGGCGACGGCAGACAGCCGCGCAGCCACTCCACCGGGGTGAAGTAGCTGCGCGGCTGCTGTGCTGCGGCGTCCCGGGGGACGACCGCGAGCCGTCCCTACGACAGGAACGAGTTGATCTCGATCGTCTCGTCGCGGCCGGGGCCGACGCCGATCGCGGAGATCGGGGCGCCGGACATCTCCTCCAGTGCCTTGACGTAGGCCTGGGCGTTCTTCGGCAGGTCGGCGAAGGACTTGGCCTTGGTGATGTCCTCGGACCAGCCCGGCAGCGTCTCGTAGACCGGCTTCGCGTGGTGGAAGTCGCTCTGGCTGTAGGGCAGTTCCTCGACGCGCTTGCCGTCGATCTCGTAGGCCACGCAGACCGGGATCTGCTCCCAGCCGGTGAGCACGTCGAGCTTGGTGAGGAAGAAGTCCGTCAGGCCGTTGACGCGGGTGGCGTAGCGGGCGATGACCGCGTCGAACCAGCCGCAGCGGCGGTCGCGGCCGGTGGTGACACCGCGCTCGCCGCCGATGCGGCGCAGCGCCTCGCCGTCCTCGTCGAACAGCTCGGTCGGGAACGGACCGGCGCCGACGCGCGTCGTATATGCCTTGAGGATGCCGATGACGCGGTTGATCTTCGTGGGGCCGACACCGGCACCCGTGCAGGCACCGCCCGCGGTCGGGTTCGAGGACGTGACGAAGGGGTACGTGCCGTGGTCGATGTCCAGCAGCGTGCCCTGGCCGCCCTCGAAGAGGACCACCTTGTCGTCGTCGAGCGCCTTGTTGAGGATCAGGGTGGTGTCGGTGACATAGCCCTTGATCTTGTCGGCGTAGCCCAGCAGCTCCTCGACGACCTGCTCGGCCTCGATGGCACGGCGGTTGTAGAGCTTGCTGAGGAGCTGGTTCTTGACCTCCAGGGCCGCCTCGACCTTCTGCATGAGGATCGACTCGTCGTAGAGGTCCTGCACCCTGATGCCGACGCGGTTGATCTTGTCGGCGTAGGTCGGGCCGATACCGCGCCCGGTGGTGCCGATCTTCCGCTTGCCGAGGAACCGTTCCGTCACCTTGTCGACGGTGATGTTGTACGGCGTGATCAGATGCGCGTTACCGCTGAGCAGCAGCTTGGACGTGTCGACACCGCGCTCGTTGAGTCCGCTCAGCTCGGAGAGCAGGACCGCGGGGTCGACGACGACGCCGTTGCCGATGACCGGGGTGCACCCCGGCGAGAGGATTCCGGAAGGGAGAAGGTGCAGCGCGTACTTCTGGTCGCCGACGACGACCGTGTGGCCGGCGTTGTTGCCGCCCTGATAGCGCACCACATAGTCAACGGACCCACCGAGCAGATCGGTGGCCTTTCCCTTGCCCTCATCACCCCACTGAGCACCGAGCAGCACAAGTGCGGGCACAGGCGTACACCCCTTCCGGGCGGGGCATGTCCAACGTGCGGGGATGGCGTCGGCGTGCGTGTTCACGCGTACGTCATCGCTGGAGCCGTCGGACCGGTGCCCCGGAATAGACGAAGCCCCTGGCGCAATAGCGCAAGGGGCTCTTGCACCGAGATGCTACCTGAGGAAGGACCGAGGTGTCGGCGCAGCCTTCTGGGCACTCTCCCGTGGACTCCGTTCGGGGGTACCCCCTGCTCGTGGTCATCGACCCGGTCGCCCGTAGTACGGACGGCGAGTCCGTGCGGATCGCGAAGGACGTCCTGTGCGCGGGCGCGGGGGCGAAAATCTGCCTTCCGGACGGGCCGGAGGAATTCGCGCGGATCCTGGCCCGGCGCGGCCACCGGCGGCCGGTGGTGATCGGTGACGACCGGACGCTGCTGCGGGTGGTGGGCCTGCTGCACAAGGAACGCGAGCTGGCCGCGGTGCCGCTGTCGATGGTCCCGGTCGGCGCACCGGCCGCCGTCGCACTGAGCCGCGCCCTGGGCATCCCCACGGACACGGTGGCCGCCGCGCGGGCGGTCCTGGACGGCGGGGAGCGGCCGATGGATCTGCTCACGGACGACAGCGACGGCATTGTGCTCGGCGGGCTGCGGATCCCCTGCGGGAGCGAGGCGACCCGCCACGGCCACGGGGTCCATGTGCCGGTGCCGTCCCCCGCGGTGGCGCCGGCGGATCCGGTGGCGGCCGTGGAGGGGCGGGACGCTCCGGCGGGCGGCCCCGACGGGCACCGGCCGTGGTGGAAGCCGGCCGCGCGCACCGCCCGTACGGCGCTGGCGCTGCTGGCGGCACCGGCCGCCGGGCTGGGCGGGCGGCGCGTACGGGTGCCGGGGCAGCGGCTGCGGATCGAGGCGGACGGGGTACTGCTGGCGGATCTGGACCGGCCGGTGCGCGGGGTGTCGGTGATGCCCGGCGGCCAGGTCCGGGCGGACGGGCCGCGGCCCGGGGCCGCCGGTGAGCTGGCCGAGGTCGTGGTGCACTGGCCGGGCGGGAGCCGGCCGGTACGGACCCGGGCGCGGGCGGTGACGGTGTCCGGCGCGGACTTCCACTACCGGGCGGATGCGGTGGTCGGCGGACCGGTCAGGACCCGTACGTGGACCCTGCAGCCGGGGGCCTGGCGGCTGCAGCTGCCGCGGGAGTGAGCCCCGGGCTGCACCTCAGCGGCCGGACTGCACCTCAGCGGCCGGACTGCACCTCAGCGGCCGGCCTCGCCCAGCTCGGCCCGCAGCTGGTCGCGGTGCTCGCGCCAGCGCTCCAGCAGCCCGGCAAGTTCCTTCTGCAGGAACTCGAAGAAGATGAGCGTCTCGCCGATCCGGCGGCCCGCCGGGGAGTCCTCGCCGAGGCTGTCGACGCCCGCGCGCAGGGTGCCCTCCCAGCGGGTGAGGACGTTGTCCCGGCGGGCCAGGGCCTCGTACCACTGGTCGCTGTGCACGCGGTAGCGGTCGCGGCGGGAGCCCGGCTCCCGCTCCCGGCTGACCATGTCGACCTGGGAGAGAGAGCGGATCGCACCGGAGACGGCGGCGGGGCTGACCTGGAGGCGCTCACCGAGTTCGGCGGACGTCAGCACGCCGGAGTCGGAGGCCAGCAAACAGGCGAAGACCCGGGCGGACATCCGCTGCATCCCGGCGTCGACCAGCTGTGCGGCGAACCGCTCGACGAACTGCGAGACCGCTTCGTCATTGCGCTTGTCCTCGCGCGTGTCGTCGCCGAGATCCTGGCGGGTGCCCTCGGTCCGCTCCGCGCTCCGCTGTTGCTGCTCGCCCATGTCCGCATCATCTCCCCTGATCCCCTGATCCCCTGATCCCCTGATCCCCTGATCCCCCGATCAGAGCTGTCCACGGTCAGAGCCTCCTGCCCAGGGCGCCGAGTCGGCGCGACAGTATCCACACCCTGTGGATACAGCACAGGAACCTCCCCGTCGTCCGTCACTCTTCGCCATTTCACCTGCCCGCGCGATAACCCGCAGTAACTCTGGAGCGGTGAGTGACTCTCCCCTTACTTTCCGCATGCAGGGTCGTGACCACGACCCGCGGCACCGGAGGGGTTCATGCGACGCATCACCACCAGGATCGGCATGCTCGCGGCGGCGGCACTGCTCGCCGTCACGGCGGCCGGGCCCGCCCAGGGCAAGCAGGCGGGCGACGCCGCACACCGCACCCGGGCCGACGCGGCGGCCTACTTCGTGATGACCGACATCACCCGCGAGGAATTCGTCATCAAGCTCACCGACCCCCGCAAGATCCAGCACGCACGGGACCTGCTGAGCGGTGCGTCCCGCTCCGAGCCGCATGTCATCGGCCGGATCGAGAAGCGCCCCGCCCCGTACAACTGGCGCTGGAGCTTCCACCTCCGCCCGGAGACGATCGACTTCTTCGACTTCGCGGTCGAGGTCTGCGATGCCACCACGCCCTATGTCGAAGACCATCTGGACGAGGCCGGCGGCCCGTTCCTGCCCGGACTGATCTGGTGCCCCTGGACATCGAGGCTGGTGCGGGAGGTCCCCCAGCCGTAAGACCTGCCGTTCCGGGCCACCGGCCGGGCCCCGCCCGCCGGCGGCCGCCGGCGCCCCCGCGGGGGTGATCCCCCGGCAGCGGCCTCAGCCCCCCGGCGTCACCAGCCGCGCCTCGTACGCGAACACCGCCGCCTGGGTGCGGTCGCGCAGCCCCAGCTTCACCAGGATGCGGCTGACATGCGTCTTCACCGTGGATTCCGCGACGACGAGATGCTCGGCGATCTCGCCGTTCGACAGGCCCTGGGCGACCAGCACCAGCACCTCGGTCTCGCGCTCGGTGAGATCGGCGATGCGCTCCTGGGCGGGCGCGCGCGGGGTGCCCAGCCGGGAGAACTCCGAGATCAGGCGCTTGGTGACGGTGGGCGCGAGCAGGGCCTCGCCGGAGGCGACGATGCGAACGCCCTCGGCGAGCTGCCCGGCCGAGGCGTCCTTGAGGAGGAAGCCGCTGGCCCCGGAACGCAGCGCCTGGTAGACGTATTCGTCCAGGTCGAAGGTGGTCAGCACCAGCACCTTGGCGTCCGCGTCGGCGGCCACGATCTCGCGGGTCGCCTCCAGACCGTTCATCTCCGGCATCCGGATGTCCATCAGGACGACATCGGGCTTGAGGACCGCGACCTTGCGCACCGCCTCGCGGCCGTCGACCGCCTCTCCGACGACCTCGATGTCGGGCATGGCGTTGAGCAGGACGGAGAAGCCCTCACGGACCATCACCTGGTCGTCGACGATCAGTACCCGGATCATTTCCGCATCCCCCCGGAGGTGTTCTCCGCCGCCGTGCCCGTCACCGGGATGAACGCGGCGACCTCGAAGCCGCCGTCCTCGGTGTGATCGGCCGTCATCTCGCCGCCCAGCATCTGTACCCGCTCCCGCATCCCCAGCACACCGTGACCCGCGCCCGGTGAGGGCTTGGCGAGACGGCTCGGCACGCCGTTGACGATCCGTACGCCCAGCCCGCCCAGCACATAGGAGATCTCCACCCGGGCGTCGGCACCCGGCGAGTGCCGCAGCGCATTGCTCAGCCCCTCCTGCACGATCCGGTACGCGGACAGCTCCACGCCCTGCGGC
The DNA here is from genome assembly GCF_053612065.1 of Streptomyces sp. NPDC054765. NCBI lineage: Bacteria > Bacillati > Actinomycetota > Actinomycetes > Kitasatosporales > Streptomycetaceae > Streptomyces > Streptomyces sp. NPDC054765. The sequence goes on along the minus strand of NZ_JBSHBP010000010.1, from coordinate 90,281 downwards.
AGCGGCCGGGGCGCACCGGTGGTGACCGCCTCGACGGTCAGCCCGGCGCTGCGGACGCTGTCGAGCAGCGAGTCGAGGCTGCCGAGCGTCGGCTGCGGGGCCTCCGGGTCGCTGTCGGCGAAGGCGTCCGGGTCCGCGGAGCGGACCACGCCGAGGATCCGGCGCAGTTCGGCGAGCGCGGCGACGGCGTTCTCGCGGATCGTCGCGAAGGACGTGGCGAGCTCGGGCGGGGTGTTCTCGACGCGGTACGGGGCGGCCTCGGCCTGGATGGCGATCACGGACATGTGGTGGGCGACCACATCGTGCAGCTCACGGGCGATGAGGGCGCGCTCCTCCAGAAGCGTGCGCCGGGAGCGCTCCTCCGCGGTGGCGGTCAGCGTCTCGACGACCTGTTGGCGCTCCTCGCGCCAGGCACGGACCGCGGCGGCGGTCCCCAGCACCACACCACAGAAGACGGCCACCGGCGGCAGATCGCCCGTGTCGTTGCCGAGGAGCGCCGTCAGCACGGCCATCGTGGCGAAGGTGACCAGCCACATCTCGATGGCCAGCCGGGGCCGGGTGCGCAGCACCACCAGGACCATCACGGCGAGGTGGGTGGGGAAGGCCACGTCCCCGACGATGCTGACGGACGAAGACGAGAGGGCCGCGTAGGTGACCGCCGACACGACAACCGCGCCCAGCGACAGCCAGTAGGCGCCCACCGGGCGGAAGAGCGTGAGCACCGGCCCGGCGGCGACCAGCCCGCTGAAGCCGGTGACCAGGATGCCGCGCAGCGTGCCGGTCCCGGAGCTGTCGGTGAGGTTCCCCAGGAAGACACACACCGAGAAGAAGCCGACGACGAAGTGCGGCAGCCAGCGCGCCCAGTGCCGCAGCCGCTTCGGCAGGAACGGCAGCCACCGGGACACCTTGGCGTCCTCCAGCGGCGGCAACGGGCGGAGGGCGAAGGCGTCGACGAACAGGTCCTGGCGCAGCCGTTGCAGCGCGCCGTGGGCTATCCGGGCCTCTGAGCGCAGGTGGCTCTGCGTCTGGGTCGTGTCGTTCACGCTGACAACGGTAAGCAACGGCGGGCACCCGGGCGTCCTCATCAGTGGGGATCTGCCGAGGTCCGCCTCAAGTACTACGAGATCGGTGCAGGTGGACGACGAGTGTGTGACAGCTGGAGCTGCCGGGGGTGACGGGGCCGTAGTGGCCGACGCCGGGCAGCTCGCACAGGTCCGTGGTGCCGGGGTGGAGTGCGGCGTAGCGGCGGGAGAGGTCGAGGGGGACGTCCGGGTCGTCGGTGCCGTGCAGGATGGTGACCGGGACGCCGGGAGGGTGGCACGCCGGGTCGGCCGCGGCGATGCGTTCCGCCAGACCGGGTCCGGCGCCGAGCAGCTCGGCGACCGCGCCGTCGCTCAGGCCCAGCGCATGGGCGCGGGCGAGATCCGCGACCGGGGAGACGGCGAGCACGCGGGACACCGGCGTGCCGGGCCGGGCCGCGGCGAGCAGCGCGAGATGGCCGCCCGCGGAGTGGCCGACGAGGACCGGATCCCCGCCGGCGGGCACCGCGCGCACCGCCGCCGCAATGCCCGCCGTGACGTCCTCGAACGTCTGCGGTGCCCCGCCGCCGGCACCGGCCCTGCGGTACTCGGCGAGCGCGACCGGCAGCCCCCGCCCGGCCAGATCGGCGGCGAGCGGCGACAGATGCCGGCGGTCGTAGGCCGCGCGCCAGAAGCCGCCGTGCAGGAGGACGACCAGCGGGCCGCCCGGCACCTGTGCCCGCGGGCCGCCGGCCGCCGACGGCACGTACAGATCGACGATCTGGTCCGGATGCGGCCCGTACGCCACCGTCCGGTCCGGCGCCACCGGGGCCAGCCCCAGCAGCGCCGACTCCTCGTCCGGCACGCTCACCCGCCGGCCCCGGCCGCCCCGGGCTCGACATCGGGCAGCGCCCCCAGCACCTCGCCGAGCACCCATGCCGCCCGCTCCGCGTCCGCGAAGGAGGTGTAGAGCGGGGTGAAGCCGAAGCGCAGCACGTCCGGCGGGCGGAAGTCGCCGACCACCCCGCGGCGGATCAGCTCGTCCATCACCTCGCGCGCCGTGGGGGTACCGTCCTGCCCGGCCGGAGCGGAGAGCTTGGGGGAGCACTCCAGCGACACCTGGCTGCCGCGCCACCGGTGGTCGTACGGCGTGACGGAGCGGGCCCGGTCCGGCGGTACGTAGGCGCTGACGCACTCCAGGAAGAAGTCGGTCAGGGCAAGGCTCTTGGTACGCACGTCCTCGACGGACACCCCGTCCCAGACCTCCAGCGCCGCCTCCAGCGCGAGCAGCGAGAGGATGTCGGGGGTGCCGACCCGGCCGCGCGCAATGCCCTCGGCCGGGGTGTAGGCGGGCTCCATGCCGAAGGGGTCGGCGTGTGAGTTCCAGCCCGGCAGCGGCGATTCGAACCGCTCCTGGAGGCTTTCCCTGATGTACAGGAAGGCGGGCGAACCCGGGCCGCCGTTGAGGTACTTGTACGTACAGCCGACGGCGAGGTCGACATGGTGCGCATCGAGGCCGACCGGCAGCGCGCCGGCGCTGTGGCACAGGTCCCAGACGGCGAGCGCGCCCGCGGAGTGCAGCGCATGGGTGATGCCGGGCAGGTCGTTGAGCCGGCCGGTGCGGTAGTCGACGTGGTTGACCAGCGCCAGCGCGGTCCGCTCGGTGACCTCGTCGGCGATCCGCGCGGGCTCGACCGGACGCACCGCGAGGCCGGTCATCCGGGCCGCTGACCGGGCGATATAGCCGTCGGTCGGGAAGGTGGTGGCGTCGACGAGGATCTCCGTACAGCCCTTGCCGGCCATCCGGACGCCGCCGACCACGGCCTTGAAGAGGTTGACGCTGGTCGAGTCACCGACCACCACCCGGCCCGGTCCGGCCCCGATCAGCGGCGCGATCTTGTCGCCGACCCGCTCGGGCGCGGTCCACCAGCCGGATTCGGTCCAGGACCGGATGCGCAGCTCACCCCACTCGCGCGCGATGACATCGGCGAGGCGGCCGGGCACCGTACGGGGCAGCGCGCCGAGGGAGTTGCCGTCGAGATAGACACCGGCATCGCCGGAGGCGTGATCGGGCGCGGCGTCGAGGACGAAACGGCCGCGGACCGCGGCCAGCGGGTCGGCGGCGTCCAACTCGGCGGCGCGCGCGGCCTGTTCGCGGGCGCCGGAGGGCTCGTGGCGGCCGGTGCCGTCGGGGAACTCCGGGGTCTCAGACATGGCTGCGCGCCGTCCACAGCTCGGGGAAGACATTCTTGCGGGCCCGCTTCTCCAGCCAGGAAACCCCCGCGGAACCACCGGTACCCATTTTCGCTCCCATGGCCCGCCGGGTCGCGACCAGATGGTCGTTGCGCCAGCGCCAGACCAGCTCGGCAACATCGGTCAGTGCCTCGCCCAGCCGGACGAGTTCGGACTCCTGCGAGCCCGTATAGATCCCGGCCCAGACCGCCTCGACGGCCGGGTCCGGTTCGTAGCGCAGCGCGGGGTCGCGCCACAGCACGGCCTGGGGGACGGCATGGCCGCGGCGGGCGAGCAGCCGCAGCACCTCGTCCCACAGGCTCGGCTCCTGGAGGGCCTTCTCCAGCTCGGCGTGCTCCCGCGCGGCGCCGCGGTGCGGCACCAGCATCGACGCGGACTTCTCGCCGAGCAGGAACTCCATCCGCCGGTACATCGCGGACTGGAAGCCGGAGCCCTCACCGAGCGCGCTGCGGTAGGCATTGAACTGCGCCGGGGTCAGCCGGGCGAGCGGCTTCCAGGCGGCGTTGAGCGCCTCCAGCTCGTAGGTGGAGCGGCGCAGCGCCTCCATCGCCACCGTCACGTCGTCACGGCGCAGCGCCTCGGCGGCGGTGTGCCATTCATGGACGATGACCGTGAACCACAGCTCCATGACCTGGGTGGTGACCAGGAAGACCATCTCGCCGGGGTCGTCGGAGAGCGGGTGCTGCAGGTGGGTGAGGACACCCGCCTGGACATAGTCCTCGTACGGGGTCGTGCCGCTGCTGCCGATGCTGAGATCCGGGGCGAACGGCGGGTCGGACTCGGCGGCGCCGGCGGGTACGGAGCCCGCGGCGGGTGCGCTCGGCGCGCTCTTCGCGGGATCGGTGGGAGACGGCTGCGACATGAGGGACTCCTCAGGTGCGAACTACCGGGTAGCGGTCCGCCCCTTCCTCGTCGGCTCGGGAGCCCCGGTCCCCTCGGGCGCGGGATGACCCGGCCCACTGGAAATCATCCGCGCTGGGCTCCGACCGCGCAAGGGCCGGCCGCGCGCACGCGGCCGGCCGTCGGTCCTGCCCGGCGGTCCCGTCAGGTGAGGGTGTCGGCCGCGGTCGGCGAGGAGTCCCGCAGGAAGACCGAGCAGCGCTCGTACTCCTCCTGCTCGCCGATCGTCTGGGCGGCACGGGCGAGGGCGTGCAGTGCGCGCAGGAAGCCGCGGTTGGGCTCGTGCTCGAAGGGCACCGGGCCGTGGCCCTTCCAGCCGGCCCGGCGCAGCGAGTCCAGACCGCGGTGGTAGCCGGTACGGGCGTAGGCGTACGACTCGACGACCCGTCCTTGCTCGAACGCGTCGTCCGCGAGCTGCGCCCAGGCCAGCGAGGAGGTCGGGTACTTCGCGGCGACGTCGGAGGGCGCCGTGCCCGCGGCGAGCAGCTCGCGGGGCTCGGGGTCGTCGGGCAGATGGGTCGGGGGCGGTCCCCCGAGGAGATTCTCGTGAATGGCCATGCTTCCCAGTCTGCCTGGTCGCCGGGGCCGGGTGGGGAGCGGCCGGGATCTTGCATCCCGGGCGGCACACACAGCGGGACCGGGCGGCACGCAGCGGGACCGGGCGGCACAGAGCAGGACCGGGCGGCACAGCGGGGGACCAGGCGGCACACAGCGGGACCGGGCGGCACGGAAGGCGGATACGGCGGACGGCGGGTGGCACCACGGCGGACGGCAGGTGGCACGGCAGGCGGAAGCCGGCACCGGCCGCCACGCCCCGGTCCGCACGACGGGCCGGGCCCTACGGCCCCCCGCCCGGTCGCCCCGGCCCCCCGGCGCCCGGCAGCTGCTCCGCCTCCCGGGCCACGGCCTCGCCCGGGTCCAGCGGCGGTGCGCTCACCCCGCAGTGGTAGATCGTCCTCGCCCGGCACGGCTCCTCGGCACCCGGTTCGGCGCGCAGCACATTGCTGCGTACGGTCAGCAGGGCGATCAGCGCGCCGATCACCAGGATGCCCGCACACAGCGGCATCGCGCGCCGGAAGGCGGCGCCGAATGCGTCCGCCGAGCGGTAGGCCTCCGGGCCGATGCCCGCCAGCAGCGGCAGGGCGGCCACCGCCATCAGGCTCGCGGCCCGCGCCGCCGCGTTGTTGATACCGCTGGCCAGGCCCGCCCGGTCCACGTCCACCGACGCCAGCACGGTCGAGGTGAGCGGCGCGACCAGTGTCACCATCCCCGCGCCCAGCACCACCAGCGCGGGCAGCACATCGGCGAAGTACGACGCGCCCTGCCCCACCCGCAGCATCAGCAGCATCCCCGCGGCACACAGCAGCGGACCGACGGTGAGCGGAATGCGCGGCCCGATGCGCTGCCCCAGCTGCCCGGAGCGGGCGGACAGCAGCAGCATCAGCACGGTGGTGGGCAGCAGCGCGGTACCGGCCTGCAGTGCCGAGTAACCCACCACGACCTGGAGCTGGAGCACGGCCAGGAAGAAGAAGCCGCCGAACGCGGCGTAGACGCACACCGTCACCGCATTGACGGCGGAGAACAGCCGGATGCCGAAGATGGCCGGCGGCAGCATGGGATCGGTCCGCCGCCGCTCGACATGGACGAAGAGCACCCCGAGCAGCACCCCGGCCACCGCCGGAATGATCACGCCGGGCCCGGCGCCCCCGCCCGGCGCGGCGATCAGCGCATAGGTCACCCCGGCCAGCGCCAGCGCCCCCAGCACCGCGCCCTGCACATCGAAGCCGCGGCGCTCGCGGGCGTCCCGCTCCCGGGTCTCGGGGACGTGCCGCAGCGCCACCGGCACACACACCGCCGCCAGCGGCACATTGAGGAAGAACACCCAGCGCCAGCCCGCGCCGTCCACCAGCCAGCCGCCGATGAACGGGCCCACCGCGGCGGCCACCCCGCCCAGCCCCGACCAGGAGCCGACCGCCCGTGCCCGGTCGTCGGGGTGGAAGACGGCCTGGATCAGCGCCAGCGAGCCGGGGGTGAGCAGCGCCCCGCCGATGCCCTGCAGCGCACGGGCCGCGATCAGCACCCCGGCGTTCGGCGCGAGCCCGCACAGCAGCGAGGCCGTGGCGAACCACACCACGCCGATCACGAACACCCGGCGCCGGCCGAAGCGGTCGCCGAGGGCACCGCCCAGCAGGATCAGCGAGGAGAGGGTGAGCATGTAGGCCGTGACGGTCCACTGGAGAACCGCCAGATCCGCGTTGAGGTCCTCACCGATCCTGGGCAGCGCGACATTGACGACGGTGCTGTCGAGCATCGCCATACCGGACCCCAGCACGGCCGTCGCCAGCACCCATCGGCCCTGCGCCGAGGTGAGCCGGACCCCGCCGGGCGCACTCGGTTCGCTCATACCGCGAGCATGCCCGTATCCGCGCCCGCTCGCCCGCCCTGAGCCGTCCGGCGGGCCCCAACGGCCCGGCGCGGCGCGGCACCCGGGCCACGCGGACACGGCACGGGGGACGCCGCCTCGCCGGGCACGTGCAAGGGCTCCGCATCCCGGCGGATGCGGAGCCCTTGCACGCCGCGGGGACGGCCGTGCGGCCGTCCCGGGCTTACTTGATCTTGGTGCCGGTGGAGCGCAGGTTCTCGCAGGCCTGGGTGACGCGCTGGGCCATCCCGGCCTCGGCGAGCTTGCCCCAGCTGCGCGGGTCGTAGGCCTTCTTGTTGCCGACCTCGCCGTCGACCTTCAGCACACCGTCGTAGTTGCGGAACATGTGGTCCGCGACCGGGCGGGAGAAGGCGTACTGGGTGTCGGTGTCCAGGTTCATCTTGACCACGCCGTTCTCCAGCGCGGTGGCGATCTCCTGGGGAGTGGAGCCGGAGCCGCCGTGGAAGACGAAGTCGAACGGGGAGGACTTGCCGTACTTCGCGCCGACGCCCTCCTGCAGGTCCTTCAGCAGCTCGGGGCGGAGCACGACATTGCCCGGCTTGTAGACGCCGTGGACGTTGCCGAAGGAGGCGGCGAGCAGGTAGCGGCCCTTCTCGCCCAGGCCCAGCGCCTCGGCGGTGCGCAGCGCATCGTCGACCGTGGTGTAGAGCTCGTCGTTGATCTCGTGGGTGACGCCGTCCTCCTCGCCACCGGTCGGGGTGATCTCGACCTCAAGGATGATCTTGGCAGCGGCGGCCTTGGCCAGCAGCTCCTGGCCGATGGCCAGGTTGTCGGCCAGGTTCTCGGCCGAGCCGTCCCACATGTGGGACTGGAACAGCGGGTTCTGGCCCTTGGCCACGCGCTCCGCGGAGATGTCCAGCAGCGGGCGGACATAGCCGTCGAGCTTGTCCTTGGGGCAGTGGTCGGTGTGCAGCGCGACGGTGATGTCGTACTTCTCGGCCACGACGTGCGCGAACTCGGCGAGCGCGACCGCGCCGGTCACCATGTCCTTGTTGTACTGGCCGCCCAGGAACTCCGCACCACCGGTGGAGATCTGGATGATGCCGTCGCTCTGAGCCTCGGCGAACCCACGCAGCGCGGCGTGCAGCGTCTGCGTCGAGGTGACGTTGATGGCCGGGTAGGCGAACTTTCCTGCCTTCGCCCGGTCCAGCATCTCGTTGTAGACCTCGGGGGTTGCGATGGGCATCTGTCCGCTCCTTAGGTGTGCGGGTGTGCTTTCGTGGCCCTGACCAGGGGGCGAGGACTTCGCCGAGCACATCTTCCCAGACTCGGCTGATTGCTCCACATCCCGCGCCCGGCCGTCCCGCACTGTGGGCGGCCGGTTTCACGTGAAACCAGCCGCCCCTCGGTAAAGCCGCAGTTCAGCGCATTTTTACGGCGCGATGCCGCCCCTCGGCCGGCCTCAGCTCAGGCCGAGGTCGCCGAGCTGGTAGCCGGTGAGGTAAGGGAGGCCGGCCTCGGCGATGGCCGACGCGGCACCCCGGTCGACGATCGTTGCCACCGCAACGACCTCGGCACCCGCCTCGCGCGCCGCCTCGACGGCGGTCAGCGGGGAACCGCCGGTGGTGGAGGTGTCCTCGACGACCAGGACCCGGCGGCCCGTGAGGTCCGGGCCCTCGATACGGCGCTGCATGCCGTGCGCCTTCTGCGCCTTGCGGACGACGAACGCGTCCAGCCGGCCGCCCCGCGCGGCGGAGGCGTGCAGCATCGAGGTCGCGACCGGGTCGGCGCCGAGCGTCAGCCCGCCGACCGCGTCGTAATCCAGATCGGCGGTGAGCTCCAGCATCAGCCGGCCGACCAGCGGCGCGGCCGTACCGTCCAGGGTGATCCGGCGCAGGTCGATGTAGTAGTCGGCCTCCTTGCCGGAGGAAAGCGTCACCTTGCCGTGCACCACGGCCTTGTCCTTGATCTGCTGCAGCAGCTCGCCGCGCACGTCGTCACTCATGCGCATGAGCTTAGGCGGTGTCCTGCGACAGGCTCCGCCAGCTCCAGGTCGTGGAGATCTCCAGCGGGTCGATGGGGGTGACCAGGCGCGGCAGGGTGTTGAGACCGTTCGGCGGGCCGGACTGCGGCTCGACGCAGACCGCGGCCTCCTGCTCGTCGTAGACCACGGCCCACTCGGCGCGACTGGTGATTTTCAGCTCCAGCCGGCCCGGCCAGGTCAGCGTGGCCTCGACCCCCTGCGGCATACCGAAGCAGTCGTCCCAGGGCCCCGGTGCCGGCGGGATCCGCCGGCCGGTCGGCAGATGGTCGTCGCCCCGCTCCTCCTGCCACTCGGGCGCGAAGTCGAGGCGTACGTCCTCGCCTCCTTCGCCGAGATTCCGCAGGAACCAGGGGTGCCAGCCGGCCTGGGCGGGGAACGAGTCGCCGGTCGCCTCGACCCCCATGGTGAGGGTGAGCGAGCCACCGTCCGCGGCGAGCTCCACGAGCTGGGTCACCCGCCCCGGGTACGGCCAGGGCGCCGCCGGATCGGCGAGGTCATAGGTGAAGACCGCCTCCGTGGCGCTCGAACGCGCCGTCCGCCAGCGGAGGTTGCGGCCGGTGCCGTGGATGGCGTGCGGCGCGGCATTGAGGGGCATCCGGTGTTGTTCGGCCCCGTTGCGGAACTGCCCGTGCTCGATCCGGCCGCACCACGGAACCATCGGGAAACAGCCGTACTTGGCGCCCTGCCGCAGCAGTTCCGTACCGCCGACACGGAGGCCGGCGATCCGGCAGCCGTTGTCCGGCCGGACGGTCAGTTCGGTGTCGCCCGCGGCCAGCCGTACGCCCTCCGGCGCCTGCGAGGGCGCTGCGCTCCGCGTGGTGTTGTCGGTACTCACGGGACCGACCCTAGCGGTGCGCCGGCGCCCGGCGCGGGACGCCGTGACGGCCCGCCGCCGGCCGCCGCGGCCGGTGGCGCCGAGGCGGGCGGCGGCCACGGTCGACGGAGGCCGGGGTCAGCAGGGGCCCGGTCAGCGGGGGCCGGGGCCAGCGGAGGCCCGGGGTCAGCGGCGCCGGCGCAGCACCCGGCCGACGACCACGGCGGACGCCAGCACCACCGCGGCGGCGGGCGCCGCCCAGCGCAGGGTCACCGAGGTGGCGTTCGGCTCGGGCGCGGGCACCGGTGCATACCGCCCGCGTGGCGGGGCGTGGTCGACCTCCTCCGCGCTGCGCCCGATCATCGTCCGGCGGGCGTGCGCGGCCTCGGCGGGGGCGATGTCATCCGCATCGTGGCCGTAGGCGTGCTCGGGGTGGGCATCGTGCGCCGCAGGGACCGCGTCCGCCGCGTCCCCCGCGTCGAGGTCCTCGGCGGCGTCGGCCGCATCGCCGGGGTCCGCCGCTTCGACGGCGTCGTCGTCGCTGCGCCGAGCCGACGGCGGCGGCACCTCGGCGCCGGCTGCCCGCGGCCCGGCCGCCTCGCCCGCGCCCCCGTCCGGACTGCCGTCGCCGGCCTGCCCCGCCACCGGCCGCTGCCGCAGATCGGCTGCCAGGTTCTCCGCGAAGCGGTCCAGCAGCCGGCGGCCGGCGGTTTCGGCGGAGTGGCCGGTGGCCTCGGCCAGCCGGCCGTCGCCGTGCACCGTGCCGGAGCAGGCCAGCGTCGTGCCGGGGCCGGGCTCGGTGGCCGGGGAGAGCCGCACCGCCAGGGTCAGCGCGACCGAGCCGTCCCCCCGCGCCTCGGTGCCCTTGGCCTCGACCGTCACTGCATCGGCCGCGCCGTCGTCGCCCGGCCCGCCGTCCTCGGCAGCGACCGTCAGCGTGCCGCGATAGGTGATGGTGGAGCTTCCGATACGCAGCCGCAGCCGGCCCACCGGGGAGTGCGGGGGCGCGTCGGCATCGAGCTGGACTCCTGGGACACACCGCGCCACCCGCTCCGGCTCGGTGAGCGCCTGCCGCACGGTCCCGACGGGAAACGGAACGTACACCTCATGCTCCATGACATGGGAGCCTACCCAGCGCCCCCGTGCCCCGTGCCCGCGCACACAGAATTTCTGCGCAGCGGCCCCGGCCTCGGACGGCACCGGACTCCGTACCGCGGCCCGCGCACCCGGCGCCCGCCCGGCCGGCGGGCCGCCCGGGACCCGCCCCGACCGCTCAGTCGAGATACCGCGGATGCATCAGCGTCGACGCCGGCAGCCCGGACATCCGGTCGCGGGTCTCCCCCCGCCGGCCGGCCTGCAGCTCCGCGCAGCTGAGGCCCGCGGGCGGCGGCGCATCGGACGCCAGACCGAAGTACGGCCGGTGCCGCGCGGCCAGCACAAAGCCCCAGTACCGGGCCCGGCCGGCCGACGGCGCCGCGGCGGGCACCTCCGCGTCCACCGGCGGGACGGGGACCGTACGGTCCGGGCCGCCGTAGAACGCCGCGGGCCGGCCGGACAGGCGGTACGGCACGGTCGCCAGGCCCACCGACCGGACGGTCGACTCCACCGTCCAGTACAGGCGCGCCCGCTCGACCGGCGGCCCGGCGTGCACCACCAGCCGTCCGTCACCGGCCAGCAGCCGGGCCGCGAGGCCGTAGAACTCCTGTGAGTAGAGCTTGGTGCTCGCGGCGATCCCCGGATCCGGGAGGTCGGAGACGATGACGTCGTACGGCGCCGGCCGCCGGCCGCGGCCACCCAGGCCCTGCTGCCGCAGCCAGTCGAAGGCATCGGCGGTCACCACATGCACCCGCGGATCGCCGAGCGAGTGGTGGTTGAGGCGGGAGAGGCCGGGGTCGGTACGCGCCAGCCGCAGCACACCGGGGTCGAGTTCGACGACGGTCACCGAGCGGACCGCACGATGGCGGAGGATCTCGCGCACCGCGAGGCCGTCGCCGCCGCCGAGGACCAGTACCCGGCGGTGCGGACCACCCGCCATCGCCGGGTGCACCAGCGCTTCGTGGTAGCGGAACTCGGTCTCCGCGCTGACCCGGAGGCGGCCGTCCAGATACAGCGCCAGCGGTCCGCCTAAACCTTTCCTCCCCCACCCCGCACCGGCTCCGGCCCCCGTGCCGCCGGTCATCACCACTTCCTGGATGCCGGTCTGCACCGCGACCCGCGCCGAGGAGCCGTACACCGCCTGCCGGGCCGCCCGCTCGAACGGCGTGGCCAGCATCATGCCCGCGGCGAGCAGCGCGAGGACCAGGGCGTTGACGGCGAGCAGTGCCCAGCGGGCGCGGCCGCTCAGATCGCGGCGGAAGAGCCAGAGCACCAGCACACCACCGGCCACCGCGTTGACAGCGCCGGTGAGCAGTGCGCCGGTCAGCTGGCCGAAGCTCGGCAGCAGCAGAAAGGGAAAGGCCAGGCCGCCGACGAGCGCGCCGACATAGTCCGCGGCGAAGAGGTCGGCGACCGCGCCGCCCGCGTCCTGCCGGCGCACCCGCTGGATCAGCGTCATCAGCAGGGGCACCTCGGCGCCGATCAGGATGCCGATGGCCAGGGAGAAGCCGACGAGCGCGGAGCGGGACTGGCCGAACCAGGCGAAGCAGGCGTAGAGCGCCATCGCGGAGCAGCCGCCGACCAGCGCGAGACCCGCCTCGACCGCACCGAAGCCGACCGCCGCCCGGCAGCGCAGCCGCTTGGCGAGCAGCGCCCCGACGCCCATCGCGAAGACCATGACGGACAGCACGACCGATGCCTGGGTGACGGAGTCTCCGACCAAGTACGTGGCCAGCGCGACGAGTTCGAGTTCGTAGACCAGACCGCAGGCGGCGCAGACGAAGACGACGGCGAGGACGAGCAGCCGGCCGAGCCCGGCCGGCACAGGCAGTCGCGCCGGCGTCATGGCCTCCGGCACCCCGGGGGTGCCGTGGAGAACAGGCTCTGGCGGGTCGATCATAAAGTGAACGCTACGTGACAGATCCGTGGCCCTCCGTCACCCACACGGGTGCAGTCCATGGGCTGCACCCGTCAGTTGGAGCGCTGCCTCGGCGCGGGGCGTGGCCGCCGCGTCCGCACTCCACCGGCCGGCCGGACCGCGCACGCCACACCGTGCGCGCCCCGCCAGGCATCCACCCCCCGGCGCACCGCCTTCGCGCCCCTCGCACCGCCCACGCCCCACTCCCCCTGCCGGCTCGCGACGACTCCCGCCGGCTCCCGGCGCCCTCTGCCGGCCGGACCGGTTACTTCCGCCCGCCGCGGCTAGACCGCCGCGACCGCCGCCCGTACGCCCACGCGGGTGCGGGTGGCCACCAAGCGGCCCTCCTGCGGATACGCGTGCCAGGTCCGCCAGCGCACCTGCCCCTGCTGGCACTGCGCCAGCATCGCGGTGAAGGCGTGCGGCGAGCCGGGGAACGTACCGGCGAGGCCGTGCGGATGCTCGGCCACCAGCGCGAGAAGTTCCTGCGCCCGCCCCGCGAACGAGCCGCGCGACAGCTTCTCGACATGGGCGGCGAATTCGTACTCCCAGTCGCCGAGGCGTTTCGCCACGCCCAGCGGCAGCGGCGTACTGCTGCCCGGCATACAGGCGACCGTTTCGGAACAGGTACCGCGCTCCTCTTCGAGAAGCACCTGGTGAGAAGCGCCGAGAAGCCTCAACTGAAGCTGGGCACCGTGGAGTTGGAGATCGAGTACGGCAAGGGCCGGCAGGGGTTCCCTGCCCAGCGCCCAGGCCAGGTCGGAGGCACGGGTATCGGTGTACGCCGTCTGCAAAGTGGTGAGCATGGGTCGGCTCCGCAAGCACGCAGTGGAATGGTGGGCCGGCCCGCCCGTTGAAGGCCAGGGATATGCGAATGCCTGCCGGCTCGTGCCCACGTGGGATCGGAGAACGTGGGGGATTCTCCAGGGAGAGGGAATCATGAAAGCCCTGTCGCCCACAGCGCTTTTACCCATCTCTGCCGGGTTTCCATCCGCTAGGGGGCCCTGCAGTTCAGTTGTTCAACGACCAAGCGCCTGGCGGGTGTTGGTGTGTTCACCAGCACCCGCCAGGCGCATATGCGCGATACAACAAGCCTTCCGCGCAAGTGGAGTTGGGGCAAATCGCCGCGGCTCAGGATCCTCCGCCGCCACCGCAGCCACCACCGCCGCCGCAGCCGCCGCCCCCGCAGGAGGACCCGCCGCCGCACGAGTGGCCGCCGTGTCCGCCGCCGTGGTGCCCGCCGCCGTGATGGCCGCCGCCGTGATGGCCGCCGCCCAGGCTCGAACCCCCGTCACCGCCGGCCCACCAGCTGCCGCCGGCCGCACCACCGGCACCCCGTCCGCCGAGGCCCCGTCCGCCGAGGCCCCGTCCGCGGGCGCCGCCCCGCGAGGCGAGGGCCACCACGCCGATCACCCCTGCACAGATCGCCACGAAAACCACAATCCCCATCTGCCTCACACTCCTTCCGTTCCCCCGAAGCGAGGCACCCGCTCCGTCCGGCGCCCGGTGCGCCGTTGCGGCGGCGTCCCGCGCCGCGGACCGTCCGCGTCGACGGCCGTCACTGTCCTTCGTGCGGGGCTGATGCCCTGGCTCCGAAGTCTCAAAGCACAGTTGAGGAACTCCTGAGGTTCGACGGAGGATGGCCCCATGGACCGACCGCTGCTGAACCGCCGCCTCGCCGAATTCGGCACCACGATCTTTGCCGAAATGTCGGCACTCGCCGTACGGACCGGCTCCATCAACCTCGGCCAGGGCTTCCCCGACACCGACGGCCCGGAAGAGGTCAGGGAGGCAGCGGTGCGCGCCCTGCGCGACGGCCGCGGCAACCAGTACCCACCCAGCCCCGGCGTCCCCGAGCTGCGCGAGGCCGTCGCCGCCCACCAACAGCGCTTCTACGGGCACCGCGGACTGGCCTACGACCCCGACACCGAGGTCCTGGTCACCACGGGCGCCACCGAAGCCATCGCCGCCGCGCTGCTGGCGCTGCTGGAGCCGGGCGACGAGGTCGTCGCGCTGGAGCCGTACTACGACTCGTACGCGGCCTGCATCGCGCTGGCGGGCGGCCGCCGCGTCCCGGTGACCCTGCACGCGGACCCGGAGTCCGGCGCCTACCGCCTCGATCTGGACGAACTGCGCGACGCCCTCACCGACCACACCCGCCTGATTCTGCTCAACACTCCGCACAACCCCACCGGCACCGTCCTGTCCCGCGAGGAGCTCACCGAGATCGCCCGCCTCGCCTGCGAGCGCGACCTCCTGGTCATCACGGACGAGGTCTACGAGCACCTGGTGTTCGAGGGCGAGCACCTCCCCCTCGCGTCGTTCCCCGGTATGCGCGAACGCACCGTCACCATCGGCTCGGCCGGCAAGACCTTCTCCTTCACCGGCTGGAAGGTCGGCTGGGTCACCGCGCCCCCGGAGCTGATCGGCGCGGTCCGCTCGGCCAAGCAGTTCCTCACGTTTGTCTCCGCCGGGCCCTTCCAGTACGCCGTCGCCGAGGCCCTCGCCCTCCCCGACAGCTACTACACGGAGCTGCGGGACGATCTGCGCGCGAAGCGCGACATCCTGGCCCGCGGGCTGTCCGAGGCCGGCTTCGGCGTCTTCCGCCCCTCCGGCACCTACTTCATCACCACCGACATCCGCCCCCTCGGCCACGACGACGGCTTCGCCTTCTGCCGCGCCCTGCCCGAGCGCGCCGGCATCGTCGCCATCCCCAACGCCGTCTTCTACGACCACAAGGACCAGGGCGCGCCGTATGTGCGCTTCGCCTTCTGCAAGCAGGTGGAGGTGTTGGAGGAGGTGGTCAGCCGCCTCCGGAAGCTCTGACGGGCGCCGCCCGCCGCGGGTCCGCCGCCCGCCGCGCGGCGCCCCCGCCGGACCCGTCCGCCCCGTGACACACGGACACGGGCCCCCGGAGCCAACGCTCCGGGGGCCCGTGCAGCGGGGTGGGTGTGAAACGAGCGGGGCTCAGGCCTCGTCGTCACCCTGCTTCTTGTCGGAGTCGCCTTCGATCTCGGCCTCCAGACCGAGCTGCTCGACGATCCACTTGTCGAATTCGATCGAGGCGCGGACCCAGCTGACCGTGCTCGACACAAAGTGTTCGAGCGAGACGCCGGTGCCGATCAGCATCGATGCCTCACCGATCAGACGGACCGTGCCGTCGTCATGGGTGTGGGTGTAGGCCTTGGGCCACAGCGTCCGGCGGTTCCAGTCGTCGATCGCCTCCAGCAGCTTCGACTTGTCGTCGATGCCGTGGGCACGGTCGTAGAACGTACGGACGGAGAAGATCTGCTGCTCCTCCTCGCCCCGGAACATGAAGTACGTGCGGAACTGCTCCCACGGGGCGGCGAGGTCACCCTCCTCGTCGACGACGTACTTCAGCTCCATCTGGTCGAGGAGCTGCTTGACCAGGTCCTGGTCAGGCACGACGGGACCATCAGGCCCCGAGGGCTCGGGTTCGGGCTGGCCCCCGAAATTCGGAATCGAGGACGGGTCGATGCTCACCGTGGAATTCCCTTCGTATGGTCCCTGCCATCCTCCCCCACATCCGCCCCGTCCTGGCAACCCGGGACGGAGCGGATACGGGCAAGGTGTCGGTCAAGGACATGATCCGCGGGCCCGGCGCGGCGGGACGACCGGGCCCCCGGATCGCGGCGGCGGTCAGCCCACGGCCCGCCCGTCCGGCTCCACCGACAGCTGATCACCGTCCACGTCCACCCGCACGGTGTCCCCGTCCCGCACCTCGCCCGCCAGGATGGCGCGGGCGAGCGGGTCGCCGATGGCGGTCTGGACCAGACGGCGCAGCGGCCGGGCGCCGTAGGACATGTCCGGGGCCGGGGCGTCGGGCACCGGCTCCTGGCCGAGCCAGGCGAGCCAGGTCAGGGCGCGGTCGCTGACGTTCAGCGTCAGCCGGCGGTCGCCGAGGCGGCGCTGCAGGTGGTCGAGCTGGATCCGGGCGATCCGCTGGAGCTGGCCGGTGCCGAGCGGGTGGAAGACCACCACGTCGTCGAGCCGGTTGAGGAACTCGGGCCGGAAGGCACTCCGGACCGTCTCCAGCACCCTCTCCTTCTTCTGGTCCTCCTTGAGCAGCGGGTCCATCAGGAAGGCGGAGCCGAGGTTGGAGGTCAGGATGAGGATGGTGTTGCGGAAGTCGACCGTGCGGCCCTGGCCGTCCGTGAGCCGGCCGTCGTCGAGGACCTGCAGCAGGATGTCGAAGACGTCGTGGTGGGCCTTCTCGACCTCGTCCAGCAGGATGACGGAGTACGGCCGGCGGCGGACCGCCTCCGTCAGCTGGCCGCCCTCCTCGTAGCCGACATAGCCGGGCGGCGCGCCGACCAGCCGCGCCACGCTGTGCTTCTCGCCGTACTCCGACATGTCGATACGGACCATCGCCCGCTCGTCGTCGAAGAGGAAGTCCGCCAGGGCCTTGGCCAGCTCGGTCTTGCCGACACCGGTCGGGCCGAGGAAGAGGAACGAGCCGGTGGGCCGGTCCGGGTCGGCGATACCGGCCCGGGTACGGCGCACGGCGTCCGACACCGACCGCACGGCCTCGGTCTGGCCGATCAGCCGCTTGCCGAGCTCCTCCTCCATCCGCAGGAGCTTCTGCGTCTCGCCCTCCAGCAGCCGGCCGGCCGGGATGCCGGTCCAGGCGCCGACCACATCCGCGATGTCGTCGGGACCGACCTCCTCCTTGACCATGGACTCCTTGGACGCCTCCTGCTCGGCCTCGGCGGCGGCCGCCTCCTCCAGCTCGTGCTCCACACCCGGGATCTCGCCGTAGAGCAGCTGGGAGGCGGTGTCGAAGTCGCCGTCGCGCTGGGCGCGCTCGGCCTGGCCGCGCAGCTCGTCGAGCTTCTCCTTGAGCGCACCGACGCGGTTGAGGCTCTCCTTCTCCTTCTCCCAGCGGGCGGTCAGACCGCGCAGCTCCTCCTCCTTGTCGGCGAGGTCCTTGCGCAGCTTCTCCAGCCGCTGGAGCGAACCGGCGTCGGACTCGTTGCGCAGCGCCAGCTCCTCCATCTTCAGCCGGTCCACGGCGCGCTGGAGCTCGTCGATCTCCACGGGGGAGGAGTCGATCTCCATACGGAGGCGCGAGGCCGCCTCGTCGACCAGGTCGATGGCCTTGTCGGGCAGGAAGCGGGAGGTGATGTAGCGGTCCGAGAGGGCGGCGGCGGCGACCAGGGCGGAGTCCGCGATCTGCACCTTGTGGTGGGCCTCGTACCGGCCCTTGAGCCCGCGCAGGATCGCCACCGTGTCCTCGACGGTCGGCTCGGCGACCAGCACCTGCTGGAAGCGCCGCTCCAGCGCCGGGTCCTTCTCGATCCGCTCGCGGTACTCGTCGAGGGTGGTCGCGCCGACCATCCGCAGCTCGCCACGGGCCAGCATCGGCTTGAGCATGTTGCCCGCGTCCATGGACGAGTCGCCGCCGGCGCCCGCGCCCACGACGGTGTGCAGCTCGTCGATGAAGGTGATGATCCGGCCCTCGCTGGACTTGATCTCCGCCAGGACGGTCTTCAGCCGCTCCTCGAACTCACCGCGGTACTTCGCGCCCGCGACCATCGCCCCGAGGTCCAGCGCGACCAGCCGCTTGTTGCGCAGCGACTCGGGCACATCGCCCTTGACGATCCGCTGTGCCAGCCCCTCGACGACGGCCGTCTTGCCGACGCCGGGCTCGCCGATCAGCACCGGGTTGTTCTTCGTCCGGCGGGAGAGCACCTGCACCACCCGCCGGATCTCGTGGTCCCGGCCGATGACCGGGTCGAGCTTGCCCTCGCGGGCGGCCGCGGTGAAGTCCGTACCGAACTTCTCCAGCGCCTTGTACGTGCCTTCCGGGTCGGCATTGGTCACCCGCTGCCCGCCCCGGCCGGCCTCGAAGGCGGCCAGCAGCTTCTTGGCGGAGGCACCCTGCTGCTCCAGCAGCTCGCCGGTGCGCCCGCCCTTGGCGGCGAGCCCGACGAGGAGGTGCTCGGTGGAGACATAGGCGTCACCCAGCTCCTTGGCGCGCTGGGTGGCGTCCGCGATGGCGGAGAGCAGATCGCGGTCCGGCTGCGGCGGCGCGACCGTCGAGCCCTGCACGCTCGGCAGCGCGGCGAGCTGCCGCTCGGCGCCGTTGCGCAGCACGGCGGCGTCCGCCTCGACGGCGGACAGCAGATCCATGATGTTCTCGTTGTCCTGCCCGGCCAGCAGCGCGAGCAGGAGATGCGCGGACGTCATGTCCGCATGCCCGGCGGTGACCGCCCGCTCGTTGGCGGCGCTCAGCGCCTCCCGGCTCTTGTTGGTCAGCTCGGCGTCCACGTCCTCGCGATCCTCCTCGTAGTCGTTCTGCACGGCCTCGTTGCCCAGTCTGGACCCACCCGGGCAAACCCTGCTCATGCCAACGTGCGATAAGTTGAGTCTATTCCACTCAAGGCGGCTTCGGGAGCGTCACCCGCTCATCCGGAACCCACTCCTGCGGGTGAATTAGGCCGAACGCCCCTTCGCCCTCGAAGCGGTCTTGGAACGCTGGCCTTCGACCACAAGGAGGTGCAGCATGACGGCTATGGCACACGAGCCGATGGCGACGGACCACGAGACCCTCCTGGATTATTTCCTCGCCCTGGAGACCCCCGAGGGCTTCCGGGCCGAGCTGATCGAGGGGGAGATCATCGTGACGCCACCGACCGACGGGAACCACGAGCGTTTCTTCAGCCGGCTGTCCAAGCAGATCCTGACGAAGTCCGCGACGGATATGGATGTCTCCGGCGGCAAGGGACTCCTGCTGCACCCCGGCGACCGGAAGAACCACGTGATTCCCGATGCCACCTTCGCGCCCACGGAACTGGACCTGTTCCTGGACGCCGAGCCCTGGATGCCCAGCGAAGGCGTCGCCCTGGTCATGGAAGTCACGTCGAGCAAGCCGGAGCACGACCGCATCGCCAAGCGGCGCTGCTACGCCCGCGCCGGTATCCCGCTCCACCTGCTCGTGGACCGCAGCAAGGCCACCATCACGATCTTCAGCGATCCCTCCGGTGACGACTACGTAGGGAACAACACCGCCCCCCTCGGCAAGCCCCTCCCCCTCCCCGCCCCCTTCTCCTTCGACCTGGAGACCGCCGACTTCCTCTGAATCCCGGACCCCGGCCCCCGGCCCGGAACCCGGCGCCCGGCCCCGGAACTACCCTTGCCCCCATGGCCCACGACCTCAGCGCCCTCAGCCCGGAGTACCTCGCCTTCTGGGGCGAGTACCAGATGCCGACGCTCACCACGCTGCGTACGGACGGGACACCGCACGTCGTCCCGGTAGGCGTCACCTACGACGCCGGGCAGCGGATCGCGCGGATCATCACCCGCAAGGACAGCGCCAAGGTCAAGAACGTCCTCGCCGCCGGGGCGGACGGCGCCACCGTCGCCGTGTGCCAGGTCGACAAGGGCCGCTGGGCGACCCTGGAGGGCATCGCGCGGGTGCGTACGGACGCCGGGGCGGTGGCCGACGCGGTGAGCCGGTACGCCGAGCGCTACGGCCGGACCCCGGCGCCCAACCCCGATCGCGTCATGATCGAGATCGCGGTGACCAAGGCGATGGGCCGGGCCTGAGAGCCGGGCCGCCGCTTCCCCGTCCCGCGCCGGGCCGCCGCACCTCCGGCCCGTCGCCCCGCCGGCCCCTGGCCTCCTGGCTCCCTGGCCCCCTCGCCCCCTCGCCCCCTCGCCCCCTCGCCCCCTGGCCGAAAACGGACCCTCCCGCTCCGCCGTAGGCCGTCCACCTGGTGTAGTCAGGAGCGACGGGAACCGAACAGCTCCGTGCAAGGACGGGCGGCATCGGGCCTGTCCCCTGCAAAAGACGGCAGCTGGAGGCCGCATGGCGTCGGCAGTGCACATCGTGACCACCGTTCCTCGCCGTCCGCCCCCCGCCCGTCCGCACCCGCACGCCGAGCTCTGCCCGCGCTGCGGCGGCCGGCTGGCCGTCAACCAGGACGGCTGGAAGATCTGCCACGCCTGCGGATACGCTTCGCCGCCCGGTACAGCCCCTCCTCCACGGGCCACCCGCGGGGGTATCGTCGCCCCCACAGTCGCCACGCCCCGGAGGGCACGATGAACTCGGTCCGAGTGACGGCGATCGCCTGCCTGATGCCGCTGTCCGAGCTGGACGAGGATCCGTTCCTGGTAGATGACCGGAGCCAGCACGACATGTGCACACAGTGGGCGGCTGCCCGTGACTACCGCCTGACCTGCCGGCTCAGCCTGCACCACCTGCGGGCCGACCACGGCGCGCTGTGGCGCGATGTCGAAGAGGGCCTGGTGGATGTGTTCGTGGCGCCCAACCGCCGGGCGCTGGAGAACGCCATCGACGGCACCGCCGAGTTCACCGCACGGTGCGCCGCGGCCGGGGTGCGCCTGGAGACCGCCGACCTCGACGAGCCGGTTTACACCCTGGCGATGAAGTCGCATGTGCACCGCCGGCTGTCGATGCCGACGGCCGGGTACAACGGCTGCTGAGCGGGCGCGGCCCGGGACGACGCACGCACGCACGCACGCACGCACGCACGCAGCACCAGCACCAGCACCAGCACCAGCACCAGCACCAGCACCAGCACCAGGAATGTACCGGGAAGCCCCGGGAGACACCGCGCACAGACGCGACAAGGGCCGGGTTTCCCCGGCCCTTTGCCACCTCACACACCGGGTGCTCGCGCCCCGGCCGGCCGGATCATTCCGGCCGCTTGGGGCGCCACACCACCAGCGCGCTGGTCTGCTGCACATCCTGATACGGCACCAGATCGCGCCGGTAGGAGGCGTGTACCGCCGCCTCCCGCTGCTGCATCGCGCTGGCCGCGCCCTCCAGGGCGCCCTGCAGCTCGACGACCCGCTGCTGCAGGGCCGCGACCTGGTTCTCCAGCTCGATGATGCGCTTGATGCCGGCGAGGTTGATGCCCTCGTCCTGGGACAACTGCTGCACCGTACGGAGCAGTTCGATGTCCCGGGCCGAATAGCGGCGGCCCCGCCCGGCCGTACGGTCGGGCGAGACCAGCCCCAGCCGGTCGTACTGGCGAAGGGTCTGCGGATGCAGGCCGGAGAGCTGAGCCGCGACGGAGATGACATATACCGGCGACTCTTCGGTCAGTTCATAGGGGTTACGACGCTGCCCGCCCCGGCTGTCCATCTCATGCTCCCTTCGCGGCCTGGAACAGCTCTGCCCGCGGGTCGGGGCCCGCGGTCGCCTCGCGATAGGACTCCAGCGACTCCTTCGCCTTGTCGCTGAGGTCGCCGGGGACCAGCACCTCTATGGTGACCAGCAGATCACCGCGGGTGCCGTCCTTACGGGTGGCGCCCTTGCCCCGGGCCCGCATCGTGCGCCCGTTGGGGGTGCCGGCCGGCAGCTTCAGCGTCACCGGCGGACCGCCCAGGGTCGGCACCTTCACCTCGCCACCGAGCGCGGCCTCCGGGAAGGTGACCGGCACCGTGACGGTGAGGTTGTCGCCCTTGCGGCCGAAGACCGGATGGGCGTCGACATGCACGACCACATACAGATCGCCGGCCGGGCCGCCCTGCTCGCCCGGGGCGCCCTTGCCGCGCAGCCGGATGCGCTGCCCGTCGGAGACGCCCGCGGGGATACGGACCTGCATCGTGCGGGCACTGGTCGCCCGGCCGCTGCCCTTGCAGACCTCGCAGGGATCCTGGGCGATCAGGCCCCGGCCCTTGCAGTCGGCGCACGGGTCGGTGAGCGAGAAGCCGCCGCCCGCGCCCCGGCTGACCTGGCCGGTGCCGACACACGTCGGGCAGACCCGGGGCGTACCGTTTTTGTCGCCGGTGCCCGAACACGCCTTGCACGGCGCCTGGCTGGACATCCGCAGCGGGACCGTGGCCCCGTCGACCGCCTCGGTGAAGCTGAGCGTCACCTCGGACTCGATGTCCTGGCCGCGGCGCGCGTGGGTACGCGTACCGGCGCCGCCGCGGTTGAACAGACCGCCGAAGACGTCCCCGAGCCCGCCGCCGAAGCCGCCGCCCCCGCCACTCTGACCGGGCGTGCCCCCGAAGAGGTCACCCAGGTCGAAGTTGAAGGAGCCGCCGCCACCGGCGGGACCCGGCCGGTAGCCGCCGTTGCCGAACAGCGCACGCGCCTCGTCGTACTCCTTGCGGCGCTTGCTGTCGCCCAGGATGTCGTTGGCCTCGGAGATCTCCTTGAAGCGCTCCTCAGCCTTGGCGTCACCCTTGTTGGCGTCCGGGTGGAACTCGCGGGCGAGCTTGCGGTACGACTTCTTGATCTCCGCTTCGGTGGCGTCCTTCGGGACGCCGAGGACCTTGTAGTAGTCCTTCTCGACGAAGTCCTTGGTGCTCATCCCCGACGTCCCTCCTCCCGCACGGATGCTCTTGCTGTCCTCGCGTCAGCCCTCGTCCGGGCCACCGCTCTCCTCGTCCGAAGCCTTGGTGTCCTCGTCGGAGGCGGACTTGGCGCTCTGCGCGCCCGGCTGCGGCTCGGCGACGGCGACCCGCGCGGGGCGGATCGTTCGCTCACCGATGCGATACCCGGGCTGCAGGATCGCCACGCACGTCGTCTCGGTGACATCCGGTGCGTACGAATGCATCAGCGCTTCGTGGATCGTCGGGTCGAAGGGCTCGCCCTCCTTGCCGAACTGCTGCAGACCCAGCTTGGCGACCACGGTCTCCAGCGATTCGGCCACCGACTTGAAGCCGCCGACCAGTTCGCCGTGCTCGCGGGCACGGCCGACGTCGTCGAGGGTGGGAAGGAGCTCGGACAGGAGGTTCGCCGCGGCGATCTCCTTGACCGTGATCCGGTCCCGTTCCACCCGACGGCGGTAGTTCTGGTACTCCGCCTGGAGCCGCTGGAGGTCTGTCGTGCGCTCGTTGAGCGCCGTACGCACCTGGTCCAGCTGCGCCTGGAGCGCTACGTCCGGTACGTCCCCGGCCGGGGCCGAGCCCGCCTTGTCGGCGGACTCGGCCTGCGCCGCGTCTTCGGGAGCGGCGTCGGAAGGGACGTCGGGCTTCTCGTCGAAGCCCGGGGTCTCCTCCGTCACGCGGCACCATCCTTCTTCGGCTTCTCGTCGTCGACGATCTCGGCGTCCACGACGTCGTCCTCGGCCTTGGCCTGCCCGCCGTCAGCGGCGCCCTCGGCACCCGCGGCGGCCTGCGCGCCCTGGGCGTCGGCGTACATGGCCTGGCCCAGCTTCTGGGAGACGGCCGCGACCTTCTCGGTGGCGGTGCGGATCTCGGCTGTGTTGTCGC
This sequence comes from Streptomyces sp. NPDC054765, assembly GCF_053612065.1. Classification (NCBI taxonomy): domain Bacteria; kingdom Bacillati; phylum Actinomycetota; class Actinomycetes; order Kitasatosporales; family Streptomycetaceae; genus Streptomyces; species Streptomyces sp. NPDC054765. The sequence goes on along the minus strand of NZ_JBSHBP010000010.1, from coordinate 66,641 downwards.
CCTCGGCGGACTCGCCCTTGAGCTTCTCCTTCAGCTCACCGACGGCTTCCTCCACCTCGGTCTTGACCTCGCCGGGAACCTTCTCCTCGTTGTCCTTGAGGAACTTCTCGGTCTGGTAGACGAGCTGCTCGGCCTGGTTGCGGGTCTCGGCGGCCTCGCGGCGCTTGGTGTCCTCGTCCGCGTACTGCTCGGCCTCCTGGCGCATCCGGTCGACCTCGTCCTTCGGCAGCGAGGAGCCGCCGGTGACGGTCATCTTCTGCTCCTTGCCCGTGCCCAGGTCCTTCGCGGTCACGTGCATGATGCCGTTGGCGTCGATGTCGAAGGAGACCTCGATCTGCGGGACCCCGCGGGGGGCCGGCGGCAGACCGGTCAGCTCGAACATCCCGAGCTTCTTGTTGTACGCCGCGATCTCGCGCTCGCCCTGGTAGACCTGGATCTGCACGGACGGCTGGTTGTCCTCGGCCGTCGTGAAGATCTCGGAGCGCTTGGTCGGGATCGTGGTGTTGCGCTCGATGAGCTTGGTCATGATGCCGCCCTTGGTCTCGATACCGAGGGACAGCGGGGTGACGTCCAGCAGGAGGACGTCCTTGACCTCACCCTTGAGGACACCGGCCTGGAGGGTGGCGCCGATGGCGACGACCTCGTCCGGGTTGACACCCTTGTTGGCGTCCTTGCCGCCGGTCAGCTCCTTGACGAGCTCGGCGACGGCCGGCATCCGGGTCGAGCCGCCGACCAGGACCACGTGGTCGATCTCGGACAGGTTGATACCCGCGTCCTTGATCACGTTGTGGAACGGCGTCTTGCAGCGGTCCAGGAGGTCCGAGGTGAGCTGCTGGAACTGCGAGCGCGTGAGCTTCTCGTCCAGGTGCAGCGGGCCCTCGGCGGAGGCGGTGATGTAGGGAAGGTTGATCGTCGTCTCGGTGGAGGACGACAGCTCGATCTTCGCCTTCTCGGCGGCCTCGCGCAGACGCTGGAGCGCCATCTTGTCCTTGGCCAGGTCGACGCCGTGGCCGTTTTGGAACTGCTTGACCAGGTAGTCGACGACGCGCTGGTCCCAGTCGTCACCACCGAGGTGGTTGTCACCGTTGGTGGCCTTCACCTCGACGACGCCGTCACCGATCTCCAGCAGCGAGACGTCGAAGGTGCCGCCACCGAGGTCGAAGACCAGGATGGTCTGGTCGTCCTTCTCCAGGCCGTAGGCCAGGGCGGCCGCGGTGGGCTCGTTGACGATGCGCAGGACGTTGAGGCCCGCGATCTCACCGGCCTCCTTGGTGGCCTGGCGCTCGGAGTCGTTGAAGTAGGCCGGAACGGTGATGACCGCGTCGACGACCTTCTCGCCCAGATACGCCTCGGCGTCCCGCTTGAGCTTCTGCAGGATGAAGGCGCTCATCTGCTGCGGGTTGAAGCCCTTGCCGTCGATGTCGATCTTCCAGTCGGTGCCCATGTGGCGCTTGACCGACCGGATGGTCCTGTCGACGTTGGTGACCGCCTGGCGCTTCGCGACCTCGCCGACCAGCACCTCGCCGTTCTTGGCGAAGGCGACAACGGACGGCGTGGTCCTGGCGCCCTCGGCGTTGGTGATGACGGTGGGCTCACCGCCTTCGAGAACACTGACGACGGAGTTCGTCGTGCCCAGGTCGATGCCGACCGCACGTGCCATTTCAATTCCTCCAGCTGACTTGAGTGGAACAGGCTCAAGAGTGCAGTACCGAAGAAAACCTGTCAACAGACATGAGTCACTGGCACTCAAGTTTTATGTCGTCCTTATCGTCACCAGGGCTCCACCCGACGACGCCCGGGGCACACACAGGGTTGCCTTCGCGACGCAGATCACCGGCCGGGCGGCTTCATGGCGCAGGGGAGAATGGGTAACCTCAGCGCAGACCCGAAAAGTTACCGCTTAGTAGTTCCACTCAGATTTCCGCTCTCGCAGGTTCGAGGAGCCCCCAATGCAACTCGCCGCGATCATCGTGTCGCTGGTCCTCATCGCGGTCGGCGTCGCGCTGTTCGGCCGTGCCATCCTGCAGATCTACCGCTTCGTACGGCTGGGCCAACCCGTACCGGCAGGTACCCGCACGGATGACCCCAAGCAGCGCACCTTCACCGTCGCCAAGGAGTTCCTCGGCCACACGCGGATGAACCGCTGGGGCGTGGTCGGCGTGGCGCACTGGTTCGTGGCGGTGGGCTTCTGCTCGCTGCTGCTGACCATCGTCAACGCCATCGGCCAGCTCTTCCAGGCCGACTGGCTGATCCCCGTCATCGGCGACTGGCTGCCGTACGAGATCTTCGTCGAGTTCATCGGGCTGATGACGACGGTGGGCATCGTGACCCTGATCGTCATCCGTCAGCTGAGCAAGCCCGGCAAGGCGGGCCGCAAGTCCCGCTTCACCGGCTCGAACTTCGGCCAGGCGTACTTCGTCGAGGCCGTCATCCTCATCGTCGGCCTGTGCATCATGGCGCTGCGCGCGCTGGAGGGTGTGCAGCACGGCGTCAACGGCTACGAGATCGGGTTCTTCGCCTCGTACCCGCTGATCGTGGCCTTCAAGGGGCTCAGCCTCGGCACGATCCAGAACCTCACCTACCTCATCGCGGGGATCAAGATCGCGACATCCTTCATCTGGATGATCACGGTCGCGCTGAAGACGGACATGGGCGTCGCCTGGCACCGCTTCCTGGCCTTCCCCAACATCTGGTTCAAGCGCGAGGCGGACGGCGATGTGGCGCTGGGCGCGCTGCAGCCGATGACCAGCCAGGGCAAGCCGATCGACTTCGAGGACCCGGGCGAGGACGACCAGTTCGGCGTCTCCCAGATCGAGCACTTCTCGTGGAAGGGCATCCTCGACTTCTCCACCTGCACCGAGTGCGGCCGCTGCCAGTCGCAGTGCCCCGCCTGGAACACCGGCAAGCCGCTGTCGCCCAAGCTGCTGATCATGGCCCTGCGCGACCACGCGCACGCCAAGGCGCCGTACCTGCTCGCGGGCGGCGGCAAGGACGAAGAGGGCAACGAGCGGGCGACCGCCGAGCAGCTGGCCGGCGTCCCCGCGTCCGCGCTGGCCGAGGCGGGGCGCCCGCTGATCGGCACCCTCGAAGAGAGCGGCGTCATCGACCCCGACGTCCTGTGGTCCTGCACCACCTGCGGCGCCTGCGTCGAGCAGTGCCCGGTCGACATCGAGCACATCGACCACATCGTCGACATGCGCCGCTACCAGGTCATGATCGAGTCGTCGTTCCCGTCCGAGGCGGGCACGATGCTCAAGAACCTGGAGAAGAAGGGCAACCCCTGGGGCCTGGCCAAGAAGCAGCGGCTGGCGTGGACCAAGGAGGTCGGCTTCGAGATCCCGGTCGTCGGCAAGGACATCGAGGACCTCACCGAGGTCGACTACCTCTACTGGGTCGGCTGCGCCGGCGCCCTGGAGGACCGCGCCAAGAAGACCACCAAGGCCTTCGCGGAGCTGCTGCACATCGCGGGCGTGAAGTTCGCGATCATGGGCGGCGACGAGGCCTGCACCGGTGACTCCGCCCGCCGTCTGGGCAACGAGTTCCTCTTCCAGCAGCTCGGCCAGCAGAACGTCGAGATGCTGAACATGGCCTTCGGCGAGGACAGCGAGGACGAGTCCACGAAGAAGCCGAAGGCCAAGAAGAAGATCGTCGCGACCTGCCCGCACTGCTTCAACACGATCGCGAACGAGTACCCCCAGCTGGGCGGCGAGTTCGAGGTCATCCACCACACGCAGCTGCTGCAGCACCTCATCGACGAGGGCAAGCTCATCCCCGTCACCCCGGTCGAGGGTCTGATCACGTACCACGACCCCTGCTACCTGGGCCGCCACAACAAGGTCTACACCCCGCCGCGCGAGATCATCGCCAAAGTGCCGGGCCTGCGGAACGAGGAGATGCACCGCCACAAGGAGCGCGGCTTCTGCTGTGGCGCCGGCGGTGCCCGCATGTGGATGGAAGAGCGCATCGGCAAGCGCATCAACAACGAGCGCGTCGACGAGGCGCTGTCGCTCAACCCCGACATCGTCTCGACGGCCTGCCCCTTCTGTCTGGTCATGCTCACCGACTCGGTCAACGCCAAGAAGAACGACGGCAAGGCCAAGGAATCCATCCAGGTCGTCGACGTGGCCCAGCTGCTGCTGGACTCCGTCAAGACCCCCGTCGACCCGGCGGACGACGCGGAGCCCGAGGACGCGCCGGAGCCGGAGCCGGTGAAGTAGCGGCACGGACAGCAGCGTTGGCCGGCGGGCCACCGGGGAGCATCGGGGCTGCGGAAGACAACACGACAACAGCGGTACGGGTGGGGTGGGGACGCAGTGCGAAGAACGGTCATCACGGCGGCGGGGCTCGGGCTGGCCGTCCTCCTCAGCTCCTGCGGTCTGCTCTCCCCCTCCGGCGACGCCCACCGCGCCGCCCCGCACCGCGCCTCCTCGCTCCCGGCCGCGCGCCCGGTCCCGGCGGGCCACGGCAGCACAGCCACCGACGACTTCAACGGTGACGGCCACCCCGACCTCGTCCTGGACAGCCTGCTCGCCCCCGCCCGCGGCCACGACGACGACCCGGGCATCGGCATCGTCTACGGCTCCGCGCACGGACTCGCCCCGGCCACCCGGGAGTTGCTGACCCCGGCCCGGAACGCCGCCCCCACCGACGGAGCCGTCCCCGCCTCCTTCGACGCCGAGACCGTCTGCGACCTCGACCAGGACGGCTTCAGCGACCTCGTCGTCACCACCGACCCGCCCTACAACGGGGTGGGCCGCCCGCCCGTCCCCGTACAGCTCCTCTTCGGCTCGGCGCACGGCCTCGGCTCCGCCCGCGCCGTCACGCTCCGCATCCCCGGCCGGGCGCGATTCGGCAACGAATGGCCCGACCAGCCGGTCTGCGGCGACTTCGACGGCGATGGCGCACCCGACCTCGCCGTCACCGCCTCCGGCCCCCGGATCAGCTACCTGCGAGGCCCCTTCACCCGCACCGGCGCCCCCGCGGCGGCCGGCGCCCCGGTCGGCATCCCCGGGACCGCCCTGGCCGCCGCCGGGCCCCTCGCGCCGGCTTTCGACACCGACCACGACGGCGCCGCCGACCTCCTCGTACGCTCCGCCGACCCCGGCCGCCGCGCCCGCAGCCGCCTCGCCCTCGGCGGCCCCCGGGGCCCGCTCCGCGCCGGCCCGGCCGCCTACCCGCCCGGCTACGCCACGGTCTTCGGCCGCTTCGCCGCGGCCGGCCAGGGGGTGACGTCCGTCACCGCCGACACCGACGGGCTGCTGTCCGTCGGCGGCCGCCCCGGCCCGATCCGTACGGATACGGGCGGGATCCCGACCCTCGCGGCCGCCGATGTGCAGCACGACGGCCACCCCGATCTCGTCATCGGCGGCACCCGCCCCGCCCTGCTGAGCGGCACCGCACACGGGCTCTCCGCCACCCCCAGGCGCCTCCCCGTGCCCCGCCTCCCCGGCACCGGCCGCCCGTACTCCACGGTGCTCGCCCTCACCGACTTCGACGGTGACGGCCGCGCCGACCTCGTACTCCTCACCCGGCGCGGCCGCACCCACGACCGGGTGACGGTCCTCACCGGCGGCCCGTCGGGCCTCTCCGCACGGCCCGCCCTCTCCTTCACCACGGCCGACCTCACGGCGCCCTGACCGGCACCCGGCGGATTGTGGTGCGTGGCTAATACAGTTGCCCGGTGCCCCCCGCGCGCCGACCATGACGCCATGGACACCGACACGGGCAGTGCCGCGGCTGGCGATCCGAGCGCCCTGGCACGCCCCGCCCCACCGGGGACGCCCCCCACCGTGCCCGTCACCATCCGGCGCGCCCTGCCCATCGACGCCCCGGCGATCGCCGCCGTCCACCAGGCGTCACGGCAGGCCACCATGCCCTACCTGCCGCCCCAGCGCCGTACCCACGCGGAGGTCACCCGCTGGATCCGGGAGATCGTGCTGCCGCAGTGTCACACCGTCGTCGCCGTCCGTGGCCCGGAGCTGCTCGGCTATGCGGCCGTCCAGGGCGAGCTGCTCGACCAGCTCTATCTGCGTCCGGACGTCCGGCGGGCCGGCATCGGCACCCGCCTCCTCGCCGAGGCGCAGCGGTACCGCCCCGACGGCCTGTCCCTGCACGTCTTCCAACTCAACGCCGACGCACGGGCGTTCTACGCCCACCACGGTTTCCGGGTGGTGGCCGTCAACGACGGCAGCGCCAACATGGAGAACCTGCCCGAACTCACCCTCCGCTGGACCCCGCCCCCCGGCCCCCCGCGCCCTCGGGGAACCCCTTAGGGGATGTCACAGCTCAGATGCAAACCCCGCCCCGATCCCCGGCTCTGCCACCGGATCCGCGCGGACCAGGTACTTTCGAGTACGTGGCTGGATTCAGGATGGGTCGCGGACGGGCTGACCGCCCCGCGCAGAACGGACAGCAGGGACAGCAGGGGCAGCAGACCCCGTACGGGCAGCAAGGGCCGTACGGGCAACAGCCCCCGCCGCCGCACGGGCAGTGGCAGCAGGCACCCCAGCAGGCCCCCCAGCAGTACGGGGCCGGGCCGCAGGGACAGCCGCAGCCGCACGGGCAGTACGGCGAGCCCGAGTACTTCGGCGACGGCGGCTACCAACCCCAGCAGCAGTCCTACGCGCCGTACTCGAACGACAACAACGCTGGTCACACCCAGCAGTTCAGCGTCGGCGACACCCCGGACGCCTACGGCCCGCCCCCGGGCCCCTACGACAGCCCCGACGGCGAGTACGCCTCCGGCGGCACCTACCGCGCCGGACAGGCCTCCGCACCGCCGGCCGGCCCCCGGCTGCACTGGAAGCAGCTGCTGTCCGGCATCGTGCTGCGCCCCGACGCCACGTTCTGGCAGATGCGCGACCACGCGGTCTGGGCGCCGGCACTGATCGTCACCTTGGTCTACGGCCTGCTCGCGGTCTTCGGCTTCGACAAGGCCCGCGCGGATGTGCTGAACGCCACCCTCTCCAACAGCATCCCGTGGGTGCTGATCACCGCCGTGATGTTCATCATCGGCAGCCTGATCCTGGGCGCGGTCACCCACACCCTGGCCCGCCAGCTCGGCGGCGACGGCGCCTGGCAGCCGACCGTCGGCCTGTCCATGCTGATCATGAACATCTCGGACGCGCCCCGGCTGCTGTTCGCGATGTTCCTCGGCGGCGACTCCACCCTGGTCCAGGTCCTGGGCTGGCTGACCTGGCTGGCCTGCGGCTATCTGCTGACCTCCATGGTCAGCAAGTCGCACGACCTGCCGTGGCCCAAGGCGCTCGGCGCCTCCGCGATCCAGCTGGTCGCGCTGCTCGCCCTGCTCAAGCTCGGCACCCTGTAAAGCCGGACCGGCCACGCCAAGGGGCCCGCTCCGGAGCACCAGGCTCCGGAGCGGGCCCCTTGCCGTACGGCGGGCGCACCCTGAGGACACCGCGAGGCCGCCCTACGGGCGAACCAGGGGACCGTGAAGACAGGCCCTGGGTTGAACCACTGCCCAAGCCACCCACGTAACGCCCCCCGCCCGCGTCTCGCGCGCACCCTTGGGCCTTCCCTCCGGTCTGCTGTCACCGCGGGCTGTCCTCGCAGGTACGGCAGCGGCGGCACACCGGGAACAGGATGGGCCGAAACCGGCTTGGCCCAAACCGGCTTCGGCCAAAACCGGCGCGGAAAACCCACCCGACCGTCAATTCCCCTGCCGGGTACGGCAGTCGGTGGCCCGCCCGGCACCTCAGGCGTCGAGGATCTGCCCCTCGCGCCGCACCACCGGCGGCTCGACGCTCCACGGGAAGTTGATCCAGTCGTCCGTGCGCTTCCACACGTACTCGCACTTCACCAGCGACTGCGACTTCTCATAGATCACCGCGCTGCGGACCTCCGCCACGGTCCCCTGGCAGAAGTCGTGCACGAGCTTCAGCGTCTTGCCGGTGTCGGCGACGTCATCGGCGATCAGCACCTTCTTGTCCGAGAAGTCGATCGCATTCGGCACCGGCGCCAGCATCACCGGCATCTCCAGGGTGGTCCCCACCCCGGTGTAGAACTCCACATTCACCAGGTGGATGTTCTTGCAGTCCAGCGCGTACGCCAGGCCGCCGGCGACAAAGACCCCGCCCCTGGCGATCGACAGCACGACATCGGGCTCGTACCCGTCATCGGCGATCGTCTGCGCCAGCTCACGGACCGCCCCGCCGAACCGCTCGTACGTCAGGTTCTCCCGCACGTCACTCACGTATCTCTCTCAGACCTTCTGTGTCCACGCCCTCTGCCACGCGCCCGCCCTGTCGGGCGCGCCCCCCACACCGAAGCGGCTGCGTCACACCTGCGTCCGGTGAAAGTTCCTGAACGACCGGGACGGCGTCGGGCCGCGCTGCCCCTGATAGCGGGAGCCGTACTTCTCACTGCCATACGGGTGCTCGGCCGCCGAGGTCAGCCGGAACATGCACAGCTGCCCGATCTTCATGCCCGGCCACAGCTTGATCGGCAGCGTGGCGACATTGCTCAGTTCGAGCGTCACATGCCCGCTGAACCCCGGGTCGATGAACCCCGCGGTCGAATGCGTCAGCAGCCCCAGCCGCCCCAGCGAGCTCTTGCCCTCGAGCCGGGAAGCCAGGTCGTCGGGCAGCGTGATGACCTCGTACGTCGAGGCGAGCACGAACTCGCCCGGGTGGAGGATGAACGCCTCCTCGCCCTCGGGCACGACCTCACGGGTCAGATCCGACTGCTCGACGGCCGGGTCGATGTGCGGGTAGCGGTGATTCTCGAACACCCGGAAATAGCGGTCGAGCCGCACGTCGATGCTGGACGGCTGCACCATCGACTCTTCGTAGGGGTCGATACGCACCCGACCAGCATCGATCTCGGCCCGGATGTCCTTGTCTGAGAGAAGCACGCAGATGAGGATACGCGCCCGCCCGGCCACCCCCGCACGACGAGGGGCCCGGCCCCCACCGGGGAAGCCGGGCCCTGACAACTCCTCGCTCCTACGCTTGCCGCCACATCTCTGACTGCCTGCCTTACTCCGTACCGCTAAGTCTCTCGACCGCTACGTCTCTCGACCGCTAAGCCTCTCGACCGCTCTGTCTCTCGACCGCTACCGCTTCGAGTACTCGACGGGCACCGAGTGCCGCAGCCGAGCACAGCGCGGGCAGCGCAACAGCCGTCCGGGACCGAGCCGGTCGGTGGTCTGCATCGGGAACGAAGCGGTGCTGAACACGTGGCCCTCGGCACAACGTACGACGGTGCGCTCCATCAAGTCCCTCTCCCAACTGCGTGGACAACAAAAGCCACATTAGGGGATGAACTGGGCGCCCTCACACGCGGCACTCCGACGCCCCACCGTACGCCTCAACTCCCGTGCCCGGCACCCGCATCCCACCCCGGGAACACGACCCGGCCCCACCCCCGACACCCCGCCCCACAGCCCCACCGGACACCCCACAGACCTCGCCCGGACACGCCAAATGCACCGCGAGGCGGCGATGGGGTAGAGTGTGCAACGATGTTCCGCCCTCGATCGAGGCGGGATTATGCGGGTGTAGTTTAATGGTAGAACATGAGCTTCCCAAGCTCAGAGCGCGGGTTCGATTCCCGTCACCCGCTCCATAACGAAGGCCCAGGTCAGCGACCTGGGCCTTGTTTGTTGTCTAGACCTCTCCGAGGCGGGCGTGCCCTCTGCGTGCCCCAACTCCCCTCTACGGATCGCACGGAGAGGTGCCGCACGAAACCTCTGGAGCCCCGCGTCGAGCAGCGTCTCGAATCCCGAGACGAGATTCCTGTGACCTGCACCACTAACGTGTCAGTGGGTGTGAACTCACGTCTGCAAAGGGGGCGGTTTCCGGGCTTTAGGTAGCGCCCATCAGTAGCTGGCTGGCCTACTGGAGTTCAGGTCTACGAGGGGGAACCTATGGAGTCGAGCGGAACGGAACTGGCCGAGGCGCTCAAAGCCGTTCGGGAGGGCCTCGCGGCAGCACAACGCGATGGCGAGGGATCGCCCCTTCGATTCAGAGTCAGTGATGTCACGCTCGAACTCAGCATCGAGTTACGACACTCGGCGTCTGCGAGCGGAGGGGTCAAGGCTTTCGTCGTCTCTGCTGACACACGTGGTGAACGGACAAAGGCGGAGACACAAAAGCTGACCGTGAATCTGCAGGTGGATCGGCCAGACGACAACCTCATCGGGGATGAGGGACGCGGCTTCGATCCCCTGCCTGGCGAAGTGCCGCTGGGCTGAGGGCCCGAGTGAGCGCACACCTCCGCCAGCGGGCCGTAGAAGTCAGCAATCCCCGTGACAAGACATTCGGTTCAGGAACCATCATCGCGCCTGGCCTCGTGCTCACCGCAGCCCATGTCGCATGTCGCCAGGGGCCGGATGGTCAGCCTGTGCTGGTCCGCGCCCTCGACGGAGGACCGGCAGTCGATGCGCGGGTGATTTGGCATGACGAAGATCTCGACAGCGCCATCCTGCAAACCGATCGGCAACAACTCGGTGTGGACGTACGGATCGTGAGGTGGGGCGAACTCACCTGCGAGCATCCGGCCGAGCGGCCTGTCTGCACAGCAATCGGTTTCCCCAAGGCGATGCGGCGACGTTTCCTCCGCAGGTCGCGGGAAGTCGTGGTCAGCGATCCGAAGGTCGTCAACGGGTACATCTATCCGACGACGGCGGCCCGGTCCCAGCGTTACGCACTCGAAGTGAGTGACGCACGTCCATCCGAGCGCACCCTGTGGCAGGGGATGTCCGGTGCCGGCATCTTCTGTGAGGGACTTTTGGTGGGTCTGGCAACTCAGGCGCCCGAGAATTGGGACGCGTCGCTCCTTCTGGCGACTCCTATCTCGTGGCTCCTCGCGGCCGAAGGCTTCGCCAAGTCGATCAGCGCTGCCACTGGACTGCCGGCCCAGCTTCAACCTGCCGATCTACAAGCACTGCTCGACGACGCCCCTGACCCACGGCTATCTGCTTCCTACCTGCTCTCGGCCCAGGCCCAGGTCGTGCCCATGTCAGGGTTAGAGGAGCAGTCTGAACTCTTGGCGCAGTGGTGTCACAGCGGACGTCGGATCGACGTTGCCGCAGTCACCGGCACCGGTGGCGCCGGCAAGACTCGACTCGCCAGCGAATTGCTGCGCCATCTGGGCGAGCCCCAGACCGGCATCGATTCACCACGGCCCTGGGCAGGCGGATTCCTCTCCGAAAGGCCGCTGCGGACGGCGCAATACGAGGCCCTCACCACGGCGAACCGACCGTTGCTTTTGATCGTCGATTACGCCGAAACGCGCCTCGATCAGGTCGACGAGCTGCTGAACATCGTGAGCGGCAGCGGCGGCACCGCTCAGCCCATTCGGCTCCTGCTGCTGGCCCGCGATCAAGGTAGCTGGTGGCAGCCGTTTCGCCGTTCGCGCCGGGGCACTGCGTCGATGGGGGCGGGTCTCGGTGTAGAGGTGAACGACTGCATCGACGCCGCCGCCCCTGGATCGGCATACGAAGCCGCAAGGCATGCCTTCGCGGAGCGCATCCGCATCTTGAAGGGGGCAGGGATTGAGGACGACTGGGATTCCGCGGCAGCCACACCGGCAACGTCAAGGCGCATTGCGCCGCCCGAAAGACACTCCAGCGTCCTGACCTTGCACATGAAAGCTCTTGCGGATCTACTCGCCGAGATCAATCCAGCATTCGCCTCGTACGGGCACCCAGTCGACGTGCTCTTGGCCCACGAGGAGCGCTACTGGCAGCGGATTGCCCGTGCTCGCGGCCTGGACGGGACCTTCCAACGTCAGCCTGGTCTCCTGCGCACCATGGTCGCAACGCAGAGTCTGGCCGGTGCCGGCGATCGAGCACAAGCACGAGCAGCCATCGCCGCGGGACTGGAGGCCCATCACCATGGACTTCCCACAGGCGCCGGTCCAGATGCCCATCTCGTCGACGCCGTTGAGGACATGCTCGCTGTGCTCTATCCGTCCGGCAGCGGCGCGCGGTGGGGGTCCATCGGCCCGGATCTGCTCGCCGGAGAGGTCATCAGCGAGGTCGAGGAGGAAAGCGACCACCAATTCATCGCCAGCCTCCTCCAGCATCCGTCGCTGGCGCAGGAACAACGGCAGCAAGGGCTCACAGTTATCTCCCGAGCGGCCGATGCTCAGCCCGAACTCGCGGCGAGTGCTGCGAAGGCCGTTGCAGAAGCACCTGATGTACTTCTTTCACTGGCGACTCATGAGGTTGCCGACCAACTTGGCACGGACTCTGCACTGCGGTGGATCACTGAGGTCAAGACTGCCGTGGAGGACCGGGGCCGGCAAGCATCCATCGACCCAGCGCTCTCCAAGTGGGCGACCAGCATGGCCGACCACGCACTGAACAGGCTCCGCACCAGAGCAGCTGCGGCAGCCGAGCCGGTAGCTGTCACTGCCCCTCCAAACTGGGCAGATGTCCAGGACGAGGCCGAGCAGGTTCTCTCTTTGCTGCAAGACGCTCGGTCCCATGCCATTGAGCACGGTCTGGTGTCCAGGAAGGACTGCTCTGGTTCCTTCCAGCACATCGCCGACGTGATCGCGCAGCTCAGTTGGATTATCGGGGCACACGTCGATGCAACCGTTGTAGAGGGCACCTTCGGGGGCAGGCTGGATTTCCTTACGGATAAGCCGGTCGTCATCGGCATCGCCAATGCCTGCCACTCGATTGCTGGCGTCCCCTTCGACGACGGGCACACACGCGCACTCAGCGAAGCAGTTGACCGTGTGGTCGCCCTTTCAAGGCGGGTCCAAGCATCAGAATCGAGACCCAGCCCCTCCCCTCCTGCGGGCCGGGTCGGCAGGGGTGGCAGCTACATGTCGCTCGATGATTTCCTCCGTTTGCAGGGCGATCGCTACCGCAGCAGGCCGGAAAACCCGGACGAATAGCCGATCTACCTTCCAGGGGGACGACATGCTGTCGTCCCCCTGGAAATTTCAGGCTTCCTTCGCGACCTGCCGCTGAGACGCCGCCTTATCGCGTGCAGCTCGCACCCTCGCGTCGATGCCCCCGGCAACCTCCTGTTGCCGGTCGTCAGGAGAATGCTGGTAGATCAACGCTGCCTTCTCGGAAGACTGACCCGCCCGGACCATGGTGTCCTTGAGCGTGGCTCCGGACTGGGTGGACAGCGTGTGTCCGGTGTGGCGGAGGTCGTAGAAGCGGAAGTCGTCCGGCAGGCCGGCCTTGGCACGGGCCCGGCGCCATTTGCGGCCGAAGGTGGAGCGCCGGAAGGGGGCTCCCTTCTCGCCGACGAACAGCAGGCCGTTGGGGTCCTTCTCGGCGAACCAGTCGAGGTGCCGCTTCACCTCGATGTAGAGGAAGGCGGGCAGATAGATGGTGCGCACGCCTGCATCCGACTTGGTGTCGCCCTCGACGCGTCGGCCGGTGGTCAGCTCTGGTGCCGCCTCGCTGACCTTCACAGCGAGGGGTTCCAACGTGACGCTGGGCCGTCGCAGCGCCGCCTGCTCCTCCGGCCGCATCGGGCCGTACGCCCCGAGGTAGACCATCAGCCGCCATCGCGGACCCATGGCGTCCGCGACCGCGTCGACCTGCTCGACGGTGGCCGTCGGCCGCTCCTTGGCCTTCTCGCTGCCAGCACCCTTGATGCGGCAGGGGTTGCGGCGGATCAGCTCGTCGTCGTTGGCCGTCTCCATGATGGCCTTGAGGAGCCGGTAGGACTTGGCGACCGTCGTCGCGCCCGTTGCCTGGAGTCGCTCGGCACGCCAGGTGCGCACGCCGGGCGGCGTGATCTCGTCCAGGTCCATGGCCCCGAATATGGGCAGGATGTGCAACCGCAGGAGCCTGCGGTAAAGCTCCTCGGTGGTCGCGGAAAGGCCGCGCTCGTCGACCCATTTCAGCGCGTACGCCTCGAAGTTCACGGCGCCCACGTCGGGGTCGATCCAGTGGTTGCGCTCGATGTCGGCCTGGGTAAGGGTCAGCCAGGTCTGCGCATCGGTCTTCGTGGCGAAGCACTGGCACCGCAAGCACCAGCACGCCCAGCAGGAGGCGGCAGCCCAGCAAGCCCTCGTCCACCTCCAGGCCGCCTACGGAACGGTCGCCGAACCCGTACTCGGCAACCTCACCCGCCGCGCTCCCGGCCAGCAGACCAAGCACCGCTACGCCCACCACCTCCAGCAGGCCGTCCCCGAACACGCCGAGCGCATTGTGGAAGACCGGGCCTGGGACGCACTCGCCACCGTGCTCGCCGAGGCAGAGGCGCGGGGCCACGACGCGGCCACGGTCCTCGACCAGGCGCTCAGCCAGCGTTCCCTGGACGACGCCCGTCACCCCGCCCGCGCGCTGACCTGGCGCATTCAGCGCCTCGGCCAGCGCCACGCCCCTGGCCCTCGGGCGCAGGCCGCCATGGCCCGCAGCACCGCGCTGCAGCCCACCGCGCCGGCCTCCACCGCAGCAGCGGTCCCGTCCTCGCAACAATCACCAGCCCGACGGCGCCGCCCCTGAGCGTGGGCCCTTCAGTCGGCTGAGGTGCTGCCGCACGCCGTCGGCCAGTTCGGCGTAGAACGGCACGCGTGCGGCTGCCTGGAGGATTTCCGTGCAGGCGGTCAGTTCGCCGATCCGGCCGGCCGGGGTCTCCAGTACGTGGGCGAATTCCTTGCGGATCCGCTCGGCGACGTCCGGCACTGGCAGGGAGTGTAGGTAGAGGGTCGCGGCGTCGTAGCCGAGGGGCGCCGTGCCCCAGCCCTCCCAGTCCAGGAGGGTCAGGGCAGGGCCGGTGAGGTTGGCCCAGTGGAGGTCGCCGTGGGCCGTGGTCCAGGTGATCTCGCCGGGGTTGACGCCGGTGAACTCCGGTACGCGGCGCCGGATGTACTGCTCGCGCACCGCCTGGCGGCCCGTACCGACGAGTGCGATGTGTGCCAGGGCCTGGTGGAGGTCCTGCCACCAGGTGTCCGGGAGATCTGCCTGGCGGTGGAGTACCGGGCTCTTGGCCACCGGCGGCGTCGTGACGAACTCGTAGTGCTCCGCCCGGTAGTCCCAGCCGTCTGCCGACCAGTCGCACAGCCCGAGCAGCCGGGGCCGGGGCACCGCGGGTGGGAGGGACCGTTCCGCCTCCCGGGGGCCTTCCCACAGTTTCCCGCCGCTCTTGCCCTGGGGGTCACTCACCAGTCGCAGCCATGCGGCACCCGTGGGCGTGCGGACTGCGCGGGACAGTGTCCTTCCCGCGTATCCCCATACTTCTCCGCCCGTGGTGTCGGCGAGGCCCAGCAAGGCACAGGCGTGGCCGCGGGCGGAGAGCATGCGGTCCCTGACGGCAGGCTCAGGGGCGGTGAACATCGTCGGCTACCTTCTCCGGCTGACGGCGGCGATACCGGCCTCGACCAGCTCGGAGACGAGGGCTGCGACGTGGCCGACGGGGAGCCCGGAGCTTACCGACAGTTCGCCCAGGGTTGCGGTGTTTCCGTCGAGGAGGAGCTTGATCACGGCGAGGACGGGCCTGCTGAACGTCCACTCCTGGCCGCCGGCGCTGAATACGACGTGGCCGATCTCGTCCACGCCGTACCAGGCTCCGGCAGCGGTGAGCCGGACACACAGGCTCCCTTCCGCGGGGATGGCGTCCACGAACGGCAGTGATGGCATCGGCCGGCCCGGGTCCGTGCTGCCCCGTGCGTTGATGAACTCCTCGATCACCCCCTCGTGCAGGGCATCGGTGAACTCCTTGTGCAGGGCTTGGAGATACGTGGTCCGTTCGTCCGGCGGGGCGAAGTACGGCAGGTTCGCGCGGACGGTGTTCGAGACCCGCAGCTGGTCCGCGAGCCACGACAGGAGGTCCGCTCCGGTGGTGGGTTTCAGGCCGCATGTCAGGTGGAGGGACCGGCCCTCGGTGGCGGCGACGGCGTGCCACCACCCGCGGGGCAGATAGAGCATGTCGCCGGCCTGGAGCACGACCTCTGCGACCGGGGCCCCGGTTGGTGGCTCGGGTGCCTCGGTGTCGACGCGCAGCGGGTCGACCCGGGTGGTGCCGTAGATCTTCCACCGCTTGGCGCCTTCGAGTTGGAGGACCACTACATCGTGGTCGTCCCAGTGGACTCCGAAGCCTTCCTTCGGAGTCCATGAGGCGTAGAGGTTGACCTGCACGTCGGTGCGGAAGTGCCGCTCCAGTGCAGTCGCGAGGTCTTCCACGCCGGGGTGCAGTGCGTCCACGGCGTCCAGGACGAGCGAAGCGCCGTCCTTGAGCTGGTGGTGCAGGTTGGCGGGCTCGATCCGGTGCCAGACCGTGTGGCGCTTGGACACCACGGGGTGGGCGTAGTGGTGTTGTGGGATCTGGCTGCCGTCGTTGAAGAGCCGCAGCCGTGGGGGTTCGAGGCGGTGCCGGGCGATGATCTGGTTGAGGTCGTCCCACGTGAACAGGTCCGAGAAGTCGCCGACGCGCGGCCAGAGACGGTAGGCGCGGCCGAACGCCTCGGCGGGGAAGTCCCCGCCGAGGCTCCGGACCGCCGAGGAGATGGCGGTCATCTACGGCTCCGATCAGTCGTTGCCGTCGCCCTTGCCGGTGCCGCCGCCGTCGCTCAGCCGGTCCTGGCTGCGGGCGGCCTGCACGGAGCGCTTCGAGACGATCAGGTCGTTCATCGCGTGTTCCTTTCTCTCCGGTTCTCCCACCGGGGTTCCGGCGGGAAGTCTGTGGGCGCCTAGACGGGCGGCGCCGGGTCGGTGTCGGGTGCGGAGGCCGGGGCTGTCAGGGTGTGGTCCGCGTCCTGCTGCACGGTCAGGGTCAGGAGCGTGAGGGTGGCCGATGCCCAGCAGCCAAAGGCGCCCCAGCCAGATGTCCAGCCGCGGCTCCCCGCTGCGGTGGCGGCCCCTGGCTCCGTGCTCGGACCGCGTCACCTCACGCCCCCTGTTCGTGGTGGATCTGGCGGAGCATCTGCTGGACGGACCGGGCCAGCGACTGAAGGCGACGGGCGGCCGACACCAGCCCATCGCCTGGCCCGGACCGCAGCTGGATCTGGGCGTTGTCGATCTGGGCGTGTTCCCGGTACCAGGCGACCTCGCCCGGCCGGTGCTCCTGTACGTGCTCCTTGGCCTGTTCGATCAGCGGGCCGAGATGGCCCTTGAGGGTGTCGATCAGCCGGAGGACCTCGTCGTACGGGGGAAGGACGATGGTGGAGCGCAGAGCTGTGGCAATATCCGCCTGGATCTGGTCGATGCCGTCGGTGCTCGCCGGGCGCAACTGGCCCGGCAGCGGCTGCTGATCGGCACGGGTGGCATGCATGGTGCAACTCCTCGAAGACGGTGGTGGTCGTCACCGCCGCCAGGGGCGAGGAGAGGCCGGCCGTACGCGGCCCTTGGCGGCTGAGTACGAGTCAACCGCCGGAGCAACAGGCAGATCCGCAACCGGGTTGCGAGGTAGTAATCCCTTTGCGGGTGGGTCAGTTGACGGCCACGCCCGCGCGGCCGGCGAACGCCCGGACGCCCGGGAGGGCCCGGTCATGCCGGAGCAGACCGCTGGCCAGGTTCTTGACCGACCCGCGCCGGATCTCCTGTGGTGCGGCCCGTTCGGCCGCCAGCAGAGCCCGGTAGCACTGCTCGGGCTTGCCCCACTGGTCGAAGCAACGGGCCACGTCCGTGAAGAAGCGCCCCTGCCGCTCGGCGGTCGGCAGGGCAGCGGGGTTGATGGTCCTGGCCAGGTCGATCGCCTGCCCGGCATCACCGAGCAAGTAGTGGACCGACAGCTGGTGCAGCAGCACCTGCTGGGTGCCGGTGTCCATGTGGGCCTCAGGGCTCGTCCGGCCACATTCGGCGGCCTCGGCGGCCTCACCGATCAGCGCGTGCGCGGTGGGACGGTCGCCCATTTTCGCTGCCGTGTATGCGGCAGTGGCCAGAAGCGAGACATTCGCGGACAGCCGGGCGGTCTCAGGGTTGCTGCGGTCCGCGCGTACGTCCTGCGCGGCCCTGACGGCGATGTCGGTGGCGCGTGCGAGGTGGCCTTGGCGGCGCCAGGCGCTGGACACCATCCGGTGCGCCTCGGCAATCGTCAGGGCGTCCCCGCCGATCCGCGCGGAGGTCAGCGCGCGGTCCGCGGTGATCGCCACCAGGCCGTCCTCGCCGAGCTTGATGCACAGCCGAGTGGCGATGTTGTAGAGATCGGCAACCGCCGTGGCCGACAGCTCTGCCGGTTCCAGGGCCTGAGCTTGCGCGATCCGACCAGGCAGGTTCCGAGCCAAGGTGTCGTAGCGGGCGGCCCGGAAGTCCTGCCGGGACGCCTTCACCGCGGCAGCGACGCCGGCCGGTGACACCTCACTGTGCCTGGGCACGGTCGCAGTGCCGTAGAGCAGATGGTCTTCCAACGGCGCGAGGGTGCTGGCCTCGGCCGTCGTGGCACCGGCCAGGGGGGTAGTAAAGACCACCGCCGCAGCGGCCAGAAGTTCGCGGCGTCGCACGGGGTCGTCACCCTCCTCCGGACCAAGATTGCGATCAACCCTAGCCGAGGAGGCCCGACGCCGAGTCGATACTGGCGCTGGTCCAGGCGGCGCAGCAGCGAGAAGTTCAGCCAGGGAAATGCCCAAGGCATCGGAGATCTGACGCAGCGCATCCAGGCTGTTGACCGGGATCACGTCCCGCTCGACCTGAGACACCCAACTCTCCGATCGGCCGATCATCGCAGCCAGGTCCCGCTGCGGCCATCCCTTACGCCTGCGCGCCTTGGCGACCGTCTTACCGAGTGTCAGTTTGCTCCCCGCCACTGGGCACGCCCCCGAAGTCCCGTATTCGCATCGAGTGAGCATGCAACGGTACTGGCGGAAGGGGCCCGGCTGTAGAGGACAAGGCCAGCAGAGCCGCATCGCACCCCTTTACTCATCCACGCAAAACCCCAACCTGGCCCGTTGCGGCCCGTACCTTCCCCTCGTCAGCCCCCGCCAGGAGCGAAAGACAGCCCTGTGCCTGCACTCACCGCTCCACGACTACGGCCCAGGTCTGAGACCTGGGTCTTAGCCGATATCTGGACCGTTCGGGAGCCGCGCGCCTTACCGGTTCCATAACGCGCCGGGCATCGAACGGAGTTCACCCACGCATGCCCTTCCGGGGCGCTTCGGTCGGTACGTCAGAGCCGGCGGGCTCGCCCTGTGCAGCGGTAGGGCGGTGGATCGGCGTACGGCATCGCCCCTCCCCCTGGCCATCGGCGGACGGGTCGATGGCCAGGACCACAGTGCAGTCGGTGTAGTCCGCACCGCCGGCCCGGCCTTGCGCCGCCCGGCCCAGCTCGACTGAATCGACTGGAGCACGGTCAGGCGGGCCGCCCGCGGGCCGGCCAGATCGCTGCCAGGACACCCGGCGACGGTGATCACGGCCCGCCCCCGACACCTCCCGGATGAGGAGCTCCAGCGCCTCCGAAGAGTGGAAACGGTCAGGCGACCGCCCCCTCACGCGTGGAATGACCACAGTGTGGGGTCGTGCGCTCGGACCGCACGGCGACGCGAGCAAGCCTGTCAGGAGGTGAGGACGGAGATGCCGTCTCCGAGCAGTTTCAACCCGAGAACGAAGAACAGGACCGCCATCACGGCGACATTGTGCTGGGCTGCCCAGTCTTTCCAACTGCCGAGCGTGGTTTTCGCTCGCTCTCCGCCAAGGAGGAAGACCCCCAGTGGGGCGAGCAGGCCGAGGGTGGCGATCAGCACGAAGATTGCCAGCGAGGCGATCTGCTGCCCGACCGGCAGTCCGGCCGAGCCGATCGAGGCGCCCGCGGCGATGGTCAGCGGGGCGTTCTTGGCGTTGAGCGCGGCCAGGCCCACTCCGAGCCCGGCGACCTTGACCGGCGTGAGGCGGTCGATCGCGCCCATCCACTTCGGCAGCTGGGCTTGCGAGGGATCCTTCGGGCGCCGGTGCCACTGCCGGGTGCCGAAGAGGACGAGGAGCACGCCCAGGACGAGCTTGAGGGCTCCCACCCAGGTGGCCGGGTGGTGATGTGCGGAGGCACCTGCGGGGGAAGCGATCGCCAGCATCACCGCGCCCAGCGCCGAGAGTCCCAGGACCCAGCCGGCGGTGAAGAGCACTCCGTTCAGACGTCCCCGAGGCGTGGCGAGGATGAGGATGATGGCGATGATCGGGAGCGGGCTGATCGCGACGCCGGCCGCAAGACCCAGCACGTCGCCGAGAACTTTGCCCATGGTTACCTCCTGTGGGTAGGCCCAGGGCGGCGATCGAGTAGAGCAAGGCTTGGCGGGAATGTGGGCGACCTCAACTGCCTGGGCGGACAGCCGTGCAATTGTCGTGAGCATGCACCGGAGAGCCCTGGGCCCGGGGCGCAGGCTTCCCGGAAGCGGTCCCTGTGAACGGCGAACCCCTCGGCGCTCAGCACCCGACCGGGTCTTCACGGCCACGAGGAAGCGGCTGGCGAGAACGTGACGACCACGTGCTCCGCGGCTCGCAATTCAATCTTCCTGCGCCTTTCCGGATCTGTCCTCGGGAGTCTCTCAGGACGCGGGGACACTGGCCGTGGCTCGCTCGCATACCCGCGTTGCTGCCGTCCCGGAGCGGGACAGCAGGACGGCACCCGAGGCTGTCTTCGTTCTCGGCACCCTGACGGGCGTGACACGCCCCTACGGCCTACCGGGCATGGACCAGCCGGCCATTGTGGATGTGTCGTGACCTGGTCAGGCCGGCTCCCCGCAGTGGTCGAGCTTCTAGCGAATCCAGCCCCCCGGCGGGTGGCGACACCACCCATGGCCGGAGGTGCGAGACGGCATGCATGGAGTAAGGATTAAAGAGATGAGGGCGATGGCGCCTCACACCCGAGCGCTTGGCGACCCTCGGACCAATACGTGGCAGGGGAATCTCCGATGACTGCGACGCCAGGTGCAGCCCAGCCAGCTCAGCCCCAGCGCCCCGGCATGAAGGATGGGGTGTGCAGCGAGTTCACGATCTTTGCCGAGATCAAGCCGGGCCATGCCGATGCGCTGCGTAAGGATCTCGCCACGCTCTCCGGAGGGATGGATGACGAGAAGGCACGCGCGGCACTGCGCCAGATAGGCACCTTGCACGAAGGGCGGCACGTGATCTTCGACAACGACACCCGGTTTATGTTCTGCAGCTCCTTCGACGGCTCCTGGGACACCTACATCGACGACTTCGCCAAGACGGTCATGGGGGACCGGTTCGCAACGATCTTCGCGCACTGCGAAGGATTCCCCGGCATCCACGATCCAGGAGCGAAGGACTGGTTCGTCGCCCACCAGGAACCCGCAGAGCTCTTCATCACCTCCTGCCCCGATCTGACCGTTCAGCAGATGTGGAAGGACCAGCGAGTGGACGAGGCGTTCGAGAAGGTGCTGGACACCACTGAGTTCCGGGCGGCGCTGGAGAACCCCGCCAACGCGGAGTTGGTGGCCACGCCCGCCTTCCAGAAGCTGCTGGAGGAAGCCTCGGTCTAAAACCCGGACACAACCAACACTCAGAGCCGACCAACATCGGCGGGATCGCGGCAGCGGGCGCGGGCCGGCCAACTCAGGGCTGCGCAGGCAGAGACCGATGCGGAGGCACAAAAGATCATGAACACGGCGGACAGCAGCAGCGCGGCCAGCGTGCACGTCGAGATCGACGACATCCAAAGCGGCGCACTGCGTCCGAGGCCCGTTCCCTACGAGGGAAAGTTCATCTTCCTGCGCGTCGACGACCGCCACGCCGGCCGCGCCTTGCTGCGGCGGCTGCTCCCGGTGACCTCAGGCGGTCTGCCCAGCATGGACCGGAGCCAGGGCGCCTGGGTGGCTGTGGCGTTCACCTATCAGGGGCTGAGGGCCCTGGGGTTGCCCCAGGAGTCCCTGGACAGCTTTCCGCAGGCGTTTCGCGAGGGCATGGCCGCTCGGGCAGAGCTGATCGGCGACGTGGGCGAGAGCGGCCCGGCCCACTGGGAGGCACCGTTCGGAACGGGCGATGTCCATATCGCGTTGAGCGCCCTCTCCTCCGATGCTGCGCAGCTGGACACGGAGCTGGAGCGAGCCCGCGTCGCCTACGAGGACACGCCCGGCGTCCAGGTGATCTGGCAGCAGGACGTCCACCAGCTCCCCACCGGGCGCACCACCTTCGGTTTCCGCGACGGCATCAGCCATCCCAACATCGAAGGGGTCGGCCTGCCCGGCTCCAACCCGCAGGAAACCCCCATCAAGGCCGGCGAGTTCATCCTCGGCTACCCCGACGAAACCGGCAATCTGCCGCCCATGCCCAGCCCCGACGTGCTGGGGCGCAACGGAACCTACGTGGCCGTGCGCAAGGCCCACACCAACGTGGCGGCCTGGCGCCGCTACCTGCGCGCGAACACTGCCAGCGCCGAGGAGGAGGCGCTCCTGGCGGCGAAGATGGTCGGGCGCTGGCCCAGCGGGGCGCCGGTGACCCTGAGCCCGGAACACGATGATCCGGAGCTGGCGGCCGATCCGCACCGCGTCAACAACTTCCTGTACCGGGAGAACGACGATCGTGGCTTCCGGTGCCCTGCCGGTGCGCACATCCGGCGCGTCAACCCTCGGGATTCCACCATCGTCGGCGACGCGCGGATGCACCGCCTGATCCGCCGCGGCACCACCTACGGCCCGCCGCTGCCGGAGGGAGTGCTGGAGGACGACGGCGCCGAGCGCGGCCTGGTCGGAGCATTCATCGGGGCCCACCTTGAGCGGCAGTTCGAGTTCATCAAGGCCGAGTGGGTCAACGACGGCAACTTCATCGGCTACCCCGGCGAGAAGGACCCGGTAGCCGGACATCACGATGGAACCGGCAGCGCCACCATCCCGGAAAAGCCGGTCCGGCGCCGCCTGCAGAACCTGCCCAGCTTCGTGGTCATCCGCGGTGGCGAGTACTGCTTCCTGCCGGGGCTGCGTGCCCTGCGCTGGATCGCGGAGCTGGAAGGCTGACGGCAGTTCCTGCTCCCGCCTGCGGCCCCACGACGGTCTTCGAAGAGAGGTCGAAGTCATGGCAGCACAGTTCGTCCGCTACACGCCGGACGTCGATATCGTTGAGCCGCACTTCGCCCAGAACCTGCAGACGGTGATCGAGAAGACCGAGAGCTACATCACCGAGTCGGTCGAGGCAGGTGGCACCGGCCGGGCTCTCCGCGACGCCCATGCCAAGGGCTACGGGCTGGTCCGAGGGGAAGTGGAGATCCTGGACGGGCTTCCCCCCGAGTACGCCCAAGGCATCTACGCGACTCCGGGAACCCACGATGCCCTCATCCGCTTCTCCAACGGCTCGCCGCACGCCGGAGCCGACGCGCGACTGGGCGCCGCCACCGGACTGGCACTGAAGATCTTCGGCATCGACGGCCCGACCCTGCTGGAAGACGAACCGGACACCGGCACCTTCGACTACGCCAACATCAACGGACCGATCTTCTTCTGCAACACGGTCGAGCACTACCTGTTCATCCAGGAACTGTTCCTGGACGCCCCGTCCTACTTCTCCCACGGCCGACCCGGCGCACACCGCTTCTTCACCGACTTCGTGACCGGAAAGGGAACCCTCGACCGGGACAACTGGGCATGGGACGAGTTCCTGGCCTTCCTCCGCCTGTCGAAGACCCCTCCGGCAAACGTGCTGCTGTCGAGCTACTGGACGATGGGCGCGGTCCGGCACGGGGACTACATCGCCAAAGTACGTATCACCCCCGACCCGCACTCCGCCGCCGCGGTGGTCCAGCGCGCCATCGACCCGACCTCGGCGGCAGAGGTCTTCCGGCCAGCCCTGGTGGCCGAGTTGCAAGAGCGGCCCTACGCCTTCGACATCCAGATCCAGCTCTGCACCGACCTGGCGCGGATGCCGGTGGAGGACACCACCGTGGAGTGGCCCGAGCAGCTCTCGCCGCCAGTCACCGTGGCCAAGCTGCGATTGCCGCGACAGGACATCTCCGGTCAGAACAATCTGGAGAAGATGGACGCACTGTCCTTCACGCCCTGGCGGGTCACCGCCGAGCACGCGCCCCTGGGCAACATCATGCGAGCCCGCAAAGAGGTCTACCGGCACTCCTCCATCGAACGCCACAAGCTCAACCAACAGCCGCGCACAGAGCCCCGCAGCGCCGACGAGATACTTGGCCCGGCTCACCATGGCGACTACGCGAGGGGCGAGTAGGGGAAGGCGCTCCTCGCCCCTGTGCCGCCCCGCGACTCAGGCTCCTGGCAGACGCGGCCCGTGGCCTCAGGTTCCCGGGTCGAACCACTTTCCACCCCGGACTTCTTGTCATGCCAGAGCCCGCTCATCTCGCGTGAGCCCGGCCGATTCCCAGATCCCTCTCAGCATGGCGCCGATGCCGTCTGGTGCCATCATGCCCATCCCCCAAGCGTCTGACAGTCCCGAGCCCATTCCTGGCCCCCCAACGTGGCCCCCCACGCGAAATCGCACCCCCGCCGGCAGCGGACCGGTGTGCCACAGGCGAGTGGACAGTCCCACCGAACAACGCGAAGTCCAGCTCGCCTTCCCCGCCGACCTGGTGCGTACCGCCGCGCCAGGGGTGCCCGGAAAGACCCCTGACACCGTCCCGGCACAGGTCACCGGGAGTACGCGGCCAAGTGCCTGACCAGCCCGACCAGTGCGAGGGCCCAGGCGGCGACAGCGGCCCAGAGCAGTACCTGGCCCGGCGTCCGCAGCCAGCTCACGGCTGCGGCGTCGGCGACGGACAGGGTGGCGACGGCCGTCATGCCCATCGGGAAGACCGTCGCCCAGCGCGCCATGTCGTAGCGCGGACGCGGCCAACGCACCTCGGCGAAGACAAGGACGGCGTACCAGCACACGGACAGGGCGAACGTGACCAGCGTGAGCGGACGCAGTACGTCGTGCAGAGCGGTGCCGCGCCAGGCGGGCACGGCCAGCAGCTTCGACCCGGCGAGCGCGCAGATCGCCAGCGTCCCGCCCGCCACCCACTGGTCGCCCGCGCCGGTCCGCAGCTGGCCGAGGTCGAAGCGGCGGAAGGCGAATGCATAGAGCGCCAGGCCGAGCAGGAAGCAGCCCAGCGCCGGCCAGGCGAGCCGCCCGGACGGCAGCGAGAGGGCCAGAGTTCCGGCCAGCACGGCCAGGCCCTGCGTCGCGACACACACCAGGAACACCGTCCCCGGCAAGCGCCGCCGCCAGTGCCGCACCACCGCCGTCAGCAGCACCGGCCAGATCAGTACCGCGACGACCAGCGCGGCGACGGCGACACCCGACCACCCCCGTAGTGCGACCCAGGTCCCGAGGAGGGTCGTCGCGGCCACTGCGGTCAGCGCGGGCGGCGTGCCCGCCTCGGCCTCCCACCGGGCCCGGTCGCGCAGCAGCTGCCGCGCGAAGTCGACGGCGAGCGCGAGCCACGCGATGGCGGCGAGGACGAACAGGATCCATGAGAGCGCTTCCCGTCCGACCAGGTGCAGCCCGATGGAGACGATCCCGGTCGCCATCACCGCTGTTCCTGCTCCCGGGGGCAGCTCCACCCACCAACCGACTAGCCCGTCCTCGGACGGCGCGCGATCGCCCATCTCCCCACGATGTGCAGCAGTGGAACGAGCCGCAACTGCAATGCGGTGTCCGACGGGTGAGCGGGCGTCATTCCGGCGGACATCCTTCTCCCACAGGAAATCGAACATTAGTTCGCGTGCCTGCCCCGTCAGCAAGGAAGCCAACGGCGAGCGCGGCGATCGCCCCCAGACCTTCCGGCTGCACCCACCCGACGATCGGACTTCTGCTTTCCGTTGGTCAGAACATCGGGGCGGGGGCGAATGGCGCAATAGATGATGACGACATCGTGGGTTCAATCCAGACCGAGCAAGAGGGCTTCGAGGGCGGCCGTCAACCTCTGTAAACGGTTGTACAGCCAGCCGCACTCGGGACCTCGTCAAGCGCGACTCGCTCCGCAGGATGATCCGAACGAAACGGCCTAGCATCGGCCAGGAGGCCCGGACGGCAAGGAGCCGGCGGGACGATGTGGAAGCCCCCGGACCCTCACGCAGCGTTGCACGCGCAATCTGACGGTACGGCGGACTCCTGGAAGCCACCCTTCAACACCGATCGGCAGCCGAAGACGCCGCACCACAAGCGTCGCGAACGACCGTGCCCCATCCGTGCCCTTCAGCCCGGTCAACACCGGTCACGAGGGGCACGACGGGACACTGCCGGAGGAGGGAGGTAAGCGGCATTTCCCCAGGTCAGCACCCAATGGTCGCCTCGGGCCCCATTGATTCCCAAGCTCAGAGCGCGAGTTCGATTCTCGTCACCCGCTCCAAAGACTCAGGCCCAGTTCAGGGAGCCAACTCCCCGACTGGGCCTCTGTGTTGTCTGGACCGAGCGAGGCGTCCCGTGCCCGTCGCGTGCCCGATCAGCCGGGACGGTCACCGCCTTCGAACGCCTTCCTGCAGGCCCGGTACGTGCTGCTACTCCCACCGAGCCGCCATCCTCGCCTGCGCGCTTCGGAACGCGCTCAGTCAGCGTGAAGTGGGCAACGCTCATCGGCTGCAACATGGGCGCCCCCTCCCAGACATAGAAGCCTCCGTCCAGCCACCCCATGCCTCCATGGAGTTGGGCCTGGATGGCCTTGCCGGCTCCGGGGCGGAGGTGATGGCCAGGTGGCTGGTGAGGTGGCGGATCATGTGCCAGCCGAATCCACTGCCGCCGTTGAGATCAGGTGTGCGGTCGCGGGGGGCTGAGCTGAGGTCGCCGACCGCGGCGGTCAGCGCGTCCGGGCCGGTAAAGAGGTGGAGGGCGTAACGGCCGCCGCCGCTTCCTGGTGCAGCTTCCCTCAGACATGGACGACAGAAGCTCGGCCATCACCTTCAGAGAAAACCTGTCACGGCGGTGGTAGACATGCCGCCACCCGGGGGTTAGGCTTTTCGTCGTAGCCAAGAGATCGATAGGCGCGACAGAGGTCGAACTGCCGCGCATGCAGTGCCAGAAGAGGCACGGCAGTGGAGTCGCGGGGCCGAAAGGTATGCAGGTGGGCCCCGCGACTGGCTGCTGGGCCGGGCGGCCCCTGGGGCCGCGAGCGGGATCACAGGATCCGCAGTAGCAAGCAGGCCGGCAGAAGGATGAGAAGGAGGCAGACGCCATCAGGATCGCCCGGGCGAGGAAGTGAGTCCGCTCGGGTACCGCAGGCCCCGGATTGGAAGGTGGTCCCCGGTCACGCATCCGCGATCCCCGCACTTCCCGCCCTCTCCCGGGCGACGGTGCGGAAACAGAAAGCCGGCACCGCAGTAAGCCGGCAGATGGTGTTCAATCCCTCGGGGCCCTGGTGCGTGTTCGGCACCAGGGCCCCACGATGCATTCCCCCATCAGAGGTGCAAATGACCGCAGAAATCTCTCACGACCGTCTCAACGACGAGGACTATCCCGCCTACACCATGGGTCGAGCCGCCGAAATGCTCGACACCACCCCCGCCTTCCTGCGGGCCCTCGGTGAGGCCAAACTGGTCACGCCGTTGCGTTCCGAGGGCGGCCACCGCCGCTACTCCCGCTACCAGCTGCGTATCGCCGCACGCGCCCGCGAACTCGTCGACCAGGGGACCCCCGTCGAGGCCGCCTGCCGCATCGTCATCCTCGAAGACCAGCTCGACGAAGCTCAGCGCATCAGCGAAGAACTGCGCACTTCACCCTCCGGGCCCCGCCTCAAGACCGACGTCTGAAGTCCGCTTCCGCGCCCGCGCACGGCGGCCGCGCCGGGGACGTTCAGTCGGCGTCGGACAGGCCGGCGTCACAGCTGACCCGCAGCAGCCACGCAGACGAGCTCCGTCGATATCGTCGCCGGAGCTCTTCGCCGTCAGCCTGACGCCAACCGGGCTGAGCACCGCGGTCGAGATGTCCCCTGATCTGGCGGCAACGTCCGAGGCTCCGCGCCTCTGGTTCCTCCGGGCCGGGCGGGCCATCGGGACATGGGACCGATGAGGCCCACGAGCCGGCAGACCGCAGTGGTCAGCCGACGGCGAGGGAGATGGCGACGTAGTGCGCGGTGAAGCCTGCCACCGTCAGGGCGTGGAAGACCTCGTGAAAGCCGAACCAGCGAGGTGAGGGGTCGGGGCGCTGGAGGGCGTAGACCACCGCGCCCACGCTGTAGAGGAGACCGCCGGTCACGACCAGGGTGAGTACGGCCACTCCGCCGGTGTGCAAGAAGTCGGGCAGGTAGCGCACCGGTGCCCAGCCCAGGGCCAGGTAGCAGGGGGTGTACAGCCAGCGGGGAGCTCCGACCCACAGGACGCGGAAGGCGATGCCGACCAGCGCCCCCGTCCACACGACCCACAGCAGGACGGGTCGCTGAGCCGAAGTGAGGAGGAGCACGGCCAGGGGGGTGCAGGTGCCGGCGATGATGAGGAAAATGTTGGCGTGGTCGAGACGACGCAGAACGGCCTCACCGAGCGCCCCCCAGGTACCGCGGTGGTAGATGGCGCTCGTCCCGAACAGCAGCAAGGCGGTGACGGCGTACACAGTGCAGGCCAGGGCAGCCTGCGGGGTCCGGGCCAGGCGGATCAGGACGACGCCAGCAATCAGCGCGGCGGGGACCGTTGCGGCGTGGAGCCAGCCACGAAGCTTCGGCTTCATCGGCTCCACCAGGTCGGCCCCTCGCTCCACCAGAGCGGCAATCGGGTGAGGGCCCTCACCGGCACTGGCGCGGTGCGCTCCGCGGGGTTGGCCGGCTGGAGCACGTTCCCCCCTCACCGGGGCGAGGGGCTCACTTCCGGATTCGGCGGCGTCGCGGGACACAGCTTCCGTCCTCCTTCGGGCTGTCGGGCCTCGCTGACAACCAGGTAGCCACGGCAGGAGTGACCCCGCAACAGCGTTCGGGGAGGTCAGCCTCGGACCGTCGGGCCTGCATCGCCACAGCCGTCAGGTCAGGCCCGGGCCGGGTGCCCCAGCAAGGCCGACGCCGTCTCCAGTGGTGTGAGACCGGTCGGCGGCACGAGCGCGGCAGCCGGGCGGCACACGAAGCCGAGGCGGCTCAGGGCTCGGGTCACTTCACCGGCGGAGAAGTCACGGCGGTCCTGCCGGGTGATGATCTCCCCGACCTGCTTGACGGGGTAATGGCGGCGGCCGATGAGCACGGACTCACCCGTAACGGGTTCGGGTTTGATGCCCTTCATTGCATCCTGCACCTCGGTCTTGAGCAGGTCGAAGGGGAAGCGGGCGATGACGACGCGCATAGTGCCTCTACAAGGTCGAAGAGAAGCCGGAAACGGATCGCCGGCCCGGGCGGGAGCGGTATCAACGGGTGAGGACGACGACGCTCAGGGCGTGCCCGTCCTCACCGATCACGGGCGAGGCCCCGCAGCGCGCGTTGCGTCGCCGGCTGCCTTGCCGGAGCGGTCCGCCTGGGGGTGGCTCTGAAGCATCGACGAAAGCCTCCGTGACGAGGGTGATCCGACGAACTGAGCGTGATTGTCCGGGACCGGCCTAGGCGGCCGGGGCCGAGGAGGTCTGCCGCGCAGTCGGTGTCGCGGTTCGGGCTGATCCGGCGGCACGGCGGGCCTGGGCGGGGCGGCTGCGGCGGCCGCGCGTGGAGGAGCCGCTGCGCTTGGCGCGTTCGACGACCGGTGCGGCGATGGTGACCGGGATGCCGGAGGGGGCCTGGGCGCCGGTGATGCGGCTCAGTTCGGCCTCTCCGGAGCGGACCTGGGTGGACTGCGGGGTGATGCCCGCGTCGGCCATCAGGCGATTCATGGTGCGGCGCTGGTTGGGCAGGACGAGGGTGACGACGCTGCCGGACTCGCCGGCGCGGGCGGTGCGTCCCCCGCGGTGCAGGTAGTCCTTGTGATCGCTCGGCGGGTCGACGTTGACGACGAGGTCGAGGTTGTCGACGTGGATGCCGCGGGCCGCGACGTTGGTGGCCACCAGGACCGTGACGTGGCCGGTCTTGAACTGGGCCAGGGTGCGGGTGCGCTGGGGCTGGGACTTGCCGCCGTGCAGGGCCGCTGCGCGCACGCCGCTGTTCAGCAGGTGTTGGGTGAGGTTGTCGACCGCGTGCTTGGTGTCCAGGAACATGATCGACCGGCCTTCGCGGGCCGCGATCTCGGTGGTGGTGGCGTGCTTGTCGGCACCGTGGACGTGCAGCACGTGGTGCTCCATCGTGGTCACGGCGCCCGCCGAGGGATCGACGGAGTGGACCACCGGGTCGGTGAGGTAACGCCGGACCAGGAGGTCCACGTTGCGGTCCAGGGTGGCCGAGAAGAGCATGCGCTGCCCCTCGGGCCGGACCTGGTCGAGCAGGGCGGTGACCTGAGGCATGAAGCCCATGTCGGCCATCTGGTCGGCCTCGTCCAGCACGGTGATGGCGACCTGGTCGAGGCGGCAGTCGCCGCGCTCGATGAGGTCCTTGAGCCGTCCCGGCGTGGCGACGACCACTTCGACGCCGCCGCGCAGTGCGCTGGACTGGCGGCCGATCGACATCCCGCCGACGACAGTGGCCGTCCGCAGCTTCAGCGACCGGGCGTAGGGGGTGAGCGCGTCGGTGACCTGCTGGGCCAGCTCCCGGGTGGGGACCAGGACCAGGGCCAGCGGCTGGCGGGGCTCGGCGCGCTGTCCGGCGGTGCGGGCCAGCAAGGCCAGACCGAAGGCCAGCGTCTTGCCCGATCCGGTACGTCCGCGGCCGAGAACATCGCGTCCGGCCAGCGAGTTCGGCAGCGTGGCGGCCTGGATGGGGAACGGGGCGGACATGCCTTCCGCGCTGAGGGCCGCCAGCAGCGCCGCCGGCATGTCCAGCTCGGCGAAAGTTTCGGCCGGGGGCAGGGCGGGAGTGTGGGTGACGGGCAGGGCGAACTCTCCCTGCAGTGTCGCGGGACGCCGTCCGGAGCCCCCGGAACGGCCCGTGCCCGAGCGGTTCGGCCCACCGGAGCGGTAGCCACGGCCTGAGCCGGACGAGCCGGCAGAGCGGGAGTAGCGGTCATTCGTGCGAGCTGTGCGGTTCAAGGAGAACCTTCCTCGATGGGGTACGTCGAGGAATTCCCGGCAGCGATGAGCCGCACACAAAGAATCGCAAGAACGAACCGATGAATTGAGATGAAACGAAGCGGGGCGGAAATATGTCGACCCTGCACGCCGAAGCGGGAACGGCAACGTCGCAAAAGAAGAGCGAAACAGTTGCCGGATCATGAATCCGGGCGGATTGCCCGCCGTGTCATAGCGGTCGGGAAGTCGAACTGACTGCCCGCACGCCGCGTGTGCGGCCGTTGTGGGGCACACGGGAAACACCGAAAAGCAACGAGCTGGGCCCCGCACCCAAGGTGCGGGCCCCAGCTACGGTGTACGCGTCAGCGTCAGGCGGGAACGATGTTCTCGGCCTGCGGGCCCTTCTGGCCCTGCGTGACGTCGAAGTTCACCTTCTGGCCTTCCTGCAGCTCGCGGAAGCCCTGGGCAGCGATGTTCGAGTAGTGGGCGAAGACGTCGGCGCCGCCACCCTCCTGCTCGATGAAGCCGAAACCCTTTTCCGCGTTGAACCACTTCACGGTGCCAGTAGCCATGTCATATCTCCTTCGGGGCAGTGCCGGAGCCCACACCCTGCGGACTCCGTATCGCTGCGTTGATTACCCGTCCGGAAATAAACACCGGAAAATACGAAAGCGCTCCGCCATGTACGACAGCGAGCACGCTTGAAGTCTTTGGGAACCACAACTGCAACTGGGATCGACGGTAGCACGGTACTGGCGGCCATGCGCGGCACATGATCCCGACGCTTTTGAGAGGGTAAAAAACCCTTACCGCACCAGTGGCCATTTCTGCAGTTGCGGCATGAGATATTCAGCATCGGCGCTCGCCCGTATTCGACCGGAAATGCGTCGACCTCCTCGGCCACCGCCCAGGCTCCGCAGGCACGGGCCGGGCTCCATCCGTGCCTGGCCGAACCACACCACACCGCGCAACCGTCGGGGGCGGATCGCGGCGCGGCACGGCCTGTACCGGGCCACCGAATCAGCAGTCCAAGCGGCGCGGGGGTTCAGAACACTCAAGATCACCCGGGAGGACGAGGGTCCGTGCTCGCGGCCACGGCAACCGCCTTCGCCCTATCTGCCACGTCAAGAACTTCGGCTCGTTCGAGGCAGGCCGCCTCGGTCCTGCAAGGTAAAGAGCGGGCGCTGTGAGCCGTGCCCGCCGGGGATCGTCCGACGCTGCCTGAGGCAACCCCGACGAACCTTTGCAAGCGGGGTGGTGAGCACGCCGGCCCTGCACACTTGCACCAGCAATCCCGCCGCGGGTACCCGCGTGCCCCTCTCTTCCGCCTGCCCGCAAGGGAATCTTGACGGCAAGCAGTTGCCTCCCGACGACGCCCGTGCCCTCCGCATGCCCCGACGAGCGGTAAATCACGGTCAATACGGGTCTCCACCGCCCCTTTTCACTCTGCCCCACAGCCCGCGTTTACGCAGGTCAGACCCGCAATGGCGCGTACGCGCCCCGTTGATTCCCAAGCTCAGAGCGCGGGTTCGATTCCCGTCACCCGCTCCACACGGAAGCCCCAGGTCAGCGACCTGGGGCTTGTTTGTTGCCTAGACCATTTCTAGGCAGCGTGCCATTCGCGTGCCATAACGCACCGACCACCGCGGCGAATTGGCGCCCGCAACCTCCTCTGCAGCGACTTGATCGTCCGCCATCTCGAATCGCGAGACGCGATCTACGTGGCCTGCGTCACATACCGCTGGGTGGCCTGCAACGATGCACCTGCGAATAGCCACGGCCGAGACCGTTCTGCACCGTCTGCGGTTGCACGCATGCCATCGAGCGTCGAGCGCCCTCTGGTTGCGCGAGAACTGCGAAAGTCCAGGTGCGCTGTCAGTGCGCGGCTCTAGCGTGCGGCCATGACCTTCACATACGTGCCGCCGGTCCCTGCGGAGCAGATCCGCCAGCTGCCCACCAGAGACGTCGCGCTCCTCCTCCTGCAGCACCTCACGGACAGCAACAGCCGACATCTTCAGTTCGGCGGGCTGGTCAATTCGGCACGCCAGGCTTTCCAGAGCGAGCCCGATGAAGACGCACTACTGGACGGGCTTGCGGACGCTTAGACGTGGCTGGAGTCACGCGCCCTGCTGTCACGAGACCACACGCAGTCCGACGCCTTCCGACGAGTCTCTCGGGAGGGCAAGGAGCTGGCGGAGGACCCGGCCGGGATAGTTCAGTACCACCGCCGTTCCGCCACCACGGCCATGACGCCGACCCGGCCGGTCCGCCGGGAGACCCGCTGACGCTGCTCGCCACCGAAACCGACCTGACCGGACTCGACTTCACCGGCCTGGACCTGCGCCCGGCACTGCGCCGTGATCCGCGCCCCCGGACGTTCACCCGCTGCACCTTCACCGAAGCCAACCTGCGCGGCGCCCACCTCGCCGAAGCCGTCTTCACCGACTGCACCGCCACAGCAGCCGACTTCACCGGCGCCCTGCTCGATCAGGCCCGCTGGCAGGGCGGCAGCGCCGCCGGCGCCAAATTCACCGACGCCGACTGCGGCGACCTCACCTGCGACAGCGCCGACCTGGCCAACACCAAGTGGGGCGGCGCCCTGCTCGCCGATGCCGCCTTCACCGGCTGCCGCATGATCGGAGCCCGCCTCACCGGCCACCGCGGACTGGGCCTCACTCTCGCCCGCTGCAACCTGGCCGTCGCCAACCTCAACGGCCTGAGCCTGCGCGGCACCCACCTCGTCGGCATCCGCTTCACCGAAGCCGACCTCGGCGGCGTCGACTTCCGTGACTGGATCCTCGAAGACTGCCGACTCGCCGAAGCCAACCTACGGGCCGCCGACTTCACCGGCGCCGATCTACGCGGCGCCGACCTCGGCGAACTCACCATCGCCATCGCCGCACAGTTCCGCGGCGCGGTCATCTCCCCGAGCCAGGCCGCCCAAATCTGCACCGCCCTCGGCCTGAACGTCATCAGCTGAAGCCACACCGCCGCGCGGGGCGCGGGCCGCGGGGCCGCCAGGGTAGGCGGGCCGGCCACGCTGGTCGCCCTCGTGGTCGGCGCCGGCGGCCTCAGCGCCAGACCTACGCCGGTACGGGGTCTCCCAGGATTCCGCGCAGGACCGTACCCGCGGACGGCGAGGCTTCGGCTACCTGCCTCAGTTCGAGGTCGACGTCCTTGCGACGCAGCTCCGCGAGTTCCTCGGGACGCATCGAGGCGAAGGCGCCAAGGAGGATCATCAGCCGCCAGCGCAGCCCGATCATGTCGGCTCCGCCGTCTGTGCAGTCCCGGAGGTGTCCGGGGCAGGTGGGCATGCGTCGGATGGTGAGCGTGCGGTCGGTCAGGTGATGGTGCAGAGCCGTTTGGTGGCCCGGGTGAGGGCGACGTAGAGGTCCCGCTCGCCGCAGGGACGGGCCGAAGCGATCTCCTCGGGGGCAGCGACGACGACGGTGTCGAACTCCAGGCCGCGTGCCTCGGAGGCGGGCACGAGGGTCGCCCACTCGGTGATCCCGGCGGCGGCCAGTTCCTCCATCCTGGGGTCGGCGCAGATCACTCCGCACAGGTCACCCGGGTTCGCCGCAGCCTGCGCCTTGAGTTCCCCGGCGATGGCGGTGGCGAGGGTGCAGGGATGGGCGGTGAGACTGCGTGGCGCATCGCCGTGGCGGATCGAGGTACTGGGGCTCTGGTCGGGGGCGATCCGTGCGAGCAGGTCGCGGGTGGACGCCAGGATTTCCTGGGTGGTGCGGTAGCTGACGGTCAGGGTGTGCAGGGCGAATCGGGTGCCCAGGTGCGGGCCCAATGCCTCGGTCCAGTCGCGGGCGGTGGCAGCAGGGCCCGCCTGGGCGAAGTCGCCGACCAGGGTCATGGACCGAGCCGGGCAGCGGCGGACGACCATGCGCCACTGCATGGCGCTCAGCTCCTGGGCCTCGTCGACCACGACGTGTCCGAAGGTGCGCGCGGGCGGGCCGTCCACCAGGCTCGTGGCCTCGTCCAGCAGCGGCAGATCGGCGCCCGTCCACGGCGCGTCCACCCTACGCAGCAGACGTTCGTGCTCGTGGCCGGTCAGCGACGGCAGCCGTGCTGCCAGCACGTCCGCGTCGGCGAGCAGAGCGTTGACGACGGCCTCGGGCGTCAGCCACGGCCACAGCAGTCCGACGGCGCGGTCCACCTGGACGCTCTCTGCTAGCTCCGCTCGCACGGTGTCCCGGTCGAACTCGTCGGCCACGTGTGCGGCCGGGCCGTCGAATCCGAGGGTGCGCAGGTCGGCCTGGGTGGCCCGGTCGAGGTCCAGGCCGGTGCTCTGGGCGACCTCGGCATCGATGCGCTCCAGCGCGTCGACGGCGCCACGCTCCACCGCGTCGATGACCGCGTCGATGAGCTGTTCCTTGAACACCTCCCGCGCCCGGTTGTGCGCCAATCCGCTCCGGACGGCCTCGTCCCGGGCCTCTGCGACTTCCTGGCGGTCCAGGCGAATCCATTCCTGGCCGACCTGCACGGCGAAGTCGCCGCTGGGCGCCTGGAGGGCGCGCACCAGACCGGCCAGCGCCTGGGCCATGGGGGCGTTGCCCTTGAGGCGTGCCACGTCGGCCGGGACGCCGGCGGTGGGTTGCGTCCCGGTCAGGTCCGCGGTGGTCGCCAGGACGACGTCGTTCTCGCCGAGTGAGGGCAGGACGTGGGCGATGTAGTCGAGGAAGCGGGTGTTCGGGCCGAGCACCAGGACGCCCTGCTCGGCGGCCCGGGGGAAGGCGTAGAGCACGTACGCCGCCCGGTGCAGGGCGACCACGGTCTTGCCGGTGCCGGGGCCGCCCTGCACCACGGTCACACCCCGGTGCGAGGAGCGCACGATCTCGTCCTGCTCCACCTGGAGCGTCGACACCGCTGTGCCCATCCGTCCGGTGCGCTGCGCCTCCAGTGCCGCCACCAGCGGGCCGTCGCCGACGACGTCACCGGCGGTGGGTGCGGAGCCGTCGAGCACTTCATCCCTGACCTCGCCCACCGTGCGTTCTTCCAGGCGCAGGTGGCGGCGTCGGCGCAGTCCCAGCGGATGGACGGGGGTGGCCGTATAGAAGGGGCGTGCCGCATCCGCGCGCCAGTCCACCAGCAGGGGCAGCTCCCGGTCCTCGGTGTGCAGGCCGAGCCGCCCGATGTGCAGGACCGTGCCGTCGGCGTGGTCGATCCGGCCGAAGCACAGTCCCTCCTCGGCCTCTTCGAGACGGCCCAGCCGGCCGGTCAGGTACTCAACGGCGATATCGCGCGCATACACCTCGCCGGCGTTCTCGGCGGGTGCCTTCCATACCCGCCTGAGCTCCTCGCGCACGTCGGTGAGCTGCTGGTCGAGCAGCTTGTACATGGCGGAGACATAGGCCTGTTCCGCCTCGGTCTGACCTGCGTACCCGGCGTCAACCTGCGACAACGTGGGCCTCCTCGTGGTGCGGTGTGCGTGCGATCCCCCGGCGCTGTCCGGGCCGGATCAGGCCGTGACGGCGTCCTTCGCGGCCACGGCCTGCGCGGTGCCGCCCGCCTCAGTACTGGCGGGCGGGGCGGGGATCGCGGCGGCGACCGCGGCCGCGACGAGGGCGACGCCGCAGCCGATCAGCAGGCCGACACGGAAGCCGTTCTCCGAGGGGAGGGGGTAGCCGCCCATGGTGACGGTCATCTGCGAGAGCACGGCGGCCACGACCGCGGCCGACACGGAGGTGCCCAGCGAGCGCATGAGGGTGTTGAAGCTGTTGGCCGACGCAGTCTCGGACAGCGGGACACCGCTCATGATCAGCGCGGGCATCGCGCCGTAGGCCAGGCCCACCCCGGCGTTGGCGACCAGGGTCGCGGCCAGCACGCCCCAGGTGGATCCCATCAGCGCGATCGAGAGGCCGTAGCCGACGGCGATGGCCAACGATCCGGCGATGAGCGTGACCTTCGGGCCGCGCGCGGCCGAGAGCCGACCGCCCAGCGGGGACACGGCCATCATCATCAGACCGCCGGGCGCCAGCCACAGGCCCATCGCCAGCATCGACTGCCCCAGGCCGTAGCCGGTGGCCTCGGGCAG
Source organism: Streptomyces sp. NPDC054765 (assembly GCF_053612065.1). Classification (NCBI taxonomy): domain Bacteria; kingdom Bacillati; phylum Actinomycetota; class Actinomycetes; order Kitasatosporales; family Streptomycetaceae; genus Streptomyces; species Streptomyces sp. NPDC054765. Next base: position 29,787 of record NZ_JBSHBP010000010.1, on the reverse strand, counting down.
CTGCAACAGCTGCGGCATGATCAGCGCCTGGGCGTACATGCCGAAGCCCACCAGCACCGACGCACCATTGGTCAGCAGCACCCGCGGTCGGGCCGTCACCCGCAGGTCCACCAGCGGGTCCGCGCTGCGCAGCTCCCACCGCCCCCACAGCAGCAGGATGGCTGCGGCGACGGTGAACAGACCGAGGGTCCGGGCGCTGCCCCAGCCCCAGTCGCCGCCCTTGGAGACCGGCAGCAGCAGGCAGACCAGCCCCGCCCCAAGGCCCAGGGCGCCGACGAAGTCGAAGCGCCCCCCGGCCGCAGCGCGGGTGGCGGGGGCGGGCACCAAGGACCAGATCATCACGATGATGCCTACGGTCAGGACGCCGGCGCCCCAGAACAGCGCACGCCAGCTGGCGTAGTCGGCAACCGCCGCGGCGATGGGCAGGCCGAGGCCGCCGCCGATACCCATGGACGCGCTGACCAACGCGATCGCGGAGCCCAGACGCTGGGGCGGCAGGACATCGCGCAGCAGGCTGATGCCCAGCGGCACCAGGCCCATGCCCATGCCCTGTAGCGCCCGGCCGATGATCATCGGCACGACGGAGGAGGTCAGGGCGCACAGCACCGACCCGATCAGCAGCGGTATGCAGCAGGCCAGCAGCATGCGCCGCTTGCCCAGCAGGTCACCGAGGCGTCCGCTGATGGGCACGAACACGGCGGCCGAGAGCAGCGTCGCGGTGATGACCCAGGAGGCGTTGGCCGGGGAGGTGTGCAGCAACTGGGGCAGCTCGCTGATCAGCGGGGTCACCAAGGTCTGCATGATCGCGGCCACGGTGCCGGTGAAGGCGAGCGTGGCGACGATCCCGCCGGTGCGCGAAGTGGTCTGTTCGGGAGAGATGACAGGCTCCTCAGGGGTGCAGGGCCGACGAATGATGTGCACCATACACATGGCGTGCACCACGCACAAAGATTGCGAAACGCACACAATGTGTGCCGCGCATAATGTGTTCACGCGACACATCTCTGTCATTCTTGAGACCGGACCCACGGAACCCGCAGGTCACCGCAGTAATGGGAAGGACATTCGCCATGGGCGGCCCCACGCATCTGGTCGAGCTCGAATACCTCGTATTCGGTCGGCATCGGTACCTCAGCGATACCGACAGCCGTCCCGCGGGCAGCCAGATGGAACGCAGCGTCTACATCCTGCTCAGCCGCATCGCGGCCCAGGGCCCGATGTCCATCGGCGAGCTCAGCGACGCCTTCGGCCTCGACGTCTCCACCCTGAACCGTCGCACCGCCGCCATGAAAAGCGCCGGCCTCGTCGACCGGATCCCCGACCCCGAGGGCGGCATGGCCCGCAAGTTCCGTATCACCGAAGCAGGCACCCGCCGCCTCACCGAAGAGCGCGAGGCCCATATCCGCGCCCTGGACCTCGTCATGGCTGACTGGCCAGAGGGAGAGATCGCCGCTTTCGCCGGCTACCTCCGCCGGTTCAACACCAGTATCGAACGCATCGACGGACGCACCTGGCCGCGCCCCTCACACCCCGACGAGACCTGACCCCAAGAGGCACCGGGCCGTGGCGCCCCACACGGCAAGCTCGCAGTCCCTTACGAGGCGACCGTCCTCGTAACAGCCATCAACGAGTGGCGGTGAACAGCACATTCGATACCGCATTAGGTGCACTGTCCCGGCGCATTGGCGGCTCGGCGCCGGTGACCCGACAGCATGCTCACGCCTTCCCCTCAGGGCGATCTCGTCGAGCAGTCCGCGAACGCGCTGCCCGATCCCGTCACGGGTGGCCGCCCGGCCTCGACACCCTGACCGGCGGGATCGGGCAACTGCCGGTCGAGGCGCCGCTTGCCGGGGAAGACGGGGCAGGTGTCGCCGCAGCCCATCCTGATGACGACTTCGGTCGCCTGCACGGCCTCGGGAGTGAGCACCTTGGGCACCTCGGCCGAGATATAGGCCGTCGGGGCCACCGCGTGAGCGCCGCGCCCGAGCACCAGTTGCGATCAGGCGGCCCCGGAGAAGGAGCTGGCAGGACGATGCGGAAGCCCCGGGAACTTTGCCCAGCGGTGCGTGCGCAATCTGACGGTACGGCGGACTCCTGGAAGCCACGTTTCCACACGGATCGGCGGCCAAAAGCACTACTCCACAAGCGTCGCGAACGACCGTGCCCCATCCATGCCCTTCAGTCCGGTCAACACCGGTCACGAGGGGCGTGACGGGACACCGCCGGACAATGAGGAAAGCAGCATTTCCGCAGGTCAGAGCTGAACGATCGGCCCAGACCCCGTTGATTCCCAAGCTCAGAGCGCGGGTTCGATTCCCGTCACCCGCTCCATAGTTGAGGCCCAGGTCGGCGACCTGGGCCTTGTTTGTTGTCTAGACCATTTTCGGGTCGACCAGCCCTCCACCAGCCCTATCCACCTAACGGAAGGGCAGGTTTCGCCAACTCCCGCACCGACTCAGGCACCTTGAGAGCCAAGCGTCTCAAATGGCAAGACACATCTTCTGTGGTTTGCGTCACCCGCGCCTAAGTTGTCGTGGGATTGCCGATGCAAAACGGGCCTGCGGCAAGGGCGCGCCCGCTGCCCCATGCCGACATCCGCGCCATGCGGGAGTTCGTCTCCGCAGCAACCCGCGACGGCCAGCCCGTCACCGAAGAAGCGGTCCACGACGGCCTTGTCCGCGAGTACGGCATGGGACGTAAGCCCCAGAGCGCCAACCCGGGGGCCAGGCCCTGCTGCGCGACCTCTCCAGCAGCGGCTCCATCGCCATCTTCGTCACCATCAGCGAACCGCCGCTGCCGCCCTCAACACGCCCACAGCTAAGGGCGATCACCACCGCCGTCCGCACCAAATGACCTGCCCCCGCGTCAGGACCAGGGCCAAGTGGTCCGAGCCGCCGACCGGCGGCGCAGTGCAGTGCACGAACATCGAAAAGCACAGATGTTCGCTTCCTGATTTTTAGTCAGCAAGGAAGGGGATTTCTGGAAGTCACCCCCCAGCATGGTGTTTTGGGGCGCGCCCCAGCAACCAGAGCCGCCTAAGCCGCGTCTTCCACGGAAAGTCACGTGCCCCACTGATCGAATTCGTCCGGGGTTGATCGAAATCTTCCGGGCGCCGCAGATCCGGCATAGGGCACGCGATCTGAGTAGCATGCTGGGCTTTAGGAAACGAGAGCCATTCAGTAATCGCACACACGAACAGTGGACGGGGGCTAACTCATGATCATCAGGTGCGGCAGGCAAAGGATGAGGATCATCCTTGCGGTCGCCACGGCTTCGGCAATGGCAAGCGGGTTGGTGGGCACTATCGGAGCCGGAACGGCTGGCGCGCAGTCGTCGCCCGCATTCGGCTATACGTGCTCGGCGGCCCTGATCGGCGATCAGCCTTTCACAGCAGAGATCCACTCGGACATCTCGAATTCGGTCGCGGTCGGCGCGCCCAGCAAGCCCATCGCCGTCAACGCGGTGGCGACGGTGGGCGCGAGTTTCACCCAGTGGCTCAACAGGGCGGGCATGAAGACCCTCGGGGGCACGGTGGACGCGAGGGCCCATGTAGCCGCGCCACAGGACGACTTCGACGTCACGGTCCCCTTCCACATGGCCACGACCAGCGTCCCGGCATCCGGTCCCTTCAACGTCACGGCAACCGCCGGCGCGACCACGCGCACCTTCAGCCATCCAGGCCACGGGACGGTCACCGCCGGCAACCTCACCCTCCACCTCCTCGCGAAGAACGCGACCGGCACCATCACACTCGCGGGCGACGCGCCATGCACCCTGAACACCGGCCAAAGCAACGTCGTGACGTCCTTCAACATCACGAAGCCGAGTTCAGCGCCCTCCGCCCCTCCGAGCCCTTCGACCGGACCGGTGGCCTCCGCCACTCCGCGGCCGACGACCGGACCGGTGGGCGCTGCCGTTCCCAAACCGACGATGTCAGAGGGCACCGGGCCCGCAAAGGACAGCGCGGCCACGCCCGGCAATCCGAGCCCCAGGGCTTCCAGCCCCACACCGGTGACGGACTCCCCCCGTCCGACGCCGAGGTCGACCAAACCCACGATCGCCCCTAAGCCCTCGACCGCCGGCCAGGACACCGGGGACCTCATCCTGCTGGCCGTGGGCGCGCTCGTCGCATGCGCCGCCGCCTTCCTCCTCGGCACGCGGCTGAAAAAACACCACCGCACCGGTGATGACGGAGGGGATCAGCGGTACATCAACCCGAAGCCTGACTGGCCTACCGAAGGTGCCAAGGCCGGAAGGGGCGACGTCAGTTGCCACCGGAAGGTCTTGATTGCCGCTGCCCCCCAGCATCGAGGGTGTGACGGTAGGGCAACATCGCACGGCAGCACGGGCCGGAAGGTTACGGACGGCCGGACTCCTCTGAATGAACGTCATGTTCCACACCAGGCCGGTCATCAGGGCGTCAGCGCGCGGGCTAGCGGTGGCGTCGATCTGGACAGCCAACTCGCGGGCTTGCTACAGAGTAAAGACGTCGATGTCGTGGCCGACGAGAAGCCCAGCACCGAATACGTTCGACAGGCGTAGTGAACGACCACCCGCCTGCGTAACGGAGGCTCAAGCAGGGCGGCAGGCAGGTACAGGCGCCTGCCTGCCGGGGTGGCGAGGACGGCTACGGAATCCGACTATCTGCGTGAAGAGGGAGGTGCCTCTGTTGGCTGAGATCGACACTTTGCTTAGCCAGATCATGCCTGCAGTTGAAGCGGGTGCGTACGGCGTCGGCGTGCTGACCAGAGCCGAGGACGAGGCGGCCGGAGCGACGGTGCGGCTGGGACAGCAGCTGCTCGCCCGGATCCTGCACCGTGGAACCGACGCCGCGTCGGTTGAGGCCACCGTCAGCGACCTGGCGGGGAGGGGTGAGGACCCGGACGTACGAGCCGCACTGCGCCGGCAGATCAAAAAAGCGCTGAGGGACGACCCGCAGTTCACCGGTGAGTTGTCGGCGATGCTGCCTGAGCGCCCGGCCGCACAGGCCACCGGGGCGCGCAGCGTCTCCGTCACGGACAATGCCGGGATCATCTCCACCGGCGATGGCGCGACGAACATCCTGTACCGGTGAGCGTCGCGCCGGATCCGCAGGAGTCGGGGCCCGCCGCACATACTCCTGACCAGTCGGGCAGCGAATGGCCGCCGATCACGGTCGGAGACGTCTCGGGCATTCTCAGCATCGGCGACCACAATGTCAACGTGCTCTTCACCAAAGGGTTCTCCGCCGAGGGCGCACTGACCAAGTTGGTCGAGCAACTCGTGCATGCAGTGCGCGCCGAGCGCCGCTCCGTTGATAAGGAGCTGGCCGACAAGGCCGATCTGCTCGCTAATGAGGTCCACGCGCGCCTGCGGCAGGAGGAGGAACAACTGCGGCTACGGGATGGGGACCTGCTTGTGCGCTGGCGACCGGTGCCTGGGAGAGTGCTCGGCCGCGGGGGAGACATCCGCAACGCCCCGGCTGGGGCAACGGATGCTGCCCCGCTGGACCTGGCCGGTCAAGGGGACGAGATCACGGCCGTCCTCGAGCGGGCAAAGTCCCGCTGGCTGATGGTGCTGGGGCGGGCAGGCTCAGGGAAGAGCGCCCTGGCCCTACGTTTCGCACTGACCCGCCTGGAAGCGCGTCCTGGTGCCCACAAAGCACCGGTGCCGGTGATCTTCAGTCTCGGATCATGGAATCCCAAAACTACCCCGCTGCGAAATTGGTTGATCAGCCGGTTGGAGCGGGATCAGCCCTTTCTCGCCGAGGCTGGCCCCAGCGGTAATAAGACGTGGGCCGCCACGCTGGTGGGTGCCGACTACGTGCTACCGATCCTGGACGGGTTCGACGAGATCGCCGTCGGTCTGCGCAAAGACGCGCTGATAGCACTCAACAGCTGCACCATGCCGCTGCTCGTGACCAGTCGCCGCGCCGAAATCGAAGCCGCCAGGGAAGAAACCAAGGTGGTGCCCTCCGCCGCCGCTATCGAATTGATCGACCTCAACCTGGACGCCTCCGTCAATTACCTGCAGAAGGCCACCGGCACAACTCTCCCCGACGGTAGGGACGTCGCCCCCGAGGACGGGTGGGCTTACGTCCTGAGTGAGTTACGCCGCCGTCCCCACACACAGGCCAGCGCCAATCTCGCCGCCGTGCTGACTACCCCCTTGATGGTCACACTTGCCCGATTTATCTACGAATCCGAGCGCAACCCATCGGAACTGCTGACAGCCGAGGAGCTCGACACCCGAGAAGCCCTTGAAAAGCACCTCTTGGACATCTTCATCCCTACCGCCTACAAGCGCTTTCTCAGCACCGAGCCCGCAGCAGGAGAACCCCGGCGCTGGGACCCCGAACGCGCCCAGCACTGGCTCGGCTACCTCGCCGCACATCTGACGGAACTCAAAACGCCCGACATCGAATGGTGGCGGCTGGGGACCACCGTGAAGCTGCGCTGGCTCATGCTGCGGGTCGGGGTCACGGTCGGAATCGCGTCCGGACTCGTGGCCGGGCTCGTTTTCGGGTCCGAGGGCGGGCTCCTGTACGGGCCCGCGTACGGGCTCATGGCGGCAGGCATCACCGGCCCGGTGAACGGGCTCGGGCTGGGTCTGACCTTCGGGCTCATGCACGGGTTCGTCACGAAGATGAAGGTCGGCGGACCGAAGTTCGAACCGTCGCTCATGGAGATCAGGCTTCGGGGCTGGACGGAGAACGGGACGAAGACAAGACTGCGGGAGAGCTTTCGCCCCAGAGTCACGGGCGGGCTCGCCGGTGGTCTCCTGTTCGGACTCCTGTGGGCGCTCGGAAGCGCGGCCTTGCTGGCCCTCCGGGGTGTCCCCGGGCCCGTGATCGCGCTGGGTGCGGGGGAGCAACTCGCGGGCGGGATCGGCCTGGGGTTCGCGATGGGGCTCATCGCCGCGCTCGGGGCCGGGTTCGAGACTGTCATCCCGAAAGAGAAACACGCCCTCCCGTCGGTCCTGTTGAACACGAACCGCGCCACCGTACTCAAGCAGATACTCACTATCGGGCTCGTGATCGGGTCCGGGTACGGGATCGTATTCGGGCTCGCGACGAACAGTGCCCTGGCCGGACTCGGGGCCGGACTGGCGGCCGGATCCGTGATCGCGCTCGGGGTCGGCACCATGACCGCCTGGGGACGTTGGGTAGTCCTGGCCCGAATCTGGCTGCCCCTGACGGGATGGTTGCCGAGGGACCTGGACGCGTTCCTGCAGGACGCCTACGAGCGAGGCATCCTGCGCCAGGTCGGCACGGTCTACCAGTTCCGCCACGCCCGGCTCCGGGACCACCTGTGCGCGACCGCCGGCACCCCGCCTGAGCGCATCCTTCACCGTACCGGCAACCTGGACCGCCTGTTCAACGTCGCCGACACCGATGGCGACGGCTACGTCGACGGGGCCGACTACCAGCGGATCGTCGATCGCTACCGCACCGCCTACAAGCTCGCCGCGGACGCCCCCGAGGCGAAGGCTCTGGCGTTCTTCTACCAGGAGTACTGGGCCGGTCTGCAGCGTCACGCGAAGACCGACGGCCGCCTGTCTCGCGAACAGCACCGCACCGCTGCCGGCGCGACTACCGCAGACCCGGCTCTGCACGAGCCGGTCGCGGTCTTCGGAGCGACGGTGTTCGAGGTTATCGATGCGGACCGCGATGGCTACATCGGAGAGAAGGAGCTGACGCGGTACCTCGAAATGTGGGACCTTGCCAGAGACGCCTCGCGCGTGCTGGGCCAGCTGGACACCGACGGCGACGGCTGCCTCAGCAAGGGTGATCTGAGCCGCGCGATCAACGCGTACTTCTACTCCCCCGACCTGGGTGGCACGGGCAGCGTGTTCTTCGGCGTCGCGTAACCCCCCGCCCGGGGTGTTCAGCGGTCGATGTCACGATGGGCCCCGGCGAGGGCCAAGGCCCCGGCAGACCCGGCCTGGCCCATGGAGTTGGTCCAGGCGTAGACCTCGGTGACCACACCGTCCGGGGCGGCTCAGCCTCGTCCGCGTACCACAAAACTCACGTCAACGGTCGGCTCCACCGTTGACCGGCTGCCACCGACACGGTCCTCAGCCGGAGTGCTGCCGCTTCCCCGCCTGGAGCTGCTCGGCTGCCTCCCGGCGCTGCTGGCGCACCTCGGCGTCGATGCTCTTCGCGAGCTTGCGCTGGTGTTTCTTCTTGGAGTGCTGGTAGATCAGCTGAGCCTTCGGGCTGGACTGGCCCGCGCGGACCATGAGGTCCTTGAGCTTCGCGCCTGAGTCGGCCGCAAGAGTGTTGCCGGTGTGGCGAAGGTCGTAGAAGCGGAAGTTGTCAGGCAGTCCCACCGCGATGCGTGCCTTGCGCCACTTGCGCCCGAAGGACGACCGCCGCAGAGCGGCCCCACGCTCGCCCACGATGAGGAGTCCGTCCGGCTCCTTCTCCGCGAACCACTGAAGGTGGCGGCGCAGCTCGGGCACGATGAAGTCGGGTAGGTACACCGCACGCTTGCCCGCCCGCGACTTCGGATTGCCGATCACCTTCTTGCCGTTCGTCAGCTCTGGTGTGGCGCGCCTGATCCACACCACGCCCTCGTCGAGGTCGATATCGCTGCGGCGCAGCTCCGCGAGTTCTTCGGGACGCAAGGACGCGAAGGCACCCAGGAAGATCATGATGCGCCAGCGTGGTCCAATGGCTTCGGCCAGCGCGTAGCCAGGTACTTGTGGGCCATCGCCGAGCACTCCAGGTGCCGGCCCGGCCGGCCGCGGCCCCACGGGGTCTCCCAGCTGGGCTCGCCGTCCCGTGCCGCCTTCCACATGGCGAAGTCGCGCGGGTCCCGCTTGCCTGTCTCGCCCGCGCCGGACGGCTGCAGCAGATTGTCCAACTCCTGGTTGGACAGCTCCAGATAGCCGGGGAAGGACTTCACGTCGAAGTAGACGTTGCCGTCGGCGGCGTAGGCGTGGCCGCGCTCGATCAGGCCGCGCATCATCTCGACCATCTCGGGGACGTGCCCGGTGGCGCGCGGTTCGTAGGTCGGGCGCAGGCAGCCGAGAGCGTCGTACGCCGTGTTGAAGGCGACCTCGTTCTCGTAGCCGATCGACCACCACGGGCGGCCCTGCTCGGCCGACTTCGCGATGATCTTGTCGTCGATGTCCGTCACATTGCGCACGAACGTGACGTCATAGCCGCGGTAGGCGAACCAGCGGCGCATGATGTCGAAGTTCAGTCCCGACCGGATATGCTCGATGTGTGGGGCGGCCTGCACGGTCGCGCCACACAGGTAGATCGAGACACAGCCCGGCGTGAGCGGGGTGAAATCGCGAATCTGCCGGGCGCTGGTGTCGTATAAGTGGATGGTCATGGCGTCCCCTCAGGGGGATCAGGATGCAGCACGGGCAGCCTTGATGAAGGCTTCGATCAAGGCAGGGTCTTTGACCCCTCGGGTGCTCTCGATGCCGCTGGAGACATCGACGCCCCAGGGGCGAGTGGCCTGGATGGCGTCGGACACGTTGCCGGGAGTCAGACCGCCGGCCAGAAGCCATGGTGAGCCGGGAGACTGGAAGGTTTTGCGGGACCAGTCCCAGGGGACCCCTGCGCCGGGGGTGGGCGCGTCGAGGAGAAGGATGTCCTCGCCCAGCTGCCCGCGCCGAGGCAGGGGTTCCCGGTAGGCGGTTCCCCGGATGAGGGTCCAGCCTTCTTGCCCGAGCTCGGTGTAGTGGGCCCGTCCTTCGTTCCCGTGGAGCTGCAGGGCGCGCACGCCGGTGAGATCGGCCAACGAGCGGACTTCCGACGCCGCCTGATTGCGGAAGACACCGACGGTCATCACAGTGGACGGGACGCGCCTGACGAGCCGTATGGCAGTGGTCGCGTCTACCCGGCGAGGGCTGTCGGCGAACATGAAGCCGATGGCGTCGGCCCCGACCTCGACCACCTTGTCCACGTCTTGTTCGGTCTTCAGCCCGCAGAGCTTGATGAACAGGTGATTTTGCATCCGGGTCCTCACATGGATTCGCCCGCCCCGGAAGCGCGTCCGGGTCGGGCGAGTAGACGTCGGGTCAGGCGGTCAGCGGCTGGCGAGGGCCAGCTGGACGCCGAGGCCCACGAAGGCCACGGCGAAAGTGCGGCGCATCCATGCCAGCACCTTCGGCTTGGTGATGATGTGGTCGCGAACTGCCGCTGCGAAGGCGCCGTAGATAGCGAATACGACGAACGTCATGATCATGAATACGGCCGAGAGTTCGAGCATCTGCGGGAGCGTGTTGGTGCTGGTGGCGGGGACGAACTGGGGCAGGAACGCCAGGAAGAACATGGACAGCTTCGGATTGAGGAAGTTGATCAGAATGGCGGTCCCGGTGACGCCGGCCGCCGACTTCTCGGTCTTCGCGTCGCCCTCGGTGTCGATCTTCATCGAGCCCTTCTCCCGCAGGGTCTGCCAGGCGAGGAAGAGGAGATAGGCGACACCGGCCCACTTGAAGCTCTCGAAGGCCACTGCGCTGGTGTGCAGGATCGCGGCCAGGCCGGCGATCGCCGCAGCCAAATGCGGGACGATCCCGAGGGTGCAGCCGAAGGCTGCCACAACCGACATGCGCAGTCCGCGAGTCACTCCCGTGGCCACGGTATAGACAGCGCCGGTCCCGGGTGAGACCACGATGATGAAGGCCGTGATCAGACACTCAATACTCATGGATGAGTGCTCCCTTGGGGGCGTGCAGTCGGACAGCGCTACTTTGCCAGGAGCGAGCGAGTGGCGGCCTCGACATCGGGTGAACGCATCAGGCTTTCGCCGACGAGGAACGTGGTGATGCCGGCCGCCGCCATGCGCTGGAGGTCTTGCAGGGTGCTCAATCCGCTTTCGCCGACCACGAGACGGTCCTGGGGAACCTTCGGCGCCAGGTTCTCGGCTGTGGTCAGGGTTGTTTCCATGGTCTTCAGGTTGCGGTTGTTGATTCCTATCAGCCGGGACCGCAGGCGGGACGCGCGCTCCAGCTCCTCCAGGTCGTGGACCTCGACCAGGACGTCCGTACCGAGTTCGTGTGCGGTGCCTTCGATGGCTGCTGCGGTCTCGTCGTCGACGGTGGAGAGCATCAGAAGGATGGCATCGGCGCCCCACGCGCGGGCCTCAAGAACCTGGTAGGGGTCAATCATGAAGTCCTTGCGCAGCAGAGGGATTTCGGCGGTGGTACGAGCGCCGGTGGGGCACGGTTGCCCTGCTTGGCCACCGGAACGCCGGCACCTGCCACGATCAGTCCGGCACAGGTAGAGATGTTGTACGAGCCCGAGCAGTCGCCCCCGGTACCCAGGATGTCGACTGTGCCCGCTGGTGCGGTCACGGAGCGCATTTTGCCCCGCAGGGTGGCGGCGGCGCCGGCAATCTCGTCGACGGTCTCCCCCCGGACGCGCAGGGCCATCAGGAAAGCGCCCATCTGCGAGGGGGTCGCGTCGCCCGACGTCATGACGGTGAAGGCTTCGGCAGCCTCCTGCCGGCTGAGCGAGTGGCCGTCGGCTGTCTTGGCGAGAAACTCCTTGAACGTCCCCATCAAGCGGCACCTTTCGGGGGGAAGGGCTGGTCCCAGTCCGGCGTGACGTTCTCGCGCTGGTAGGGGGTCCGGTCGGTGAGACCGGTGTCGAGGGTGCGGGCGAACAGGTGCCCGCTGTGCACGGCGGCGGCGATGATCCCGGGCCGCAGGGAGTCCCCGACCCGGACGACGCGCCGTATCCCGGCCTCTTCCAGGGCCTGGGTGCCCAGCCCGGTCAGCTCCTGGTACAAGGAGTCCCGGGGGTTTTGGCCCGTGGAGAGCACCACGGCGTCGGCGGCCACGGCGGTTTCGAGTCCGGTGTAGGTGCACGCCAGGTAGGCCGTGCCCGGTTCGACGCGGGCCAGCGCGGCGGACGTGTGCACGGCGACGCAGCGCTCCATGACGCGCCGCTGGACACGCTTTTGTTCCGCGGTGAACTGGGTGAAGGCCGCGACCACCGGCTCCGGGGTCGCGAAGACCACCTCGCACCCGGCGTCCGCGAGACGTTCGGCGATGACGGTGGCCATGTAGTAGTGCTCGTCGTCGTAGATCACGACGCGGCCTTCGGGAAGCCGGCCGTCCATGATGTCGTCCGGAGTGAAGACCGCGACATCGCCCAGGCCCGGAATGGGGTCGCTGCGGTGGCGCCCCACGCCGTTGTTCCGCCAGGTCGCTCCGGTGGCGACGCCGACGACGGAGCACCCCGCTTCCAGAACGAGGTCGGCCGTGACGTGGTTGCCGGGCAGCAGCTGCACGTTCTTCATGCGCTTGAGCTGTTCGAGGCGCCAGTCCCGCACCCGGCCGTAGGTCGCGAGGCCGGGCAGCCTCGATTCACGGGTGGCGCGCCCACCGAGTTCCCGGCCGGCCTCGCAGAGGATCACCTCGTAACCGCGCTGGCCCAGGCCGCGGGCGGCTTCCAGTCCCGCGGGCCCTCCGCCGACCACGAGGATGGTGTCGTCGGTGTCCTTGGGCGGGATGGTCTCGGGGTGCCAGCCCCGCCGCCATTCCTCGCCGGTCGTGGGGTTCTGGGTGCAGCGGAAGGGCGCTCCCATGGAGTCGAAGGCCAGACAGATGTTGCAGCCGATGCACTCGCGGATGTCATTGAAGGCCGGCGCTCAAGGAGGACCACCCCGACACCGAACTGCACCTGATCGGGCCACTCCAGTCCAACAAGGCCCGCGAGGCCGTGGCCCTGTTCGACGTCATCCACTCCCTGGACCGCACGTCCCTCGCCAAGGCACTGTCGCGCCAGTGCGAGAACCAGACACGGCACCCGGCGATGTTCGAAACGCGTTCTGCACAGCCGCATTCTCATAGCGGCAGCCCACGCCAGGCCGAATGCCGACGAGCGCAGGGCGACGCCACACCGCCGGCGGCAGACCGCCATCCGGGACGCGCGTGGTGGCTCTCGGGTCCCTTGCACCTACGCCAAACGGCACCACCGGGTAGCCGGCACCGCATTCCCTGCCCTGCAGTGTCAGCTCGGAGCGCGGGTTCGATTCCTGTCACCCGCTCCATATCCGTGCCGGAAGGCCAAGCTCACGCCTGCCCCTCAGGGGCGATCTCGTCGATCAGTTCGCGAATCCGCTTCTCGATGTCGTCACGGATGGGGCGGACGGCATCGACGCCCTGCCCGGCAGGGTCGGTCAACTGCCAGTCGATGTACCGCTTACCGGGGAAGACCGGGCAGGTGTCGCCGCAGCCCATCGTGATCACGACGTCGGATGCCTGCACCGCCTCGACGGTGAGCACCTTGGGCACCTCGGCCGAGACATCGATGCCAGCCTCGGCCATTGCCGCGATGACGGCCGGGTTCACGGCGTCGGCGGGGGCGGACCCGGCGGACCGCACCTGTACGCGGTCGCCCGCGAGGTGCGTGAGGAACGCGGCGGCCATCTGCGAGCGGCCGGCGTTGTGGACGCAGACGAACAGCACGGAGGGCAGGGCGGCGTCAGACACGGGCAGGGCCTTCCTCGGGCAACGGTTCGGCGGTGGTGAAGAAGCGCCGTGCGTACAGCGCGACGTAGACGAGGCCGATCAGCACCGGCACTTCGATGAGCGGGCCGACCACGCCCGCGAGGGCCTGTCCGGAGGTGGCGCCGAAAGTCGCGATGGCTACCGCGATGGCCAGCTCGAAGTTGTTGCCGGCGGCCGTGAACGCGAGCGTCGTCGCACGGGAGTAGTTGAGTCCGACGGATCGTCCGAGTGCCATGGAGCCGGCCCACATCAGGGCGAAGTACACGAGCAGCGGCAGCGCGATGCGTGCCACATCGAGTGGCTGCGAGGTGATCGCGTCGCCTTGCAGCGCGAAGAGCAGCACGATCGTGAACAGCAGTCCGTACAGCGCGAACGGCCCGATCCTCGGGAGCAGCTTCGCCTCGTACCACGTACGCCCCTTGGCCTTCTCGCCGATCCGGCGCGTGAGGTACCCGGCAGCGAGCGGGATACCGAGGAAGATCAGCACGCTGCGGGCGATCTCCCACACGGACACGTCGAGGCCGGCCTGCTCAAGCCCGAGCCACCCGGGCAGCACGGACAGGTAGAACCAGCCGAGGGCCGAGAATGCGATGACCTGGAAAACGGAGTTCAGCGCCACCAGGACGGCGGCGGCCTCGCGGTCGCCACAGGCCAGGTCGTTCCAGATGATGACCATGGCGATACAGCGGGCCAGCCCCACGATGATCAAGCCAGTGCGGTACTCGGGCAGGTCCGCCAGGAACAGCCATGCCAACGCGAACATGAGCGCCGGGCCGACGATCCAGTTCAGCAGCAGCGAGGGCAACAACAGCCGACGGTCACGGGTGACGGTGTCGAGCCGGTCGTAGCGCACCTTCGCGAGAACCGGGTACATCATCACCAGCAGGCCGAGCGCGATGGGCAGCGATACGCCGGTCACGGTGACCTTGGCGAGGGCGTCCCCAAGGCCGGGTACGACGCGGCCGAGACCGAGGCCGAGAGCCATCGCGGCGAGGATCCAGACGGCGAGGTACCGGTCGAGGAACGACAGGCGGCCGGCGACGGCCTGCTCGGGCACGGCGCTCACAAGGCAGCCCCAGCGGCCTCAGCCGGGGCAGGAAGGGGCTCGCCGGCGGGGCGCGTCAGGATGCCCGCGAGGCGGTCCGTCATCTCGGGCAGCAGCCAGTAGTAGACCCACGTGCCGCGCCGCTCGCAGTCGATGAGGCCGGCCTGCCGGAGCAGCTTGAGGTGGTGCGAGATCGTCGGCTGTGACAGGTCGAACGCAGGGGTCAGGTCGCAGACGCAGACCTCGCCTCCGGCGCGCGAGGCGATCATCGACAGCAGGCGCAGCCGCACCGGGTCGCCCAGCGCCTTGAACACCTTCGCCAGCTCTTCGGCCTGCCCCTCGTCGAGGGGAGCTGTCAGCAGCCCCGGGCAGCACGCACCTGCCTCATCGGTCTGACCGAGCACCACAAGCTCTTGTTTCGACATGCTTCTATGTTGACGTTTTTCGATCCAAGGCGCAAGCTTGCATCGAAAGACATCAATGCAAGCCGATGGGAGACCGCCATGTCCCGCGCACAGCTCGCCCTTCGCGTCAGCGACCTCGAAGCGTCGATCACCTTTTACTCGAAGCTGTTCGGCGCCGAACCGGCCAAGCGACGCGACGGCTACGCGAACTTCGCCCTCACCGAACCGCCGCTCAAGCTCGTGCTGATCGAGGGCGAGCCCGGACAGGACACCCGCCTCGACCACCTTGGCGTGGAGGTCGAGTCCACGGACCAGGTGACGGCCGCCACGACCCGCCTCAAGGACGCCGGCCTCGCCACGTTCGAGGAGAACGACACCTCGTGCTGCTACGCCCTCCAGGACAAGGTGTGGGTACACGGCCCCGGCAAGGAGCCGTGGGAGGTCTACGTCGTCAAGGCCGACGCCGACACCCTCGGCAAGAGCGACGATCCGTCCGCAGGAACCGGCAGTGACGCCTGCTGCGCGAGCAAGACGGTCGAAGCGGACCAAGCGGACCCTGTCGCGGGTTGCGGCTGCGGAAGCTGATGCCCGCCCCTTGCCCCCCAGCAAAATCTGCGACCAGGGGACACCCCGGACGAGAAGGGCCCGGCAGGACGATGCGGAGTCCCCTGGCTCGTTGCGCCCGCCTTGCATGCACCAACCTGTTGGCACGGCGGGCTTTTGGGCGCCCCCCTTCCTCACCGACCAGCGTCCAGAGCACTGCACGACAAGCGCCACGAATGTCCGTGCCCCATCCGTGCCCTTCAGGCCGGTCAACAGCGGTCACGCGGGGCAGCATGGGGCACCATCGGACGATGCCACGAGGCAGCATGTCTGCAGGTCAGAGCCGGATCATTGCTCCAAGCCCCGTTGATTCCCAAGCTCAGAGCGCGAGTTCGATTCTCGTCACACGCTCCACGACAAAGGCCCAGGTCAGCCTCGGCTTCTGCCGGTCGACGCAGACCTCGGCCGGGGTGGCGACAACCAGCGCGACCGCGGGCATCTGGTGCCGTTTGGCGGCGGCGATCAGGTTGGCCCGCACCCACTGTTCGACGTTGGTCGCGTTCCCTGGCAAGTCGTTGTGTTCGATCACTGAAGCCCCAGACTCCCGCGTGGGAATGACAGCCAGAGGTGGGTGCAACCGTGGGCGGCCCCGAGTTTGATCACGGTGGCGGATCGCCAACCGACGGCGCTGCGCCGCGGGGCCCCGGCACACCGCATGACCAGTACCGACGCTGGGTCGCGTCACCGGGCGCGATTGATCTGCTCCTCTGTGCAGAATGCCCTCGTGCGAGCTGCAGGGCGCCCAGGACCGGGCGCAGGGCTTCGACGGCGCGCACGCCGCCGTCGAAGCCGTAGGAGACAAGACCGACGGCCTTGTTGTTCCACTCGGCGTAGACGCGGTCGAGGGCGTTCTTCAGGACGCCGGGGAAGGAGTGGTTGTACTCGGGGGTGACGAGCACGTAGCCGTCGTAGGCGGCGACGGTCGTGGCCCACTGCCGGGTGTGCGGGTGGGTGTAGCGGCCCATGGCAGGGGGGAACGGTTCGTCGATCTGCGGCAGGTCGACCTCGGCGAGGTCGATCAGGTCGTAGTCGGCGTCGCCGCGCTTCTGAGCCTGCTCCAGGACCCACTGTGCGACGCGTTCGCCGGCACGTCCGGTGCGGGTGCTGCCGAGCATAATCGCGATCTTCGTCATCGTGCCTCCGGTAGATGAAAGGGACGGTCGGTTCCCCGCCCCCGGGCGGTCGGTCTGCGACCGCGCGTGATGAGCCCCATGGGCGCCCGCTTGCCGAGGGGCGGTGCCGGTGTCGGCCCGCGGGCGGGGAGTCAGAGGGCAGGGGTTCAGTGGCTGGTGGCCGGGGCTCGGGGGGTGAGGAAGGAGTCGAGATGGGTGAAGACCGTCTCGGGCTTCTCGCGGATGGGCAGGTGTCCTGCGCCGGGGATGAGTTCGAATCGCGCGTGGGGGAACGCCGCGGCGTAGGCGCGGCCGAAGCCGGGGGTGACGACTGTGTCGTCGGTGCCCCAGATCACCAGGACCGGGCAGGTGACGGTGGAAAGGCGGGGCAGCATGCCGGAGTCTGCCATGGCCGGCCCGGCGTAGGCGCGCATGGCGGCCATCGACTGCGCGGACGGTCCGCCCTGCGGCGCCAGTCCTCCGGCCGCCGGAGCCGGTGGCCCGGCGGGCACGGTGATCTGCTGGCCGGGTATGACGGGGCCGATGGCGTCCATGAGGACGAGCCGGGAGATCCGGCCCTCGCGGTCGTCCAGGACGGTCTGGGTGGCGACCCAGCCGCCGAAGGACGTGCCGATCACCGTCACGTCGTTCCACCCGAGGTGGCCGAGCAGGTCCAGGTAGGCAGCGGCGAGTGCGGGCACGCAGTCCAGGACGTCGGGCCGTACGGTGCCCTCCCAGCCCGGATGGGTCGGCGCGACCACCCTGTGATCCGGTGCAAGGTGGTCGATCAGGGGCGTGATGCTGGAGGGGCCGGGGCCGCCGTGCAGGACGAGGACCGGGCTGCCGCTGGTGCCGGCCTCGCGCAGGTCGAGGTCGAGGCCGGGCCGTACCGGGACGGTGCGCTGCAGGGGTGCGGTCATGAGGTGCTCCTGGATGCGGGGGGTCGGTGGCTGAGGGGTCCGGTGGCTGAGGGAGCGGTGGCCATCGGGGCGGGCCTCACTGGGCTGCCGGGCCGGACGTGAAGAAGGCGACCATCTGCTCCAGGCCCCGCTCGCCGAACATCGTGTCCAGGTTGGCGGCGGACTCGGCGGCGGATTCCTCGCTGCGCGGGAAGAGGGCCTCCTCGTACGCGGCCAGGGCGGCTTCGGTGTCGCCGGGGTGGGCGGCGATGGCCAGGGCGAGTTCGGCGCCGTCGAGCATGGCGAGGTTGGCGCCCTCCCCGGCGAAGGGGGACATCACGTGGGCGGCGTCACCGAGCAGCGTCACGCCCGGGACGGGGTCCCAGCGGTGCCCGACGGGCAGGGCGTGGATACGGCGCGGGGTGATCGTGTCCGCGTCGGCGACCAGGGCGCGAAAGCTCTCGTCCCAGCCCTCGAAGTGGGCGAGGACCGCGGCCTTGGCGACGGCCTGGTCGGTGAAGGCGACCGTGTCCAGCCAGCCTTCGTCGGCCTTGAGCGCGGTGTAGACGTGGAGACTGCCGTCGCTCTCCCGGTGCGCGAGGACACCACGCTCGTGCCCCAGGGCGATGAAGAACCCGCCGCCGATGACCGCAGCGCTGCGCGGGTGGCGGGTGTCGGCGTCGAACAGGTCGGTCTCGACGAAGGAGATACCGGTGTAGGCGGGCCAGGCGCTGGAGACCAGCGGCCTGATCCGGGACCAGGCGCCGTCCGCGCCGATCAGGAGATCGGTGGTGATGGCCGAGCCGTCGGCGAACGTCACCTCATGACGCCCGTCGCCCAGCGCCCGGGCCCCGGCGACCTTACGGCCCCAGTGGATCGTGCCGTCGGGCAGGGAGCCCAGCAGCAGGTCACGCAGGTCGCCGCGGTCCACCTCCGGCCGGCCGCCGGTGCCGTCGTCCTCCTCGGCCACGTGCACCGTGCCGTCGGGGCCGAGCAGGCGCATGGCCTGACCACCCTCGTGGACGATCTTGAAGAAGTCGTCGTGGAGGCCGGCGGCGTGCAGGGCCTTCTGCCCGTTGGTTTCGTGGATGTCGAGCATCCCGCCCTGCGTACGGGCCGCCGCCGACGCCTCCAACTCGAAGATCGCCGACTCGATGCCGTTGACGTGCAGGACGCGGGCGGCGGTCAGGCCGCCCAGCCCTGCGCCGATGATCGCTATCGGGAAATAACTGGTGCTCAAGGGGGCCTCCGGAAGCAGTAGGGGAATACCTCGGTGCGCCGAGCCATCGCCGCCGACGCCGCAAGGCTCCTTGCTAGGGCGGCGTGCACGGCGGGGCGGCAAGGGGGGCCTCGACCACTGCCGCCACCGTAACGAACATGTTCGCTACGAACAAGTTCCATGCCGGGGTAGCGGCGGGCGGCGAGGAGGACTTCCGTGTCTCCTGGCGGCGTCCGCCGTCAGGCGGGCCCCCGCCCCGGGCTCAGCCCCCTGCGCCCGGGGCAGGTGTGTGCGTGATGCCGTTGACGAGGACGTCGAAACTCCAGCGGATCCTGTCCGGCACCGAGCCGCCGATCAGGGCGGGCATGTGCGCGGTGATCGCCGGATGCGTGGCGGGGTCCACGGCGTGCAGGGCACGCACGGTGGCGTTCCAGTCGCCCTCGGAGGCGGGGTCGTGCTCACGGGTGGAGTGCTCGGCAGCGGTGGCTGTCGCATCCTGGAGCAGTTTGTCCACCCCCCAGGCGACCTGCTCGCGGTCGGCGCCGCTTTGCGAGAGGAGATCGAGGATGCGCTCCACCAGGCGCAGGTAGTTCTCGCCGCTCGGGCGGGCGACGAGTGCGGCCCGCGCGAGCTGCGGGTGCTCGAACAGCACCTGGGTGTACGACGTCATGACGGCACGGAGCTGCTCGCGCCAGTCCCCACCGCCGTCCCGCCCGGTCAGGTCGACCTCGCCGAGCAGGGAATCCAGAACGGCCGCGTGCAACTCGGCGGTGTTGGCGACGTAGACGTACAGCGACGCCGGGCCGGTGTCCAGCTCCTGCGCCAGGCGACGCATCGTGACCTTCCCCAGGCCCTCCGCCCGCATGATCCGCACGGCGGTGTCCACAATCCAGCGCCGGGACAGGGCAGGCTTCGCCGGACGGTCCCGGCGGCTGATCGGCTCTCTTCCTACAGTCATAACCCGATCGTAACGAACATGTTCGCTGAGCGGGATTGCCCGGTTCACTCGCGCAGGGCGAAGCAGTGTTCGGCGACCGCGGGGATCGGGTGGGAAGCCTCGCTTGAGGCGCGTCGCCGGCTGGCCGGCGGCGGCAGCCGTCACGTTGATGGTCGGCGCAGCGGTACCACGTTGTCGACGGCAGGTGGCCGCTGTGCCTGCTGATCGTCGTCGTGAATGAGCACGGCGCTGGCGAGGGTGAGTCTGGCTACCAGCTGGCGGAGTTCTTCGATCTCGGCTTTCTGTCGGGCGACGGTCTCCCTGAGCTTGGTGACGGTTTCCCGCAGACGTTTTTCGGGCTCCGGGACCTGTCGGGTCTCGGTGCGCACTCGCTCGTAGAACTCGTTCTTCAGGTCGGTGTGCCGTCTGAGGAGGGCCATACGGTGCACGCCCGCTTCGGCGGCGAGGGCGACCGCGGTGAGTGCGTTGTGGCAAAGGGAGTCCCTGTTCGATGAGCAGGGGCTTCTTCGTGTGCGGGGCATGACCGCGACGGGGTAGGGGCAGGCAGCGGGCGGCTTGTTGTTGATCGAGGAGGTCGCGATGCCGTCGGTGCTGGGGTTGATGGAACAGCGTGAGGCGCGGGCGAGGCGGGATCTGGAGTCCTGGACGGAGGCCCTGGAGCAGGCTCAGGCGGAGGTGGATGCCGCGCGGGAGCGAGTCGAGCCGGCCCGGGTGGGGCGTGAGGAGCTCGTGTCGGTGCTGGCCGGGGAGAGCCCGGTGAATACGCCGGTTTCCGTGCCTTGTGGTGGTGAGATGGCTGCCGCCGTGGGATCGAGCGGCCCCGGCGCGGGGCATGGCGAGCGGCCGCCGGTGTGGCGGTCGGGCATGGGCGAGGTGGTGCTCAGCGGCCTGTATCGGGAGGTGTTCGCCGCGGTGGTGGCCGCTTCGGGGCCGGTGAACGGGGTGGAGCTGACGCGGGCGGTGGGCCGGGAAGCGGAGATCAAGAACGAGGTGGAGAAGATCCGGCACCGTGCCTACGTGCTGGAGAAGCGGGGCTGGCTGGTGCGGGCGAAGGATGGACGGTTCATGCCCGCGCCCGCAGCAGTCGGCCGGGGCGTTTCTCCGGCCAGCGCGGAGCGTCTGCGGCCAGGCGCCGGGACAGCCTGATCACGGCGGCCCACCACACCATCTGGGCGTGGTGGTCGGGGCGGCGTTCGTGGTCGCGGTTGAGGCGGCGTGAGCGGGAGAGCCAGCTCAGCGTGCGTTCCACCACCCACCTGCGGGCCAGTACGACGAATCCGCGTCGCCCGTCGGAGCGGCGCACGACCTCGACGCGCACTCCGTGGCGGGCGAACGCCTTCGCCAGCGCCGGGCGCCCTGGTAGGCGCTGTCGACCCACACCAGCTTCAGCAGCCGGCCCGGCTGGTCCATGAACGTCTCCAGCAGCGCGGGGGCGGCCTTGGAGTCGTGCACGTCGGCCGTGGTCACGGTGACCTCGAGGAGCAGGCCCTCGGTATCGGTCAGGATGTGGCGCTTGCGTCCGTCACGCGACTTGCCGCCGTCGTATCCGCGGCTGTCCTCGCCGACGGTCTCGGAGGCGTCCACCGACTGACTGTCGATGATTCCCGCGCTGGGTTCGGTGTTGCGGCCTGAGCCCACTGACCTTGCGGACGGGACGGCCGCCAACCTCACGGGTTTCGCCCACGGCGCCGCCGGATTCGGGTGGTCGCTCATCGCGTTGGGACAGCGCACCGGGCGCCGGGAGTGCGTCGAAGCCGGCCTGCGCGCGTTCGCGTACGAAGCCCGGCATTTCGACCCGGCCGAGCAGGACTGGTACGACCTGCGCACGCGCCCCGGTGGCATCGCCAAAGGCGGACGCCATTTCGCCAACGCCTGGTGCAACGGCGCGGCCGGGATCGGTCTGAGCCGCATCACAAGCTGGGCAGCGCTGGGCGGAGCCGACGAAACACTGCGGCGAACGGCCTTCAAAGCGCTGGGCGCGACGATCCGGAACTTCTCCCGGCTGCAAAACCACACCCTGTGTCATGGCACGTCCGGGAACTCCGAACTCCTCCTCCGAGTCGCCCAACTCTGCGATGAGCCTGCGTTCCGGATGGAGGCCAACGTTCAGGTCCAGGCCCTTTGGCGGGACGTCGACACCATCGGCGAGGAAGCCGAGGAGCGCGGTGCCACCTTCCTCCCCGGGCTCATGCTGGGAATCTCCGGGTTCGGCATGCACTGCCTGCGGCTGGCGGCGCCGGAACGGATTCCCTCCGCACTGCTCCTCGATCCGCCGCCGCGCCGCTGAAGGCCGACTGACGGAAGGACCCGATTCCCCTGTCCGTCGAATCCTGCAAGGCACTTCTTGCAGCGCGTCAACGAGTCGGCGGAACTCGCGCGGCCGGATGCCGGGGCGAGCCCGCCTTCTACGTCCACACCGACCCGGCCAACGCCGCAGGCTCACACCGGTGGGCCTCAGGGGTGTGCGGCCCGCCGCGCCCTGAATTTGCCAGAACAGCATGAATCTTTGCTGCCCGCGTGGTGCCGGTCGCACGCTGAGGGCATGAGTGAGTTCGAGTTGATGCGAGACGGTGCACAGACCTGGGATGTCGTGGTGGTCGGGGGTGGGGCCGCCGGCCTGTCCGGGGCCTTGACTCTGGCCCGGGTGCGCCGGTCAGTGCTGGTGCTGGATAAGGGCGAGCCCCGCAATGCTCCGGCTGCCGGTGCCCACGGTCTGCTCGGCCGCGAGGGCATCTCCCCCCTGGAACTGGTCCGGCTCGGGCGCGAGGAGGTCTCTTCCTACGGCGGCCGTGTCGTTTCGGGACAGGTCACGCGGATCTCCCGGGACGGGGCAGGTTTCTCAGTCGTCACCGGGGGCGGGCAACGCGTCCGGGCACGCAGAGTGCTGGTGACCACTGGCCTGGTCGATGTGCTGCCGGATGTGCCGGGGCTGGCCGAACGGTGGGGCCGGGACGTGCTGCACTGCGTGTACTGCCATGGCTGGGAGGTCCGGGACAAGGTCATCGGAGTGCTCGGCAACTTCCACCAGGCGCTGCTGTTCCGTCAGATGTCGAAGGACGTCACGCTGTTCCTGCA
Source organism: Streptomyces sp. NPDC054765 (assembly GCF_053612065.1). NCBI lineage: Bacteria > Bacillati > Actinomycetota > Actinomycetes > Kitasatosporales > Streptomycetaceae > Streptomyces > Streptomyces sp. NPDC054765. The sequence continues at coordinate 7,017 of NZ_JBSHBP010000010.1, read as the reverse complement.
CACCGGCATGGAGCCGGCCGACGAGCAGTGGGAACAGCTGGCCGCTCTCGGTGTCGGTGTGGTGGACGGTGAGGTCACCGGCCTTGAGGTCGACGGCCAGGACCAGCTGGCGGGTGTGCGGCTGGCGTCGGGGAGGGTGGTGCCGGTGCAGGAGCTGGTGGTCACTCCGCGGTTCGTCGCGCGCGCCGGTTTCCTGGACGGGCTGGGCGTGACGATGCAGGAGCACCCCATGGGCCTGGGCGAGCAGCTCCAGGTGGACGCGTCCGGGTCCACCGGAGTGCGGGGCCTGTGGGCAGCGGGGAACGTCAGCGATGCGCTGGCCGGGGTTCCGGCAGCCGCAGCAGCCGGAGTCACCGCCGCTGCTGCGATCCACATGGACCTGCTGAGGGCCGATGCCGAAGCCGCCGCCGCCCCCCGTGCGGCGAAGGGCGGTGTGTTCAGCGGCCCGATGGAGGCCGAGGTCTCGCGGCGTATACAGGGCAACCGTGCGCACGGTCTGGATTCTCTCCTCGGCGGGAACTGACGAGGGAGCGCCCCAGGTGGACGGGCCAGGTGGTGCGGGCCCAGAGGTGGGCCCGCACTCCCTGGCGCCCGAACAGGATGAGGAGTTCGACGAACTCGTGTGCCCCCGCCGCAGTAGGGTCTGCCCCACCCTGTTCCAGGGGGTTCGTCGGCGTGCCTGAGTCCGGCCCCGCATGATCGGCTGTCCGCCTGATTCGCGTGACGGAAGGTGGACAGGTGAGAGTCCGGATCGGGTACTCGGCATGGATCGTGGGCGTGGTGCAGTTCTTCGTCGTCCACGGGATCGCCGAGTCGGCTTGGGCCAGACCGTATAGCTGGGCGCGGAACAACATCAGCGACTTGGGCAACGCTCACTGCGCCCTGCAGCCAGAGCCTGAGCCGCGCTATATCTGCTCCCCCGAGCACGGCCTGATGAATGTTTCATTCGTCGCCCTGGGAGTGCTGCTCGTTGTAGGCGCTGCCCTGACCGGTGGTGTCCTGTGGCGCAGAGGCCGGGCCGCTGCCATGGCCCGCCTGCTGCTCGCCGGTGCCGGTGTCGGGTTCGTGCTGGCCGGGCCGGCTCCTGCGGACGTCAACGAGAACCAGCACGTTTGGGGCGCCCTCCTCGTCATGGCAGCAGGCAACATCGGTCTCGTCCTGGCGGGGTTCGCCCTGGCAGAACACCTACCGACCCCCCTGCGGTGGGGCACCAGCCTGCTGGGAGTCACAGCGATCACGGCCTTCGGGCTGTACCTCTCCCGCCACTACCTCGGTCTCGGTATGGGAGGTATGGAGCGGGTCGCTGCTTTTCCTCTCCTGTTCTGGGCGCTGGCTGTCGGCGTTCGTGGCGTCATCCGTCGGGCAGGTCGTATGCACGAGGCGATACCGACGGAACGTCTCAGCCGCGCTGGTTGAGAGCTCTGGTCAGGTCCCGGTTGGCCTCTCGTGCGGCATCGAGGTCGGACCGGGTCTCTTCCAACTTGGCGGTGAGCTCCACGTTTTGCTGCTCCGCCCGGGTCAGCCGCAGGGGCGCAAGGGCGGGACGGAGGGGACCTCGGCCGTGTTCCCGATGTCCGCGGGCGTCAGCCGGAACTCCTCGGGGTACTCCTCCCGGCGGGTCCGGCGGGTGGGTTCACTGGTGCGCCACATGTACAGGCACTGCCCGCAGCGCAGCACCTCCCACACACCCGGCACAGGTGAGGCGAAAACGCGCTCGACGGCCTCGTGCGCACAGCGGGGGCAGATCACGGAGTCGGCCATGGCGGCACTTCCTTTCTGTAGGCAGGGGGTTGTTCCGATGAACGGAACCGACGGGGTGTCAGCAGCCGGCGGTGATCCGCCGGAGCCGGTCGAGCCAGTCGGCGGCTTCCGGGAGGTCACGGGCCGGGGTGCTGTAGTGGCCGCGCCGGTCCGGGGCGGCGGGCGTGGTCGCGTCGATGATGAGCTTGTCGACCATGCCGGGGATGTCGGCCTGCGGGGCCAGTTCCACGACGGACAGGTCGGGGATCCTGATCAGGTCGCGGGCGGGGTTCATCTTCGTCGACAGCGCCCACATCACCTGCGGCAGGTTGAACGGGTCGACGTCCTCGTCGACGACGATGACCGTCGCTGCGTAGCCCAGGCCGTGCGGGGTCGTCAGTACCCGCATGCCGACCGCCTTCGCGAAGCCGCCATAACGCTTGCGGGTCGAGACGATGACCACCAGACCGTGCGTGTACATGGCGTTGACTGCCTGGACCTCGGGGAAGTCCTTCGTCAGGTGCTGGTGGATCGGCACACAGGTGTTGGCCGCCATCAGGTAGTCGATCTCGGTCCACGGCTTACCGAGGTAGAGGTGCTCGAAGATCGGGTCTGTCCGGTAGGAGATCCGGTCGATGCGCACCACGGGCAGGCTGCGCCCGCCGGAGTAGTGCCCGGTGAACTCGCCGAAGGGGCCCTCGATCTCCCGCTTGCGGCCTTCGACGACACCCTCGATGACGACCTCGCTGCCCCACGGCACCGGCAGCCCGGTCAGCGGGGCCCGCGTGACCGGGGCCGGGGCACCGCGCAGCGCACCCGCCATCTCGTACTCGTTCTCGTCGTACTTCATCGGGGTCGAGGCGACGATGGAGATGACCGGGTCGTTGCCGATCGCGAGGGCGACGGGCAGATCCTCGCCGCGTTCCTCCGCCGCACGCAGTTGCAGGGCGAGGTCGTGCACGGGCACCGGCTGTATGGCGAGCTTGCGGGGACCCTTGACCTCCATGCGGTAGATGCCGACGTTCTGCTTACCGCTGTGTTCGGGGTCGTCGGGGTCCCGGGAGACCACCGCCGCCTTGTCGATGTAGAAGCCGCCGTCCCCGTCGTTGAGGCGGATCAGCGGCAGCACCCGGAAGATGTCGGCCTCCTCGCCCTCCAGGGTGTTCTCGGCCCACGGCGGATTGTCCCGCCACTCGGGCGTCATCGGGAATGCGCCCCACCGACGGATGAACTCGGTCACCTGGTCCCGGGTGCCGGTCTCCTTCGGCAGCCCCAGTGCGAGGGCGTGGTTGGCCCACGAGCCGTGTACGTTCATCGCGATGCGGGCGTCGGTGAAGCCCGTGACGTTGTCGAAGTACAGCGCGGGGGCCGTGTCACCCAGGCGGGTCACGGCGTTCGCGGCGGCGGCGATGTCCGGCTCGGGCATCACCTCCTCGGTTATGCGCAGGAGTTGGCCTTCCTTGTCGAGGGCGTCGAGGAAGCTGCGGAGGTCGTCGTGAGCCATGGGCGGTCCTTGGGCGATGTAGTGGTGTTCTGTTCAGACGGCGGGCGATGTAGTGGTGTCCTGTTCAGACAGCGGGGCGTGCCGCACGGGCGGAGCGGATCCCCGCCCAGCGTTCGGCCGCGGGCGACGGCAGGCCGAACTGGTCGAGAATGCGGGCGGTGATGTGGTCGACGATGTCGTCGACCGTCTCCGGGTGGTTGTAGAAGGCGGGCATGGGCGGCAGGATCGCCACGCCCATCCGGGACAACGCCAGCATGTTCTCCAGGTGGATCTCGTTCAGCGGTGTCTCCCGCGCCACGAGGACGAGCCGGCCGCGCTCCTTCAGGACCACGTCGGCCGCCCGGCCCACCAGTCCGTCGGCGTACCCGGCGCGGATGCCCGCCAGGGTCTTCATGGAGCACGGAGCGATGACCATGCCGTCGGTGCGGAAGGAACCGGAGGAGATCCGGGCGCCCTGGTCCTCGGGGGTGTACACCTCGTCGGCGAGGGCGGCGACCTCCCGCACCGCGAGCCCGGTCTCCAGCTCGATCGTGGTACGCGCCCACCGGCTGAGCACCAGGTGGGTCTCCACCGAGGGCAGCCCGGCCAGATGCTGCAACAGCCGTACGCCGAACACGGCACCCGTCGCGCCCGTCATGCCTACTACCAACCGCACGCTCGTCTCCTTCGTCGGGTCCTCCGGGTCGGCTGCCCGGACTGGAGGTGTCAGGACGGATCGCGGGCTGTTTCAGACGCCGCCGTCTCATCGCGTTCCACGCTAGACACGAAGAACGAGGGCAGAGCATTACGCTGAAGACAGGCCATGGACAGAAACGGACAGCGTGACGTGGAAGGCCAGGTCGCCCCGGCGCGGCGTCCAGAACTCAGCGGACGGCCGAGTACCGGTGCCTACTTCCTGCTGCGCATCGATGACTCGCCGACGGCGGGCCTTCTTTGCCCGAAGGTCTCAAAGCCGCGTGCCCTACGCGTGCCACACGTGCCGTAGCGGTGCACCGGATTGGGTCCTACTCAGCCGCCGACGTCTCGACGGTCACGAAAATCCGGTCGAGATGGTGCCGGAGCACCGCGAGGGCCGACTCCGGACTCCGCTGGCCCACGAGGATGCTGGTGCCCATGGTCGCCGTCATCGCGAGCAGGCTGATCGCCTCCGTGCGCGCGTCGGTGCCGGGATCGGCCAGACCTGACGCCTGGGCCTGTTCGAGCAGGCCGGTCAGGGTGTTCTCGGCGGCGTCGGGGTTGTCGATGAAGGGCTGGGCGGCCAGCGCGTCGTCCGTCACGGACAGGATCGAGTAGGAGCTGTAGAGGAGGTGGAAGGTGCGGCTCTCCTCATCGGTCGGGAGGGAGGCCAGCAGCAGCGCCTCAATGGTCGCGCGGGGGCCCGGGTTCGGACCGGCGGCGGCCAGGCGGGCGCCCACCCGTGCCGTGAAGCGGTCGGTCAGGTGCTGGAGCCCGTGGAAGAGCAGCTTCTCCTTGGTCTCGAAGTAGTACTGCACAAGCCGCAGGGATACGCCGGCCTCCGCGGCCACGTCTCGCATGCCGACGGCGTGCAGTCCTCGACGCCCCGCGGCCCGGATGAGCGCCTCGGCGATCTGGGCACGCCGTTCCTCGTGGTCCACGCGCTTTGGCATGTGCCGGTGTCTCCGCCCGTCGGTGGTGGGTTCGCGGTCCGGCTCCACCCGGACTCCTTCATGGTACCGCTGTACCACCATCGTGATACCGTCGTATCACGAAGAACGGATCTTCCCGGAGGTGCCCCGTGCCCGAGAACACGACCCGTGTGCGCCGCGATGTCGGCCGCTACGTGAACGACGAGCTGCGCGAGCGCTACTTCGCCGCCTGCGACGCCGTCTACGCGATGGGTGCGCCCGCCCGCTCCGAGACGGACGTCGAGACCAGCTTCGGCACCACGCACGTCTACCGGTACGGCCCCACGGACCCGGCAGCCGAGTCCCGTACGCCGGTGGTCCTGATCCACGGCGCGGGCTACTGCTCGGCGATGTGGTATCCCAACACCCCCGCGCTCAGCGCCGAACGGCCCGTCTACGCGCTCGACACCCCTGGCGACGCCGGGCGCAGCGTCCACCGCGAGCCCATGTGGCAGCCGGAGCGCGCCGCCCAGTGGCTCGACGAGGCGCTCGACGCCCTCGGCCTCGACCGGGTCCACCTGGTCGGCTCCTCGTACGGTGGCTGGCTGGTGCTCAACATGGCCCACCGCCGGCCCGGACGGCTCGCGTCGGTCACCGCCCTCGACCCCGGAGGCCTGGAGAAGGTGGGCCTGCGCTTCTTCGCCTGGGTCTTCGTCAGTCTCTTCGCCAGCTTCGCCCCCAAGGCGCTGCGCCCGCGCCTCGCCTCCTGGCTGGAGCAACCGGTCATCGCCGTCCCCGAGTTGCGGACGTGGATCCAGGCGGGCGCCCGCGCCTTCCGGATCCGCCGCCCCGCGCCGCTGCCGCTGACCGAGGACGCGCTGCGCTCCCTCCGGACCCCGCTCCACCTCATCATGGGCAAGCGCAGCCTGCTGGTACACCCGCAGCGGCAGCTGGAACGGGTGTCGCGACTGATCCCCGGAGCCCGCGCCGAGATCATCGCCGCGACGGGTCACGGCCCGCAGATCGACCACCCCGACGTGGTCAACGCCCGGATGCTGAGCTTCATGCAGGACATCGACTCGCCCGACCCGGCCGAGGTCAACGGCGTGGTCGACGCGTAAGACCTGCGGCTGGGGAGACTCCGGTACGGCCGGGCAAGCAGGAACACCAGCACCGGTGTGGGGGCTGCCAACCGCAGGCTCCTTGAAGGAAACCCCGACGCGTCAACCGCCCGCCTCAGGGCCGGCGAACGACGCAAGGAGCCGCCTGCTCCCGTCGTGCCCCATCCGTGCCCTTCAGACCGGTGAACAGCGGTCAATACGAGTACGGGCAGACCCCCGCAGCAGCTCCTGCGGTAGGCTGTTTTCGCAGGTCAGACGCCACATAGCTGCCCCGCGCGCCACGGATTCCCAAGCTCAGAGCGCGGGTTCGATTCCCGTCACCCGCGCCATAGTTGAGGCCCGGGTCAGCGACCTGGGCCTTGTGTGTTGTCCGGACCAGTGCAGGCGTCCCGCACCAGAGCCGCACCAGAAGGCTTCTGGCCCGCCTTGCCGCGGGCGGCTCGTATGAGGTCGTCCAGCCCGCTCGCGACTTTCTGGTGCCGCTCAAGCTCCGAGTGGCCGGCGCGGCGCGCGTACCTTCCGCCAGTTCCGCCCGAAGGTGACCGCCGCAACGGCTTGCCCTTCTCCGCCACGAACAGCAGTCCGTGCGGCTGCTGCTCCGCGTACCGGTCGAGGTGACGTAGGCAGTCGGTCCGAAGGAGGGGCGGCAGGACCACAAGCCGCTTGCCCGCTTCCGGCTTGGTGTCGCCGGCCGCACGACGACCGGGGGCAGGTGAGACGGTTCGGGGCGCGTGCGGGCGCCAGGGCCACGGTGAGGAACTCCAGGCCGCCCACGGCTCGGCCTCATCCGTTCGCGCGCGGTGTGTCAGCGGGACGTGAGTGAGGCGTTTCCGGAACGTCAGTGGCCCCGGGAAAAGTGGTGTCCACGCCGCGGGAACGACCGACGAAGAGTCCCGCACGAAACGCAGGGGAACCCGTTCATGCGCACTTCCCGGATTCGTACCGCCACCCTGGCCGCCGTCACCGCCGCGCTGGCACTGGGCCTGACCGCCTGCGGCGGCGCCGACAGCGGCTCGAAGGCGGCCAGCGGCAACAACGCCGCCGGTACCGCGCAGAGCCGGTCCGC